>DATAYL010000020.1:0-16389 GCA_036272575.1 Bryobacteraceae bacterium | reverse complement strand
AAGTGTTGTGTCTTTAGAACAGGTTTCGGAAACCGACGTGCAAATCGGGAAGTTTCACATGCTGTTCGTTCCTCACCCCGGCTACATCGCTCAGGACGTGACTTTCAGACGCGACAGTGCCCTCAGCAATCGCCCTCTTGTGAGACTCGCAAAGATCACGTGCCGAGGCTCCTGGCTGAATCTTCTCTCATTTAGGCATCGGATTCCTCGCATAGAACTCGAAGGCGCTCAGTTCTACATACCAGCCCATGTTCCCCCGGGGATCCGAAAGCACCCGCAAGCGAAAATAACGACCACGGTAACGGATCTGTATGCGAACGGAACGGTTCTGGAGATCGCCCCAAGGCAGGAGGGCTCACGAACAGTACGGTTCGATTTCCCCGAGTTGGGCCTCAGTAATCTGGCAAAAAACACGCCAATCCACTTCCGTACGCGAGTGATCAATAAAGGTCTGATTGGGCGGTTGAGCGCAGCGGGTACAGTGGGGCCGCTGGTTCTCAAAAAGGTGGCTGAGACGCGGATTGACGGCAATTATCGCTTGAACGATGACGACCTCAGTACATATAAGCTTATCGCCGGTATTCTTTCAGCAGACGGCCGCTTTCAGGGCACGCTAGGCAGCGCGGAAGTGACCGGACGCGCCGCCATCCGCAATTTCGAAATCACCAGCAACCGCCATGCAGTAGAACTTACGGGCGAATACAACACCGTGGTTGATGGAATAAAAGGAAACGTCACTATTCAGTCCGCAACGGTGCGTATGCTGCGCTCGATACTGCTCGCCCGCGGCAGTGTAAGAGGCGAGAAAGGGAAAATTCTCTCGCTCGACATTGATGGCGGACAAGCGCGCATCGAGGATCTGCTACACCTTTTCGTCAAAGCTGATCGGCCTGCACTCAACGGAGCCTTGAAACTACAAGCTCATGTGGTGCTCCCACCGAAGCAAGAGCCGTTTCTTAAGAGGGTTCAACTCGAAGGCAATTTTAGGATTGATGGCGCGGAGTTCACGAGTCCCAGGACGGAAGAAAAACTAGACGAACTCAGCGCACGCGCGCTAGGTAACGGAAAGCCCAAAGGTGAAAACGTGTCTAAGATTGTGACCGCCGAGCTAAAGAGCGATGTCAAGCTCGAGGGCGGTCTGGCCACTCTGTCAAAAGCAGTCTTCGCTGTTCCCGGAGCACTAACCAGCGGCGGCGGCACCTTCAACGTATTAGACGAAAAGATCGACTTACGCGGAAAGCTCGCCATGAGAGCAAGCTTGTCGAGGGCGGCGGGAGGAATGAAATCAGTTCTGCTCATGCCGCTCGACCCGTTCTTCAAGAAGGACGGCGCCGGCGCGGTTCTTCCCATTCGCATCCTGGGCACGTATTCACACCCGGCATTCAGGCTTTCACTCACCAAATCCCGATACGGAAATTGAGCCGCGCCTGCGGACGATTCCTAAATGCCGGCCGACAAGCGAGCGCTGCACAGGCCGAAATCCGAATGTCGCTCGGCCGAATCTTGAATGGCCCGTTTTGCCATGGAAAATAGCTAATGGGGCGTACTCATCGCCACCGGTTCTACTTCGGCGCCTTCTTGCAAGACGTCGCTCGGACTCGCAACAATTGAGTCGCCATCCCGTAATCCGTTCGCCACTTCGATACGGTCGCCATAGTCCCGACCCGCGACAATCCTTTGTAAATGCAGCCGGTGATCCGGCTTAACGCGCGCCACCTGCGTGCCCTCGCTGGAAACAATGAGCGCGCTGCTCGGGATCAATAATGGCGGCTCCGCACGTGAGCTGCTGAGATTCACTTGCGCATACATGCCTGGCATCAGAACGCGATGCGGATTCGGCACGTGAACCTCGACCAGCAGTGTGCGGCTGGCAGGATCGAGTGAATTCGCCGTTCGGGCTACCGCTCCGCTAAACTTGCTTCCTGGCAGATTCGACACTGTGACTGACGCCGCATCACCCCGATGGACCGCACCGGCGTGCGTCTGCGGAACATTCAGGTAAATGCGTAACGTTCCTGTTTGCGCAATGCGAAACAAAAGTGTGCTGCCGTTGCTCACCAGTGCACCCGAATCGACATTTCGCAGTGTGATCACACCATCGAACGGCGCCAGCACCATCCGGTAATCCTTCATCTGCTGAACCCGAGCCAGATTGGCCTGAGCCGCATCGACTCCATGTTGTTGTCCAGATAAGGCCTGTTCCAGAGCGTGTACCGCGGCGATCTTAGATTGATACTGCGCCTGATACTGATCGTTCTCCTGAACAGACACAGACCCGTCGCTCACCAGGTTTCCCCAGCGCTTCGCAGTGACGCGCGCGAGTTCCAGATCCGATTGGCCCTGCTGCAGATTCGCCTTGGCCTGGTCGACGCCGGCACGCGCTGCTCGCAGCACAGCCCCCGCCTGACGAACTTGTTCGTCCAGTTCCGGCGCCTCGATTTCTGCCAGCGTCTGGCCCGCATGGACCTGGTCGCCGATATCCACCAGCCGGCGCTTGATGTAACCATCGGCACGCGCAAGAATGGGTGCCTCGGTGACCGCTTGAATATTGCCCGGCAGTTGCAGATCGCTGTCGCGAGATGAGCGGCCCACCGTCACCACCTCCACTCTCGGCAACGCTTTCTCCCGTTGTATCGCCTCGTTCGCAATTAGCGTGGTGCGCGCATGCAGAGGCAGGTAACCGGCAATAAAGGCGATCAGGACTAAGACCGCAATGAAAAGGCAAAGCACCATCATCGTCAGTCGGCTGGGACGCCAAAGCTTGGCAGGAACCCCCAGCGATCCATGATCGGAACCATACTTACCGGCTGTGCGTAACTCCGCCAGTTGCCGTCGCAGCTCGGCATTCTCACGGCGTAATTCCTCTGCGGCGCTCGTCGAAACGTCGCTTTCGGGAATATTGGATTCGCTATATCGCATGGCTCGGCAAGGAATCCAGCAGTTCCGCTTCTCGCTCCGCCAGGCGGCGCTCATGATCGACAGGCGGTTTGGTTCGCAGATAGGTATAGATAATCGGCACGATGAAAAGTGTTGTAACAGTCGCAAACACCAGTCCGCCGATAACAGCCCGGCCGAGCGGTGCATTCTGCTCGCCGCCTTCGCCCAGCCCCAGTGACATCGGCAGCATTCCGAGAATCATTGCAGTGGCCGTCATCAGCACCGGCCGCATGCGAGCATATCCCGCGGAAAGCACTGCCTCGCGCGCCGATTTCACGCTGGCGCGTTCATCATTTGCGAAGGTCACGATCAGGATACTATTCGCGGTAGCCACTCCGATGCACATGATTGCACCCATGAGAGACGGGACGCTTAGGGTTGTGCCGGTGACAAACAAGATCCATAATATGCCGGCCATTGCGCCAGGTAACGCAGTCAAGATGATGAAGGGATCCAGCCAGGATTGAAAGTTTACGGTCATCAGCAGATAAACCAGCACCACCGCAAAGATCATGCCGACGCCGAGACGGAAAAATGAAGACTGCATGGTTTCCACTTGTCCGCGCAGGTTGAATGTCGTGC
Organism: Bryobacteraceae bacterium; assembly: GCA_036272575.1. GTDB lineage: Bacteria > Acidobacteriota > Terriglobia > Bryobacterales > Bryobacteraceae > Bog-105. The sequence goes on along the minus strand of DATAYL010000020.1, from coordinate 12,870 downwards.
CGCGCGGCAGATGACTTTCTTCTTCCCGCATGATCCGTTCAACGTCTCGGCCCACTCCGCCCAGGTCACGGCGATCCACATTTGCGTACACGTCGTAGACCGGCCAGACATTGTAGTGGTTCACAATCACCGGTGTGTTGCTGCGCTGCACCCGCACCAGGTTGGAAAGCAATTGCGTGCTGCCGGCGAGCGCCCCCGGATTGCCGAAAGCCTGCGAGGATCCGTTCGGTGCTGCGCCTATAAAGGCACTGTTGCTTGCCGCTGCTCCCGATTGCGAAGCGCCCGTCGTGCTGCTCTCAATATCACTCAAAGGAGAAATCGGAGTCCGCAACAGCGCGTCCATCGAGCTGATCCGGTATTGCGGGGTTTGCACGCCTACGTTGTAATTCACACCATTTGCCCAGTTCAGCCAGAAATTAGGAGCGACCGTCGAACTCCCGCTGAGCGAGATCAGCATGCTGTTGGTTACATCCCGCTGCGTAAGACCGAGCTGCGAGGCTTTGATGCGATCCACGTCCAGTTCCAGCTCGGGTGAAGCAACCACCTGGTGAACATGCACATCCGCGGCGCCCGGTATGTGAGAGATTCGTTCAGCCATTCGCAACGCCACTTTGTAATTGGCGTCGGCGTTGCGTCCCACCACCTGCAGATCAATAGGAGCAGGCAGTCCGAAGTTAACAATCTGGCTGGTGATGTTGGCCGGCTGGAAGAAGAACGTCATATCCGGGAAATCATGGCTTAGCCGCTTCCGTAACAGCACTTCGTAGTCGCGGGTCGACCCGTGCTTTTCTTTGTCGAGCGAGATCAGGATCTCGCCGTCGGCGGAAGAGATGGTCGGAATATCGCCTTGCGCAATCGCAGGCCAGCTGTTCGGGATCCCGATATTATCAATCAACGTGTCGATCTCATCTTTCGGAATCACAGCTCGGATTTCGTTCTCGAGAGCGGCGAACCGTGCCTCAGTTGTCTCGATACGAGTGCCCGCGGGTCCGCGTGCATGTAGCCGCATCTGCCCGGAGTCGACATTCGGGAAGAAGTCTTCGCCGACCAGAGTAACCAACCCAAGCGATAAAACACAAAAAAGTGAAAACACTACGAGAGATGGGCCCCGATGTCGCAGTGCCAGATCAAGCAGACCAATGTACCGGAAGCGCAGCTTCTCAAATTGCCTATCAAAGGAATGGTGCACACGCCAGATCGCGCCGGGCTGCCGAACCGGCGCGCCATCCGCCGGTCCCACGTAAAGATGCAGCTCCGGCCCCAGCAGGTACGCCATCATGTTCGGCACCAGCGTTCGGGACAGCAGGTAGGAAGCCATCAAAGCGAACACCACCGCCAGCGCCAGGGGAGTGAATAGGTATTTTGCTGTTCCGGTGAGCAGCAGCACCGGCACGAACACGATACAGATGGACAGCGTGGCTACGAAGGTGGGCACAGCAATCTGCGAGGCGCCATCCAGCACCGCGCGCACCAGCGGCTTGCGCATGGCAATGTTTCGATGTGTGTTCTCGATCTCCACCGTCGCGTCATCCACTAGAATCCCGACCGCCAGCGCGAGACCTCCAAGCGTCATCACGTTTATCGTTTGTCCCAGCAGACTCAGGATCGAAAGCGAAGCCAGAATGGAGAGCGGAATCGAGATACAGACAATGAGCGTACTACGCAAACTTCCCAGAAACAGCAGGATCATCAGGGCGGTAAGCGCTGCGGCAATCAGTGCCTCACGCACGACGCCCTGGATGGACGCACGGACAAAGATCGATTGGTCGGCCAGTGCCGTTACCTTCAGATCCGGTGGAACATTGGCTAGAATTCTCGGCAGCTCCTTCTTGACCGCGTTCACAATTGCCAGAGTAGAGGCCTTGCCGTTACGCGTAATCGTAATCAGCACTCCGCGCGAACCGTTCGTGCGAACGATGTTGTTCTGCACCGAAAACCCGTCATGAATCTGCGCCACGTCCTTCATGTACACGGTGGCGCCATTCACGGTCTTGATCGGCAGATTGTTCAATTCATCCAACAGCACAGGACTGCTGTTCACCCGAACCTGGTATTCGGTTTCCGCTAGCTTCGCCGTTCCCGCCGGGAGGATCAAATTCTGCGCATTAAGTGCATTCGAGACGTCGATGGGAGATAACTGCTTCGCGTACAGTTCGTCAAGATTCAGATCCACCATCACGGATCGCTGCTTCCCTCCGAACGGATAGGAAACGGACGCGCCCTGCACTGTTCCCAGAGGAGTCCGGATGAAGTTATTCCCCAAGTCGAAGATCTCCTGCTCCCGCAGCGTCTTGCTTGACAAACCTAGCTGCAGAATCGGAACACTGGCGGCGTCGTATTTCAACACGTTCGCAGGAAACATACCCGGCGGCATCTGACGCAAAGCCGTTTGCATAGTGGCGGTGACCTGAGCCACCGCCATGTCAATCCTGACGTTCTGATGGAAAAAGATCTTCACCACACCGTAGCCGTTGTACGACTGCGACTCGATGTGCTCGACATCGTTCACGTTCGAGGTCAGGCTACGCTCGAATCCGGTAACCACCCGTTTCTCCATCTCTTCCGGAGAAAGTCCTGAATAGACCCACAACACGCTGACCACCGGGATATCAATATACGGAAAGATATCCACCGGCATGGTCACTATGGCCGTGCAGCCCAGGATGGCGATCAGAATCGCCATGACGACGAAAGTGTAAGGGCGGGCCAGAGCCAGCCGGACAATCCACATACGAGGTTGGTTAGCAGTATAACGTTCGCTTACCGACGCGAACTCGTCAAGACGCTCCAGTCTATCCGGCGCTTACTGGAATCCGTCGCCGGCGCCAAGTTTACGAGTCGCATATTCCGACCGGCGATATCGGAATGATCGCCGCCTGTCAGTCGATACTATATGCCGTGCGCCGTCGGCTGCACCAGGGGGCGAATGGACAACGCAATTGAGGGTACGAGTACTGGTATCCACTATTACCGTGTGGTACTCCCCTGTTCACCCCATATCTGCTTAAATCGAGTTCCGGGATGCCGCGTCGCGGCCGGGAATGGCGGCAATTACGGATCGGCAACTTTCAAGGAGACGAATTTGTGAATTGGAGCAACCGGCTTTCGAGGGCTTTCCTCGGGTTCGGGTTGGCGTGCGGTTTGGCGATGGTCTGCCACGGCAGTCAACCGGATTTCTCATATTCAGGTGATACCGGTCCCGGCTTCTGGGCGGAGAAAAGCCCCGCCTGCGCCACGACAGCATCATCCAGGCAATCGCCAGTCAACATTGGGGAGGTTGTGGTAGACCGGCAGTTACTGCCGCTCGATGTTCTGGCAGGCGAAACCTCATTTACCGTGAAGAATCCTGGTTACACGGTGGTTGCCAGTCCGCGGTCAGCAGCTCTCCTTACCCTAAATGGCACTACTTTTCAGCTGCTCCAATTTCATTTCCACACCCTCTCGGAGCACACGCTCCGCGGCAGGCACGCTGTTATGGAGCTTCATGCCGTATTTCAGGATGCAAGCTCGCAGCTTACCGTCATTGCCGTCATGTACCGCGTCGGGAGGGAGAACCCATTTCTCGCCACAATACTCCGCGTCGGCCTGCCCCAGAAGACGACGTCGCCAGCTGTCACGGTCGACGGCCTGAACCTGGCGAATGCATTTACCGATCTTTCGAGCTACTACACTTACCCCGGTTCACTTACAACTCCGCCCTGCTCTGAAAACGTAACATGGTTTGTGCTGCAGCAGTTTGCCGAGATGTCAGCATCCCAGCTGCAAAGGTTCCGGGATGTGCTCGGCAACGATTTCCGGCCCCTCCAGAACCTTAATGACCGAGTCATTCTTGCAACACGGCGCGGGCGGTAAGGGCTTTTGACCCGCGATTCGCGGAAGATCTCCTACCAGCCACGCCAATCGGCTGATCGGCCCTATTAGGAAGAGAGCAGTGGGAGTATCCTGGCAACAAGGTCGCTCTCACCGGGAGCGATCGGCCGTTTCCTTGTGCCAGAACCGCTGCCCAAGAGACCGTTGTACGCCGAGCCGTTACCTCGGCGCATGCGCGTGCAGTTCGGCGGGAAATGGATCGCCGACAGCGAGCACGTCCTCCTGCTCTTTGAACCCGGCGGCTATCCGATGGCTCTACAACGCATCGAGCACACCACTATGGGCCACGCTGCCGATAGCTATCACCGTATCGATATCCGCCAGGCATTCCGTCGTCTCGTGGTCCGTCACGATGATCGCATCATCGCCGATACGAAGCGGCCGGTAGTCCTCTATGAATCCGGCTTCGCGCGCGCTGGTATGTTACACGCACCGATATCGATCACTCCGCACTGACGCCCGTTGAACAGCAGAGCTTTAGCCCGTACAAAGGTCTGTGCAGCTACTACGATATCGATGAGACACGTCTTGCGGCATGGTCGTATCCTGAAGCCGGCCGCATCTCCGACCTGGCGTCGTTCGAGTCGGATATAGTTTCTGTAAAGCTCGATGGCATCCAGCCCCGCCTCGAGCCAGGTCAGACAGTGATTCCGCACGGTCCCGATCGGGACCTCGAAGTCGCCGAAGCGCTCCGGCCTGTAAGCGGCTAGGAGCCGAAGCGAGCGAAATGGCCCGATTATTATCGGTGAACGTTGGACTTCCGCGCGATATCGAATGGAAGGGGCGCACCGTACACACCGCAATCTGGAAGGATCCGGTGCCCGGCCGGTGTCGGGTCAGCCGGTTGAATCTAGACGGAGACGGTCAGGGCGACCTCGCCGGGCACGGGGGTGAGCAGCGCGCCGTCTTCGTCTATCAAATCGGATCGTATCGCTATTGGCAGGAGCAGCTGAAGAGGAACGACTTCGTCCACGGACAGTTCGGCGAGAACTTCACGATTGAAGGATTGCCCGACGATACCGTATGTATCGGCGACCGTTACCAGATCGGCAGTGCCCTATTCGAGGTCACTCAACCTCGCGTTACCTGCTACCGCGTCGGCATTCGGATGAACGAACCCCGAATGCCCGCATTGCTTACATCCAGCGGACGGCCGGGATTCTACTTCCGCGTACTGCAGCAAGGCATGGTCGGCTCCGGCGACGAAATCGTGAAGGTGGGCGAGGCGGGGGAGCCAATGACGGTCGCCGAGATCAACGCCCTTCTATATTCGACCAATCATGCACGTGATCGACTCGTGCGCGCATTGCGGATCGAAGCGCTCTCGCCCGGATGGCGCTCGTCGTTTGAGGCGTTATTGCATAGCCAAACGACTGGCAATACGGGGCTCTTGCCGGAAGCAGCAGCGCATCCGGTTGCGCCAGGATTTCGATCGCTCGCGGTGGCGGCGATCGATCAGGAGTCCGCAGACGTCCTCTCGCTGATGTTGCAAAGCTCCGACGGTAAGCCGCTGCCGGCGGCGCTGCCCGGCCAGTACGTGGTCTTGCGTCTTCAACCGACTGTTGGTGGCCCGCCGCTTTTTCGCAGCTATTCGCTTTCGGGTCCTCTTTCGACGGAGCGCTATCGAATCAGCGTGAAGATCGAATCGCATGGAGTGGCGGGAACCTATTTGCGGGAGAATGTCCGGGTAGGCGATGCTCTCGACGTCAGCTCGCCCCGTGGAAGTTTCATTCTGCAGTCCGGAGAGCAGCCCGTGGTACTGCTCAGTGCGGGAATTGGGGCGACGCCTGTTCTGGCGATGCTGTACGCTCTCGCGGCTGCCCACTCGACACGGCAGGTCTTGTGGGTGCACGCCGCTCGGGATCGGCAGCATCATCCGTTCGCCGGCGAAGTCCGCCGCCTCATGCCCGCGCTCACGCATGGACGCAGCTATGTTTGTTACAGCAGGCCGGGCTCGCGCGACAGGATGGGTGAGGATTTCGACGTCAGCGGTCACCTGTCGCGATCGCAGTTAGATGAGGTCGGCGTCCCAGCCTCGGCGGAGATTTACGTCTGCGGGCCTACTCACTTCATGGCAGACATGCGAGAGGCGCTCGCAACTTTGGGCGTGGCGCGGGAGCGGATTCACGTCGAAATCTTCAACGGCAGCGAGTCGATGACTCCTGGTCTCGTCGGCGTAGCGGCGCGAGCTTCGCATCCGCCCAGCGACGATGCCAACACCGGTCCAATGGTATCCTTCGCCCGCAGTGGCATCGCCGCACACTGGAAGGCCTCGGCGTACCAGAGCATTTTGGAGTTGGCGGAGGCGTGCGACGTCCCAGTCCGTTGGTCGTGCCGGACCGGCGTTTGTCACAGCTGCGAGAGCGGTTTGGTCGGGGGGGCGGTTGTCTACGCACCGGAGCCACTCGAAAAGCCCGTCGAAGGCAATCTTCTCGTTTGCTGCTCACAACCGATTCGCGACGTCGTCATCGATTTGTGATCGGCGCCTCGCCATGCGCCGCGTACGCTCGGACACCAGCGGGACGTTCGCGCGGTTCAATAGTTCGCGCTCGAAGACGCTGTGGGCAATGTCGATGCACACAACAGCCCCGCGTAAACACTACAGGGGACGACGCGAGCCGCGTGCGCGCAACCAGGCACTCGCAAAAGGCACGAGCGACACCATAAAGAGATGGACGAAGTTGATCCATATCAATCCCAGCGTCGGAGGGCCTACGAACCGTCTGAAAATGCAACTAGCCGGTCCGCGGTTATCTTTTCTTCACTCATAACGCGCTCCTTCGAGTGAGCAGATGTCGATCGACCTTAATCAGGTTAAGATGTACACTCGCCTCACCTGCGATCACATGCCCTTATTTGGCTGTTCCAGAAAGCGCTTCATCGCGGCGGCTGCGGCAGAAATGTTCGGGGTGGCCGGCATGGCGAAGGAGAAGTCTCTGGTCAGCAAGTGTTTTTCAAGGTGAATCTTGGCTAGAGTCTGATCGACTCCTCGGCGATCGAAGGCCCAAACAGAAGCAAAACCGACACCCAGGCCTGCTTCAATGCAGGAGAGAATGGCTTCTGATGAATCGAGTTCCATGGCGATGGTCAATTGCCCGAGACGCAGGCCAGCTCTTTGCAGACCTTCTTCGATAACATGGCGTGAGCCCGACCCTCGCTCGCGCATTAGAAGGGGAACACCCATGAGATTGGCAGCGGGAATGCTGGCCAGCGAAGCCCATTCGTGGCCCTTGGGCACCACAACTACGAGTTCGTCTTCAAACCAGGTCTCTACTTTGATTTCACGGGACAGGGGAGGGCCTTCAATTAGCCCCAGGCCGAAGCGACCTGACGCTACCCCCTCGACAATTCGTTCAGTATTCTCGCTGGTGACGCGTAGATAGACCGATGGGAAGCGCCGGGCGAAAGCTGCTAGGCGAGGAGGCAGCACGTATTGGGCAATAGTCGTGGACGCTCCCAACTCGAGTTCGCCGCTTGTCTCGCCTTTCAGACTGGCAAGCGCGTTTTCCGCCTCTTCCGCCAGCCTGGCAAGCTGGACCGCGTAGTGGAGTAGCGATTCGCCGGCCCCGGTGAGGGTCACGCCCGTAGCGCGCCGTTCGAACAACTTGCTTCCCACTTCGTCTTCGAGCGTTTTGATTTGAAGAGTGATGGCAGGTTGAGTGAGATAGAGTTGCTCACCGGCTTTGCGGAAGCTGAGGTGGTCCGCCACGGCCCGAAAGACCCGGAGCCGAAAGTTCTCCAGCATGTTCACCAGCATTCCACAGGCACGCCCGGTTGCTGCATTCAGCAGGCATCACATTTACTGATGTGCGATCAGGATTACTGCTTGGACGGTGAACCTGAAGCAACTCCATACTACAGACAGAGGTTGACAGAAATGACACGAACCACATTTAGGAATTCGATGAAAATCGCTGGAGCTGTTTGCTCAGCGCTGATACTGGCCGCCGGACCTGCCGCTGCCAAGGGCCACCACGACTCGGAGACAACCCATATGCTTTGCGAACAAACCCTGGCAAACGGGAAGACAACGGACCTATTCCTGCGGCGGAGCAACAAGGGCAGCCGTTATCTCTACATCGCTTCAGCAAACGGAACACTCGCGATCTATGATGTTTCTCAGCCGGCAGAGCCGCGCGAACTGAACACATTGGCACTGAGCAGCGACGAGCCGACTTTCCAAATCCGCCCGGTGAGTGAGCATGCCGCTATTGCGAGCGGAGCGCCCGATGCTAGCCAAAGCCTGACCGTTCTTGAACTGGCCAATGCGCCTTCCGTTGAGATTGCGAAGACGCTAAAGAACGTAGATGCCTATACCATCGATGCTGAAACGAATATGCTTTACGTCGCCCAACACGGGAAACTGTTTGTTATCCAGTTCGATCGTCCAATTACCAGAGAGGCCGAGATTTGGGAACAATCGTACGAGGCACGCTAAATGGGCAGGACAGCTGTAATGCCGTACGAACTAAGCGAGGAGCTTGTGCGAGACGTTCCATCAACACCTTCTGATGTTGTCCAACCCTCTGCCGACGTTGGCATGGTGATCCGTCAGCGGGAGCCAGTGAATTTCGAGTATCCATTTCAGCAGCCGGATACCTTCTTAACTCCGAGTAGCCTGTTCTATATTCGGAGCCACTTCAAGGCGCCCGCTCTCGAGAAAGACTCTTATGCACTTAGTGTGGATGGAGCGGTTTCTACTCCACTTTCGTTCCGGTACGAGGACCTCCGCGGCATGCCCTCGAAAACTCTGGTGGCTACGCTCGAGTGCGCAGGAAACAGCCGGATCTTTCTCGTTCCACAAGTGGAAGGCGCGCAATGGCAACTAGGCGCCGTCGGCAACGCCGAATGGACGGGAGTTCCGCTCCGGCATCTGCTCGAGAAGGCCGGGTTGTTCGATGATGCCACTGAGATCGTCTTCGAAGGAGCAGATCGCGGCACCCCCAAGGAGAAGCCAATCCCACCAGAACCAATCTCGTATGCAAGAAGCCTTTTGCGTGCGAAGGCACTTTCTCCTGAAGTACTGGTCGCTTACCAGATGAACGGCCAAGTCCTACCACAAGACCATGGCTATCCTGTAAGGCTGATTGTGCCTGGGCACTACGGGATGGCCTCAGTAAAATGGCTGACTCGAATTCATGCGATGTGCGAGACCTTTCAGGGCTATTGGCAGACCTCCGATTATGCGTATTGGCGTCATGTTGACGGGAAGCCAGTCAGACTACCGCTTTCCGAGATGGCGATCAAATCTCAAATTGCGCGCCCCAGCACGTACGAGGTTGTGCCGGGCGGGCGGCCTTATAGGATATTCGGCGCCTGCTGGTGTGGCGATGCGGAAGTGAAGGAGATTGAAATATCGACAGATGGCGGAGCGTCGTGGGAACCAGCTGAGTTCCTCGATGCGCCACTTCGCTTCGCCTGGCGGCGTTTTCAATTGACCTGGCAGGTTCCCGAGCAGTCGGGGCGTTATGAACTGATGGCGCGCGCCAGGGACTCGAACGGCCAGAAGCAGCCCGAGCAACATGACCCGGATTTTGGCACATACGTCATTAATCATCCGTTTGCAATCGAGGTTTTTGTAGACGCCTCGAAGACCGACAGCGGTGCGTCCCCGGTTCGATGATCCGCAAATCTGAACCACACATGGAAGCAGTAAACAATGCTCATGCGATCCCGGCAACGCTGGGTCAGCCATCCGCTCCCCGCTTTTGGGTTTCTGTGGTGGGCATCGGGATTCTGACCGGACTCTCCGCCGGTTTGCTCACAAAGCTGCTTGAATGGGTTCAACGCAGTCTATGGGGTGGAAACGGACGGGAGATTCTGGACACAGCCCAGCATACGGCAGCTCTGCGCGTTTTCCTGATTCTGCTTGCGGCTGGCGTAGTGACCGGGATTGCGCAGGTGGTGCTGCGTAGACTGTCGAGCGGAAACGATATCGACACAACAGCGGCGATCTGGTTTCACGCCGGAAAGCTCCCGTCGTTGCGCACTCTCGCGAGCGCCACGTTGTCGGTCGTGCTTGTCGGTATGGGTGTCTCTTTGGGTCGCGAGGGCGCACCAAAACAAGCAGGCGCCGTGTTTGGCAATTTTTTCTCCGACCTGACGCGGTTGTCCGATGACCAACGCCGCCTGCTGGTGGCTTGCGGCGCGGGCGCCGGCATGGCGGCGGCTTATGGAGTACCGCTGGGAGGCGCACTGTTTGCCATCGAAGTTGTGCGTGGCGCATTGGCGCTCCGCTTTATTTTGCCGGCCCTTCTTTGCTCCGCCGTAGCCACAGCGGCGGCGTGGACCTTATTGCCGAATATGCCCACATACCAAGTTCCGCCCTATCCGGACTCACGTGTAAGTCTGCTCTTTGCCGTTGTCTGCGGATTGGTGGCAGCGCCATTTTCTGTCGTGTACGTGCGATTTGTCCGATGGGCGGAACGCAACAAACCGTCCGGCTGGCAGAGAATCGTGCGGCCTATTTTCTGCTTGGCTTTGCTGGGGATCATGGCTATCCGCTTTCCTCAGCTCTTAGGCAACGGGCGTGATGTCTCCCAACTTCTGTTTGCCGGTGCTGTGCCTTTTGCCTTGGCGGCCCTGCTGCTTGTGCTCAAGCCAGCCGCCATCGTATTGTGTATTGGGTCGGGTGTTCCCGGCGGGCTATTCACTCCTTCGCTCACCTCAGGCGCGTTGCTTGGATCGGTTCTCGGTTATTTGTGGTCGTTCGTCTTCCCGCATGTTTCAGTCGGACTATGCGGATTCATTGGTGCAGGGGCAGTCCTTTCGGCAACCACGCAAGGACCCGTCTCAACCATCGTTCTCATGATGGAACTGACCGGCCAAGGCCGTTCTTTCCTCTTGCCGCTACTGCTGGCCGCGACTATCGCCACGATGATCTCCCGGTCCATCGAGCCGCGATCGATTTATGACGCGCGACTCACCAACGATCAGATTCAGGTCCGACAGCGCTTGCGTGACAAAGTGCAAGTCGGACCAGAACTGGAGAGCAGTAAGACCTAGGAGTATCGATCAACTGGCACGCGTCGCGTAAGCCAATTCGGTAGATCCGCCTTGCGGCGCGCAAGCCTGACAACAATGGCAGGCTACGCCATTAGCGTTGCCGGGCCTGCATGTCCTTGATGACGTCCCATCCGAGCGCGCAACTCGGTTCTCGCGCGCAACAGTCGGCTTTTTGCCGCCGCTACCGAGATTCCGAGCCTCTCCGCCACTTCCGTCATGGGTCTTTCCTGCACATCGCGCAGCAGAAATACATTGCGCAGCAGCGGCGGCGTTCGTCGAATCTCCTTTGAGAGCACGAATGCCACCTCCGACTCTCCCACGCTTTCTTCCGGCGACTGCCGCACATCACGCAGTTCAAACAAATTGCTCTCTTCCCCAGGCTGCGTATCGTCCAGGTACGCAAATTTAGCTCGCCTGGCCTGTCTCAGACGCATTAAGCACTGATTCACTACGATTCGAGTTAACCAAGTCGAAAACTTAGCGTCCCGTTCAAACTGATCGATGTGTTGGTAAGCCTTCCAGAAAGCGTTTTGTACTTCGTCTTCGGCGTCTTGCTTATCGCGCACGATCGAAAGCGCAATCTTCAACACCGCTGTTTGATGGCGCTGCATTAATTCATCGAAGGCGGACGTGTCGCCCTCCTGGCACCGCATCACCAGTCCGTCATCCGCCATCTCCCGGTATCCGTCCCGGTTTTGCATCTGGTGCGTTTCGCAAGAATCCATGACTCAGGCCTCTATGAACGAATCTATTCCTGAACGAGAAACAGTGATAGACTCCGTTGAAAACGATTTTAGTGAAGCCAAAAGCCATGCCTCTGATATTCGTGGTGGTAAAACGAGTTTGAAGGGTACTGAAAATAATACGGATGACTCCGTCCGCCGCTTTCTCCACAGCTACGACATTGGGCCTAAGTTAAGACAGCTTCGTCTCCGCAAGAAAATTGCGTTGGTCGATTTGGGCAAGCACACTGGACTGTCGGCTTCCATGCTGTCTCAGTTGGAAAATGGAAAATTGGTTCCGACGCTGCCGACCTTGGCTCGTATTGCCACGGTTTTCGACGTCGGCCTTGAGCATTTTTTTTTGGAGAAGCGCGTTCGACGTACCTTCTCGATCGTACGGGCCAGCGAGCGCTTACGATTTCCCGATTTGCCGGACAGTCCGGTTCCGGGCTTTTTCTTCGAGGTGCTCGCATTCGGTGCGGCTAATAAGACTATCGGCGCTTATCTGGCTGAGTTCGACCAAGGAGAAACCAGGGTCACTAAACCGCACCAACACGACGGGGCGGAGTTCATCCATGTCTTGCAAGGTGTTCTCGCAGTAAACTATCAAGCGGAAGACAATCTTCTCAGCGCCGGTGACAGCGTCTATTTCGATGCCTCGGAACCCCACTCCTATTGCGGACGCTCGGAAGAGCCAGCGCGCGCGATCGTCGTCACGACCAGCGGGGATCCCTGATCTCGCTGTAAGGCTTATTACTCTTTCGCTACTGCTGGCGTTTACCTGCTCCATTCAGGCAAAAGAGAGCTGGGTGGAATTCAATCTCGGTCCCTTTCACATCCTGACGGACAGCGATCCAGTTACCGCCCAAGACACCCTCGTGCAACTGGAACAGCTCCGTTGGATTCTGGGTAACCTTCTGGAAAACCAGGACTTACCTAGCTTGTGGCCGATCCGGATTCTGGTCGAGGGTAAGCGAGACCTCACCCGGCGCGGGTTTTCAAGCGAGATCCTACCCAGTTCCCCCGATCGCACGGCTTCGGTTGAGTTCGTTTGGCAAAATGGCCAGTACATCCTGCTAAGAGCGGCTGATCGGCCGGTCCCGCTCGCCGAAGTTGCCGGTTTGCTGCTCGACGCCAATACCCCGCGGCTGCCATCTGAAGTAGAATCCGGCCTCCGCCAACTCTTCTCGACTCTGCACGCCCACGGCAGCCATGTCACCTGGGGCGGACAGCCGGCGCATCCCGACCTGGCCTGGGCGCGCATGCAGCTCTT
>DATAYL010000019.1:0-25932 GCA_036272575.1 Bryobacteraceae bacterium | reverse complement strand
GTTATCAGTCCTGTCGATATTTGCAGCAGTCAATCTGGCCGGCGCAGGTATTAGAACGCAATCGTCCTTGCGGAGGACGCGAGGTCTTCATGGATCGACGTATTTCACGCTCTCCCTGCCAGTTAGCCGTTTCCGGCTGCTTGCGATAAGAGCGGGCTTCGGGCTCTTGGAAACAACAGCGATAAATATCTTTATGATTATCTCTGCTTGGAGTTTATTTTCTTTGGTGCGAGGGAATTCGACGCTCTTCGATCTGTTGCAACTGATTTCGTCCACCGTCGTCTGCACTGCTTGCTTTTACTTCGTCTCGGTATTGGTGGCGACTATCTTGGATGATACGTGGCAGCTGTTTGGAAGCATATTTGTGATCGGAATTGGGTGGTGGGCAACGTCGCGGTTAGCACTACCACCGCTATTGAACGTCTTTCGCTTTATGGGTGATGCCTCGCCTCTCCTCACGCACAGCTTGCCCAATCCGGCAATGGCTATTTCACTATCGGCCTCAGCGGTGCTGTTCTTGGCGGCTTGGAAAGTAGTTGAGACTCGGGAGTATTAAATGCTGTGGATGAAAGCGTGGCTTGAAACAAGGTGGCGGCTGCTCTACGCAGCCGGTTTACCGTTGGCAATGCTGCTGTTACAGCTGGCATCGGGCGGCTTGGCATCAATGAAAGCTGTAAACATGGCGATGTTCGTGATATCGATGTTTCTTGTATTTGCGGCGGTTTACCTGGCCGGCGCTGGTATCAGAACGCAATCCGGTATTCAAGCGCTGCCGGGCCTTCATGGTTCCACGTACTATACGCTTTCGTTACCGGTCAGCCGTCTTCACCTGCTTGCGATGAGGACCATGTGTGGGCTCCTGGAGCTGGCGGCCATCAATCTGATCATTTTAGTTTCTGCCTGGAGCATGAGTGCGGCTATGCGAGCGCACTCAACTCCTTTTGATTTGCTGCAGCTAGTGTTTTCGGCGACCGTTTGTACGGCTGGTTTTTATTTCGTCTCGGTTCTACTAGCTGCATTCCTAAGCGAAACCGGACAGATTTTTGGAAGTTTTCTATTGCTCGGCTTGTTATGGCTGAGTATGAACCGGCTGGGATTACCTTCCTCGCTCAACCCATTCAGCTTCGGCGGCGACGCGTCTCCTCTGGTCACTCATGTATTGCCGTGCGGCGCAATGGCTGTGTCGGTTGCGGCTTCAGTCATCTTGTTTTTTGCGGCTTGGAAAATAATCGAGGCCCGCGAATACTGACGAGCAATGGCCAATCGCCTACGGACTCGTCCGGCCGGTAGCGGCATCCCTCCGCAGTAATTACTCATGAGGTTGATGTATTTGCCTGAGGCGGCATAGTATGTTCGAGCTGCCGCCGAAACAGAAGACACCAGACTTATCGAAGGGCATGCGGTCGGAGCTCATGCTGCTACTGGCGATCTCGGGCGGTAAAGGATACCACAGGATTCGGTCGGACCATTCCGGCAACGCGCAATCACCTGGATAACGAACCCGGAAGTGCATAAAAGTATCCGGCCACTGCTTAAGCTCAGCCGCGAATCCATCGAACGATTGCTGAAAATTGGCTACGCTCTGGTCAGTTCTTTGGGGCGAGATCCGCCCTGGGCACTCGAGATCGGCGAGGTGTTCCGCTTCCATTCGGTAAAGCAAGCCAGCAGCTATTGCGAATTGTATGGAGACGAAAAGAGCAGCCGCCGGCGGGTAAAATCAAACGTTTCCGGCAATGTAGCTGTGCAGCTGTTGAATCGTTTCCTCCTGGGAAGTGATAATCCACTTCACCAGGTCTCCGATCGAAACGAGTCCCGCTAAGCCGCCCGCCTTATTGATTACCGGCAAGTGCCGCACCCGGTGCTCCGTCATGATCCGCATGGCTTGATCCACCGAGCAGTCCATAGGAATTGTGACAGCCGGCGAAGCCATGATTTCTCTGACCTTAGTTTCCTTCGACGAACGCCCTTTCAGGATGATCTTTCGCGCATAATCGCGCTCGGAAAGCACGCCCACCAGTTCGGCGCCTTCCGTCACAAGCAACGCGCCGACTTGTTTACTAGCCATTAACGCCAACGCGTCGTATACTGTCTCACCCGGACCGATTGTCCAGATCTCTCCGCCCTTCTGTTGCAGAATTGCCGAGACGCGGTCCAACACTTCCATGGCATCACCTCCCGCTGGAACCAGAGGCATTATACGCCCAAAAACTAAATCGCACACCTGCCTCAACTCGCCGGCCGGTTCGCGTGGTTCACCCTACACGCAGCGCGCTCATGGGGTCGACGCGCGATGCCCGCCAGGCTGGCAACAGCGCCGCCACTCCCGCCGTCAACAAAAGCAGTGCTGGGGCCGCCGCAAAAACAACCGCATCAAACGGCTGTGTTCCGTAAAGAAATCCCCGCAGCAAAAGCGCCGTGGCAAAGCCACACGGCAATCCCAAAGCCACTCCAACCGCCGCTAATGCCAGCGCTCGCCTCACCACCAGCATCAGCACGTCCCGCTGTTCGGCGCCTACCGCCATCCGCACGCCGATCTCACGCGTCTTCTGCGCCACCACGTAAGAAAGCAGTCCAAACAGGCCGATTGCCGCCAGCAGCAGAGCTACGCCGGCAAACCCCGCCAGTAGCAGCGCGTCAAATCGTCGCGCCGCAAATGCCTCGCGCATCCGCTCCTCCATTGTCGCCGTTTCGAGCAGCGGAAGAGCTTTGTCCACTGACCATATCGCCTTCTTCACGCTCATTGTCAAACTCGCAGGATCGTTCCGCATCTCCACCGCAATGGCAAAATGAGCGCGTTTGCCCAACGCCGCGTAGGGAAAATACGTGAACACGCCGGTATCGTGGTCCCAGCCAAAGAATCGTGTGTCACCCACAACTCCGACCACTGTCCACGCGTTCTTCTGGTCGTCTTCTTCAAATTTCATCTGCTGCCCGATTGGATTTTCTCCAGCAAAATACCGGTTGGCCAGCGTCCGGCTAACCACTACAACTTTGGGCCCATCGGGCCGGTTATCTTGCTCCGTAATTAAACGCCCGCGCAGTAACGGCAAACCCATCGCCTGGAAAAATCCCGGGCTTACCGCATCCACGATCGTGTCCGGCGCATGCTGCATATCTTTGGGTGGGTGTTTCACCACCGCAAATCCTCCATCGTCTTCCCATCCCGAGGGTGGAAGCGCCGTCGTTAATCCAGTGGAGCGCACGCCGGGCAATTTTGCCACCTTCTCCAGAATCAACCGGCTCACCTGTATCATCGAGTGGCTGTCCTGGTAGCGTTCTGGCGGAAGCGTCAACCAGAATGTCAGCAACTGATGTGTCCTGTAGCCCGGATGTGTTTCGAGCGCGCGTGCCAGGCTTTGCGCCAATAGTCCGGCACTCACCAGCAGCACACACGAAAGCGCAATCTCGCCGATGATAAGCCAATTGCGCAGCAGAGTTCGCCTGGTCAGTCCCATGTCCCCAGATCCCGTTTTCAATTCATCGCCCAAATCCAGTCGCGATAACTCGAGCGCAGGCGACAGACCAAATAGAACGCCCGTAGCAAGCGAAACCACCGCCGCAAATAGTAAAATCCGCCCATCCACCGCAATCGCATCGGCCCGCGGCAGATAGACGAACTGCTGTGCGCGTAACAATGGAACCAGCAAATACGCTATTGCTACACCAAGGAAGCCGCCCGCCATCGCGAGCGCGAAGCTTTCTATCAGCAATTCCTGTATCACGCGTTTCCGGCTCGCCCCAAGTGCCGTTCTCATGGCAAAAACCTTACGGCGCCCCGCGGCGCGCGCCAACTGCAAACCAGCCACATTGGCACACACAATTAGCAATACCGCCGTCACTGCTCCAAAAAACAAAAGCACCGTATCTTCGTTGATTCCGGAAACCTGCGCTTGAAACGGCTGCACCAGCACGCCTTGCTCCGCATCGTCGTGCGGATACTCGCGCTGCAGTTGACCCGCAATAAAATTCATTTCGGCCTGCGCCTGACTTACCGTCACGCCGGGAGCAAGTCTTCCGATGCCCCTCAGCCAGCGATTCCCGCGATCGGCTCCCGGTTCGAGAGCGAGCGGTACCCATAATTCCGCGTTGGTTGCTTCCTCGAATTTGAATTTCTCTGGAAGCACGCCGATCACGGTGTATGGCGTGCCTTGGAGATCCAGGGTAGAGCCAACGGCGCTCGATCTTCCGTCAAACCATCGCTGCCAAAGCGCCGAGCTGAGCACAACTACGTGATCCTGTCCGGCCGTATCGTCTCCTTTGCTGAACACGCGCCCCAATTGCGCCCGCACGCCCAACGCTGAAAAAAATGCGCCTGTCGCCCGAAGGCCCGTCACTTCCTCCGGTCCACCGTTCGCCGTCCGCGTAAAGCCATTCGCAAAAGTGTAAGCCGCCATTTCGGCAAACGCATGGGAGCGAGCCTGCCAGTCGATAAAATCCGCTCCCGAAAACGGCACCGGATGATCGAAGCGTGGCGCCGTCCGCGCGAGGCTTATGATACGGCTAGACTCCGGGTAAGGCAATGGTCGAAGCAGCGAATGGTCCACTACGCTGAAGACTGCTGTCACCGCGCCGATCCCGATGCCCAGCGTCAGCACGGCAGTCACGCTAAATGCCGGACTCAATCGAAGCGTGCGAACAGCCATACACCAGTCTCGCCAGAGCTGTTCCAACCACGGGACACCGCTGCGGTCTCGATACGCTTCTTTTAATCCCGCGATTCCACCCAGTTGCAAAACCGCTCTTCTCCGCGCCTCAGATTCGGAAAACCCAGCACGCAGATTATCGTCCGTGTGCAATGCAAGATGTGCTTCTATCTCATCGGCCAGCTCTTCTTCGACCCGCCGCCGCGGCAAAACGCCGCACAGCCTTCGCCAGCATGACCGCGCGAGTCTCATGCTTTTTGCTTAGCCGCAATAAGGAAACGGTCCATAATCCGGGCCGTCGCCAGCCAGTCCGCTGTCTCCCGCTGTATCTGCCTTTGGCCAGCCCGCGTTAATCGGTAGTATTTCGCTTTCCGGCCGTTTTCCGAAACGCCCCATTCCGCCGTGATCGCGCCTTCTTGCTCCAGCTTCAGCAGCGCGGGATAAATCGTTCCATAGTTCAGTTGCAAAACGTCGCCGCTGGTCTGCTCAATACGCCGCGCAATCCCGTAGCCATGCAGCGGGCCCATTCCTTCGAGCGTCTTTAAAATCATCAGGACCAAGGTCCCTTGCTGTACGTCCGCCTTATTAGCCATTGGCTGTCAGTATTGGTTCCCAATAGAAGCTTACCGCATCCTTTTTAGGGGAACAATAGGTGGCCATTCATCTCGGGCCACCGGACTGACTCAAGGACGTTATTCCGGGCCGATCACTGGACGAAAGCGATGCACGGGCGGCGGTACCGGTGAATTTGTTCCCTTCACGCTCTTCCAGATGACCTCGTTTAACTGACCCATCGGAGCCTCATCCACTTCCGAGAAGTCCATTTTCTGGCTGAGACTCGCGCCAAAAGATTTCTTGGTATTGCGCGTGTTCAGATCCACGCGAGGCGGAATCATCGTGAAAGCGGTCAGGTTGGAATCCGTTCCAAACGACGCGTAAAGCGGCATGGCGGCCGCGTCATACTGGCTCATCGGCGGCAAGCCTAAGAGCAATTCCATCGAGCGAACCATGGAGCTCGTCGAATACATTGTGCTGTCCACTAAGCCACGCTTGACGTACGGGCTGATCACCAGGCCGGCCGTTCTGCGGGCATCCACGTGGTCCGGGCCATCTTGTGCGTCATCTTCAATAATGAAGATCGCCGTGGTGGGCCAATATTTACTATGTGAGACTCGATCAACCAGCATCCCCACCGCCTGGTCGTTACTCGCAACCATCGCCACCGGAGTAAACGCACCTGGTTTCGTGCCCATAGTGTGGTTCTCGGGCAGGCTCATGACGATGTAATTCGGCAGGCGTGCTTCCGGATTCGGGCTGTCGATGTTCTTCTCATATTCATCGAACTCCCGCAGAAAAATCTTCATCTTGTCCGTATCGCGGATATCGATCCCTGACTTATAGTTCGGCGCCACATGCCCCCACAGCGCGTCGGCGCCCGGCGCAGCCTGCATGGTTACTCCATTGCTGGCCCGCGCCGCGTACTCTCCATAGCTTCGATAAGTGAGTCCTTTGCGCCGCGCCAGATCCCAGAGGTGGCCAGCTGCGGGAATATACGCACGTGAAGGCGATGCGTCGCTAAACCCGGCGTAAGTGGGCGGCCAAAGCCGCTCGTTGAAATCAGTAGCATAGGCCGAATTAGACCATGAGTGCCCATCGACACTTACTTCTCCATCGCAGAACAGATTATCCAGAGTTACGAATTGCTGCGCCAAAGCATGTTGGTTAGGCGTCACATTGCTTCCGAAAATAGCCAGGCGCGGATCGCCGTTGGTATGCGGAAGATCGCCGAACACCTGATCATAGGTACGGTTCTCTTTGATGATGTAGATGATGTGCTCGATCGGCGAGCCCGCCCCCACCTCACGCGGAATCACCGACGGCGCTTGTGGAGCACGCGCCAGGGTTAGTTGCGAATCGCGGTAGGGCGAGTTCGCCAGAACCTGCCTGCTGTAAGCCGGCAGTTGTTCGCGCAAATTCTTCACGTCCACTACCTCGATGCTTCCCTTTTGCAGCGTCTTTACGCTTTCGTCACCAGAGAACTTCTGCGCCAGCGGGCTGGTGGGCCCTTTCACGTCGGAATATGAGCCTTGCCCTTTGCTGTTCCCGATAAAAAGTTTGCGGCCATGAGAGGAAAGCGCCAGCGCCGACGGATACCAGCCGCTTGGAATAAACCCCACCACCTCACTATGCCCCGGTTTTGAAACATCGATTACGCCGACATTATTGTTATCAGCATTCGCCACGTAAAGAATATGCCGCGTTTGATCGAGCGCCAATGCGTCGGGCGTCGATCCTTCCGGCGCTTGTGCTGTTGTCGTAGTCGAAATGGTTTCGATGCTGCGCCGCGTCTTTGTGTCGATAACGTGAATCGAGTTATCGTTCGAACACGCGACGAACAGGCGGCCATCGCTGGCCAGTTTCATGTCGTTGGGGTTTGAACCAACGTCAATCGAGCCCACCACCCGGTTCTGATTCGTATCTATAACACTAACGTCGTTACTCGCCCAGTTCGACACATACAAGGCCGAACCGTCCGGCGAGAAAACCAGCTCATAAGGATTCACGTCAACCGGAATGCGAGTCACTAGCTGCCCGGTTTTAGTGTCGAAAACCACAACATTGCTCGGGTTGCCATCGGTGCCACGATTAGCGGCATACAACAAGTCTTTTCGAGGATGATAAGCGAGACCCGACCACCAAACCTTACTCTTATCTACGGTCTCCTTTAACGTGCCGGTCGGCTCCGCGCTGAGACGTCCCCCTGCGTACGAGAATTTGTAGATAGGCGCTAAGGCGGGAGCAATCAATTTCTTCCCGTTGGCGTTCCCACCGGATACGTACAACGTCTGGCCGTCTGTCGACCAGGTCATCCCTAGCCAGGTCGTCTTTAGCGATATTCTCTGCAGCGCTTCTTCCGATTTGCTGTCAACCACCACCAGGCCATGTGGGTTGTAACCGGCGTGCGACCCGATCACCACCCGGTCATCCGGCGAAGTGACGAGTTTGAGCACCATGTCTTCAGTCACAATCGCGTCGTGCCCGGCCGGAGTAATTTTCCAGCCATTCGGTAGCGCGTAGCCATCCGAAGTACGGTGAGGCAGTTCTGCTTGACCTGCCAGCAAAGTCACGGCTGCCAGTAACACCAAAAGAGGCTTCATACCTCTAGTGACGCGAATCGAGATGAAAAGCAGATTGCAACTGAATGTCAATCTGCTTTCAGAGTGGAGAAGTGGGCGTTGCGCCTGGTCTACCGGACATCTGGCGGGATTGCGACAGGTCTTCTCCTGCTTACGGCGCGCGACGTAGCCGACGCAGCCTGCGGGAAAGAAGCACGACCAATAAAATACCGCCGCCCAATAGCAGATTGGTTGCAGGTTCTGGTGTACTTCCGCCAATAATCGGGCCCCCGCCGCCATTAATGGAAGACGGCGAGCTCTCCAGTGCAAAAAAAGTAGATGCGCCCGCGGCCAGCCCCAAGATGTTTACCGTACCAGTGGTCCCGGTCGAATTGATACTTGAGAACGTGGTCAACGGGCCGTCGTATCCGCTTGGAGCGGTCGCGCAATAGGAAGCAGTGATAAAACTGCAGATCCCATCTCCGTCAAAGGCAAACAGGCCACCCCCGTTACCCGATCCACTCAACTTAAAGGAACCGGTAAACGTTGCGCCGGTGTTATTGATCACTCCGATCAAAGCGTCATCCGATCCATCATAGGGTTTGGCGCCGGTTACGGCCGCGCCGGTGATCTTGCCCCCCGTTCCTAATGTGATCAAGAAACCGCAATCTGTATTGGTATTAAGGGTAGACGGACAAACCGATGCAGCTGAAGCTAAAGATCCGAAAGTCGCAGCGACAATAAAAGTAACTGGGAGCCTGACAATCCAGTGACCGGACACAATATATCCTCCTAATTAGTAATGGATACTCACTAGAGCTAGGTTGATGGTACAGGCGTACCGAAATTACGAGCAATAGCTGGCAGTACCATAGCTATGAGTACTTTCCAGAAACAGCCCAAAGTAAGTAATGGAGTTAAGCCGAAAGTGTAAGCACAGATACTCTGGGCCGTAAATCCGGGGGTATCTCCGGCTCTTTCGCTAAAATCCGGCTGCTCCTCCGTGAAAGGTTCCGGCGTGCAATCCACTCCCGGGCTCTTCATGCCCATTCCAGCGCAACCCGACAACCAACTGCAAAAACCCGACCCCCAAAACGCGCTACCGTACAATGGCGAATCATGCGCCAAGCTCTTGCTTTACTGAGTGCCTTCGCACTCGCAACTCAAGCCGCTGATTCGCCCGTCACGCTGAGAGGCTACTCTTCGCAAAGCTCGGCCAGCGAAATGCAGTGGGAACAGAAGTTCAAAGAAATCCCACAGCCGGATCGCTTGCGGGAAAATATGCGCCGCCTGTCCGCGCGCCCGCACCACGTTGGGTCGCCCTATGACAAAGACAACGCTGAGTGGATCGCCGCTCAGTTGAAATCCTGGGGTCTCGATGTCCAGATTGAAACGTTCGACACCCTGTTTCCCACTCCCAAAGAACGCTCTCTTGAACTGCTCGAGCCCGTCAAGTACAAAGCCAAGTTGGAAGAGCCTTCGCTTGCCATTGACCCCACCTCGAACCAGAAGAGCGAGCAGTTGCCTACCTACAACGCCTATTCGATCGACGGCGACGTCACTGCTCCCATTGTGTACGTCAACTACGGCACCCCCGCCGACTACAAAGAGCTCGAACGCATGGGTATCTCTGTACAGGGCGCTATTGCCCTCGCCCGCTATGGCGAGTCCTGGCGTGGCATCAAGCCGAAAGTCGCCGCCGAACACGGCGCCGTCGGCTGCCTCATCTACTCTGATCCTCACGAAGACGGTTACTTTCACGGGGACCCCTATCCCAAAGGCCCCATGCGTCCTCCTTTTGGCGCGCAGCGTGGCAGCGTGATGGATATGCCGATCTACCCCGGCGATCCTGCTACGCCCGGCATCGGCGCCACCCCGGGCGCAAAAAAATTGCCGCTCAATCAAATCACTACGCTGACCAAAATTCCCGTCATGCCGATCTCCTACGAAGACGCCGAACCGCTGCTCAAGAATCTAAACGGCGAACTCGTGCCCGCAGCCTGGCGCGGTTCGTTGCCCATGACCTATCACGTCGGCCCGGGCCCCGCCAAAGCGCATCTCCACCTCAAGTTCAACTGGGATCGCAAGCCGCTCTATGATGTCATTGCCAAAATACCTGGCGCAAAATATCCCGACGAGTGGGTCATTCGCGGCAACCATCATGATGCTTGGGTCAACGGCGCGGGCGACCCCATCTCCGGTGCCAGCCCTGAAATGGAAGAAGCACGCGGTCTCGCCGAACTGCTTAAGCAAGGATGGAAACCGGACCGCACCATCATCTATTGCTTCTGGGACGGCGAGGAACCTGGTCTGCTCGGCTCCACCGAATGGGCGGAAACCCATGCCGACGAGCTCAAGCAGCATGCCGTTGCTTACATCAACTCCGACGGCAACGGACGCGGCTATTTCCGCGCCGGCGGCTCTCATTCGCTCGAAGATTTCGTGAACGGTGTCATGAAAGACATTCAGGATCCCGAAACCAAAATGACCGTCTGGAAGCGCGTGCGCCTCGCAGACATTTCAAAGGCCGCGCCATCCGCCCGCACGGAAATCAAGTCGCGCCCCGATCTGCGCATTAGCGCCTTAGGTTCGGGCTCCGACTATACCGTCTTTACCGATCATCTCGGCGTCGCCAGTCTCAACCTCGGCTACGGCGGCGAAGATCCCGGCGGCGGCCAGTACCATTCCATCTACGACGATTTCTATTGGTACACCCACTTCGAAGACACTGATTTCGCTTACGGCCGCGCTCTCGCGCAAACTGCCGGCATCATGATGATGCGCCTCGCCGACGCCGAAATCCTGCCCTACAAATTCACCAACTTCGCTGACACGATCCATACCTACATCACCGAAATTAAAAAGCTCGACGCCGACCAGCGCGCCGCCGCCAAGGAACAGAATTCCGAAATTGAAGAAGGCGTCTATCAGGCCATCGTCGATCCCAAGAAGAAAATGGTGCCGCCACCCCGCGAGCCCATCCCGCCCTACCTCAACTTTGCCCCGCTCGATACCGCAGCCGACGATTTAACGCGCGCTTCGGAAGCCTATGAAAAAGCGTTCACCGCATCCAACGATCAAGCCTCGCCTGACCTCAACGCGAAACTGATCAAGAGCGAGCGCCTGCTTACTGATTCGTCCGGCCTACCCAATCGCCCGTGGTTTGAAAACCTGATCTACGCTCCTGGCTTCTACACCGGCTACGGCGTCAAAACCATTCCCGGCGTGCGCGAGGCCATCGAACAGAAGCGTTGGACCGAAGCCGACCAGCAAATCGTCCGTGTCGCCAAAGCTCTGCAGAACGAAGCCGACCTTTTGGATGAAGCCGCCAAAGAACTCGGCAGCCACCAACCCAGCGAAGCCCCCGCGACTCGTTAATGCGTCATGGCGTAAACCACGTAGTTCACGCCAATCCGAAATCCCAGCGCGGAATACTGTTCCGGGTATTCCGGATTGTCGGCATGCTCCCAGGAATCTCCCAAATCCATGTTGTGGCAGATCGCGACCACCAGTCTGCCCTTGTCGTCATAAATACCCCGCCATCGGGCTTGAAAACCATCATGTTCAAAAGTGCGCCCCGTGTGGATGAACTGCTCTCCCGGAACTTGATAGCGGTCGTCCAAATCATAAACCGTATGAAAAATTGGGTCGGAATTGGGAAGATCGACGATCGGTCGGTTAGGGAATACTTTCTTCATACTGGCTACAAAGGTGTTCCACTCCCACGTGCCGTGAAAATCGTCACACATAAAAAATCCGCCGCGATCCAGATAGTCACGCAGCTTGGCGGCTTCGAAATCGGTAAGATCCCAATGGCCGACTTCCACGCCATAAAGCCAGGGCCAATTGTAAAGGTCGTCCCCATCCTCGGCGGCTACCGGTTGCTCGACTG
Organism: Bryobacteraceae bacterium; assembly: GCA_036272575.1. GTDB lineage: Bacteria > Acidobacteriota > Terriglobia > Bryobacterales > Bryobacteraceae > Bog-105. Next base: position 14,281 of record DATAYL010000019.1, on the reverse strand, counting down.
AACGGGTATCGATTTGTGTGAGGCGCCTGATCGCCGCGGAAAGATGGCGGTCCGAGCGCGGATAATCGATGGTCCAGTTAAATCCCCGGCCGCGCCAGCTTTCGACCGCGCGATACATGAACCGGGCGAAGACCCATTCGGCGGGCTGCCGATAGTCGGGCGGCAGCGGATAGTTTTCGTATTCCCAACCTTCGTATTCACGAAACGGAACCGGTTGCTGGAGTTTGCGCGGCGACCGTTTTCCAACTTTACTAATGTCGGCCGGGAAGGAATCTGGATTAGGAGGAGGAAGGCTGGCGGCAAAGGCCGAAAGGAGGGCTACGACCGGAATCAGCGCGTAAAGCAAACTTCGCAAGCGCATAGAGCAGCATTGAAACCAGCCGACGGCGATGTTCGCAAGTCCGTAGCGCTGACTTGGCGTCAGAATAGCACGCGAGCGCCGAGCTCAAAAGGAAGGTTCTAGGAGTTTTATGACCACTGCCAATTAAAGGTCCAGCGCCGGCGAGCCGATAGGACGTGCATGTGCCACGAACGTCGGACTATCCGTCGCATCGCGATTATCAATCCGCTTAACGATTATGGTATTTCCGGCTATACCCACGAATTCGCCGAAGGACTGGCCGCCATTGGCTGTTCTGTTTCTGTTTACTCTGACGTCAATGTGCCCATTCAAGATTTCCCATCGCAACGGCACTACGAACTTTATCCCGTTCTGGGAAAGGCCCTGCTGAAACAGGCGGCGCTACCGCATTTTGCCGCATCCGTTCGGCTGGTGGAAGGCCTGTCAAGTGTCCCGGCTTTCAAAACCGAATCTTCTTTGAATTTCTCGAACGCATTCGAGGGGACAAAACAGTCCGTCGCTGGCGTCCCGTTGCTGAGCAGTGGATTAATGCCAGGATTGCCCGAGAGCGGGGGGCAAATGAGACTCGGCCCACGAAAAACGGCTAGCCCGGCTCATAAAGTACGTCGGCAAATGCAGAACTGGCTCCGGATCCGTTATTTGTCGTCCGAGCTGGCCCTTCATCTGCGAGCGAAAAAATACGATCTGGTTTGGACACAGTGGTATGAGCCGGACGTTTTCGATTCCGCGTTCTGGCGCGCTTGCAACACCTTCAGACTGCCTGTAATTCACACCGTACACAACGTTCTCCCACATGAGCCCGTACCGGGCGATTGGGAACGTTGCGAGAAGATCTATGCTCACTCCAAACTGCTCGTCGTCCACTCGAACCACAGCCAGGCTGAGCTCAATCAGGAATATCCCCACCACGCCTCAAAAGCGATTGTGATGCCTCAAGGAACCTACTCGAGCCTTCACAAACGCGTTCCCCATGCCCGGCTTCAAGTGCGTCAGGCTCTCGGCATTGCACCGGATAGCCCGGTTTTGTTGTTCTGTGGAGCTATTCGGCCCTACAAGAACATCGAGGCAGTAATCGAAGGGCTCGCGCACCCTCGGTTTTCTAACGTCACACTCGTCATTGCCGGCAAGGAAAGCAAATACCCCGATTCAAATGCCAACGATCCTTTACAAAGAACCAAAGCTCTTCTGGCCAAACGGCGCATCGCATGCCGGGTAAAGGTCATTCCGAGGATGCTCGATACCGCGGAAATGTCGGAACTGTTTGAAGCTTCGGACATTCTGCTGCTTCCTTACCTGAAGGGTTATGGCAGCGGCCTCCTTCTGCTTGGCATGACCTTTGGCAAACACATTCTCGCGACCGCAGTCGGCGGATCGGATGAATATTTGCAGCGCTATGAAAATCACACCCTACTCGAGGGATCTTCCGCTGAGGACGTCGCGGCCGGCATTACTAAAGCAGTCTGCCGGGTTCGGCGCGTTCCCGAACCTGCGGCGATCCCCGCCGAGTTCTCTTGGCCTCGCATTAGCGCAACCGCCATGGGCGATATCGAAGCGCGTTTAGCCGCCTGAGTGAGCACACCTAACAATGGCCGAGTCCACTTCAATCAATGTTCTTGAGCCGGTCGTCATGCTGCCGTCCGGGCATCAAATGGCCCGCGCGATTGCCTGGAGCGCCGCCGGCAAATGGATTTCGCAGCTCTTTGCCTGGGCTTCTACATTGATTGTGGTACGTCTCCTTTCGCCCGGTGATTTCGGCCTGCTCGGTATGGCCGTCACCTATCTTGGCTTGATCGAGCTGATCAGTGAATTTGGCATCGGCACCGCTGTTGTCACTCTTCGCACTCTTACACCCAGGCAGGTATCGCAACTGCATACCGCGGCGGTCATTCTGGGGTTGGTCGCAACAGCACTTTCTTTCGCACTAGCAGTCCCTCTTTCTCGTTTCTTTCATGCTCCTGAGCTTAGTGGGCTGCTTTTCTTAATGGCGCTCGGCTTTGTCATCACCGGGTTCAAGAGTGTTCCATATGCCCTGCTTCAAAAAGACCTTCGGTTCGTCGCCATTTCCCGCATAGACGCCGCGCAGGCCCTTCTCCAGGCACTTGCCAGCGCATTCCTTGTCTGGATGGGATTGCGTTTTTGGGCGATCGCCATTAGCGGCCTTGCCGGCGCCGCCCTTAGCACCTATCTGTTATTTCGCAACCGCCCTGTCCAGCTGGCCCCACCGGCTTTCCGTTCGGTGGCGTGCTCCATGGCTTTCAGTTGGCGAATTTTAGTCTCGCGGCTCTCCTGGTATCTCTACTCCAATGCTGACTTCGTCGTGGCCGGGCGCATCCTGGGAAAAATTGCCTTGGGTGCTTACACGGTTGCCTGGAATTTCGCCAATCTGCCAGGCGAAAAAATCGTCACCCTGATCACTTCCGTAACGCCCACTTTCTTTGCCTCCGTACAAGACGACCAACCGGCGCTCAGGAATTATTTCGCTTCCCTGACCGAGATCCTGGCGGTTGTAATGTTCCCCGTCGTTTCCGGATTCGCCTTAATTGCACCTCTCCTTGTCCCGTTGGCATGCGGACCACACTGGCGCGCGGCAATCATGCCTATGCAACTCTTGGCAATTTACACTTTTCTGCGCTCGATTACGGCACTGTTGCCACAAGTCATCAACGCCGTCGGCGAAACACGCTTCGGAATGTGGAATTCGCTCCTTACCTTGGCAATCCTGCCCGCTTCGTTCTTCATTGCCAGCCGTTGGGGCGTTCTGGGTATTGCCAGCGTCTGGGTGCTTATCTATCCCTTGTTAACAGTTCCACTCTATCGACGAACGCTGAAAAGCATCGAGATGTCGTTCGCACAATACCTGGCTGCCCTCCGGCCTTCTCTCTTCGGCACCGCGGGAATGACCATCGCCGTCTTAATAACGGGGTGGGCCGTTCCAAACGCCGTATCCTCCACGTTGAGACTGGCTTGCGAGATCGCCGTCGGAGCTGCCGTCTATCCGGCAATTCTCGTCTTCGCTTTTCCCGGAAACGTCAACAGATACTGGCGCTTCGCCAAACGCCTTCGAAGCGCCAGTTAACCCGCCGCCCGCCTAAGCTCTTCGCCGAACTGCATGATAAATAAGCAGTACGATGATGGCGCCCACCACGGCCACAATCAAACTGTAGACATTCAGCCCGGTGACCCCATGCGCGCCAAAGGCGTTGAACAAATATCCGCCGACCACCGCGCCCACGATCCCTAGAATAATATCCAGTAGGACGCCTTCTCCCGTCTTATTTACGATCTTGCTGCCAATAAACCCCGCGATCAGCCCCAATATGATCCACGCTAGAATCGACATCTCTTATTTGTATCCTTCCTCAATTGCTGTCTCAGTTCTCAAAATTGTGACGCCTGTCTATGGACGCGCCGAGCACCCGGTGAATACAAAATTTAATCAGTAACTAGTACTGTGCCTGTTTATCCGCGCCCGCTGCACCGGACACCTCGAGACGCCACCTTGTATCGTGAAAGGTTGGATCTTGCGGCATGGATCGCAGGCCATTACAATTTCTTCGTGAATGCTTACCGTTTCGGCTGTCATCCCCACCTGGAATCGCGCCGACCTTGTTGAATCCGTACTTGCGAACCTGAGTCAGCAAACGCATCCGCCCGATAAAATCCTGGTAGTCGATAACGGCAGCACCGACGGAACGCGGAGCGTGGTGGCCCAAGCCGGAGCGGAGTTCATCGGACTCCCCACCAATCAGGGATTTGCTTCCGCAGTAAACGAAGGCATCCGCCGATCTGAAACCGATTGGATTCTGATCCTCAATAACGACGTGGTTCTTCCGCCCAACTGGCTGGAACTACTCTTAGCGGCTGCCCGCGCCACCGAAGCTTCTTTTGCGGTGGGCAAGTTACTGCGCGGCGGCACAAGCCAAGCCGCGAACGCGACTAAAGCTTTATTGGACGGCAGCTGGGATCTATGCTCCCGTGGCGGATACGCTTGGCGCTGCGGATATGAGCGGCCGGATGGTGCAGTCTGGGCAAACCGTCGCGCCATTGCCCTCGCTCCCATGACGGCCGCGCTTTTCCAGAAACGTATTTTCGCGGCCATCGGCTTGCTGGAAACCAGGTTTGAGTCCTACTACGAAGATGTAGACTTCGGTATTCGCTGTGCTCTTGCGGGTTTTGTTGGCGTTTACGAGCCGGCGGCCGCTGCGGTGCATCTGGGTAAAGCTACTTATGGCAAACGCGCCGCCCGCGTCTATTTCCTGAGTGCCCGGAACCAGGTGCTGCTGCTCGCCAAACATTACCCGCCCGGCACCCTGCGCCGGTTCGCTTGGCCGATTTTTGTTGGTCAGTTACTCTCGGTCTTGGCTGCCGCTAAACAGGGCCAGGTATTGCCCGCCCTGCATGGCAAATGGCAGGGCTTCCGGTTATGGTCCCTTTTTCGTAACGAGCTTCCCAACGAAGCCAGTATCGAAAAAACCATGACCGCTAATGAACAGGAAATTTTGCAGATCCAACGCTCAATCGGATTTGACATCTATTGGCGGCTCTATTTCAGCCTGGTGCATCCGGCGTGAGCGACGATCGAGTAACTGTAACCATCATCACGTTCAACAGCGCGCGCTACATCGCTACCTGCCTGGATCACGTTCTCGCGCAGAGCTATCAACCCCTCAATGTAGTCGTGGTCGACAACCACTCGCAGGACCAAACCCGTCAGATTCTGGCCGAATATGCTCATCGTCCGAGCTTGCGCATTTACTACAATTCGGAGAACAAGGGTTTCGCCGGTGGACAGAATCAGGCCATCGCTGTCGCTCCGGATGCAGCATGGATCCTCACGCTTAATCCGGATGTACGCCTGGCGCCTTCGTTCGTAAGCATTTTAGTAGAGGCTTCCAGGATCTGTTCAAGAATCGGCAGCCTCTGCGGCAAGTTGCTCAGCGCTTCCCCTGACTGGACCGTCGCTGACCCGCCGCTGCTTGACTCGACTGGCATGTATTTCACACCGAATTTCCGTCACCTCGATCGCGGAAGTAAACGCCCGGATCTGGGCCAGTACGAGGAACCCGCCTACGTGGTGGGAGGAACTGCCGCCGCCTGCCTCTACCGTCGGTCCATGATCGAGGACATTTCGGTATCAGGCGAGTTCTTCGATAACGACTTCTTTGCCTATCGCGAAGATGCTGATGTGGCCTGGCGCGCCCAGTTACTCGGTTGGCGATCTCTTTACGTACCGGCGGCGGTCGCCTGCCACGTGCGTAGCGTAGTACCGGAAAATCGAGAGTCGCTGCCGGCCGTGATTAATCGCCACTCTGTAAAGAATCGTTGGCTGCTGCGCATCAAGAACACCACCGCTTCACTCTATAAACGTTTCTGGTGGCGAGTGACTCTGCGCGATATCGTGGTGATCGGTGGGTGTCTTCTGCGCGAGTGGAGTTCGCTCGGTGCTTTCTTCGACGTAATAAAGCTTTGGAAGCGAAGCTGGGCGAAGCGCCGCTGGATCATGGCACGAAAGCGCGCCAGCGAGGACGAAATCGCCGCCTGGTTCTCTTTTCACCCCGTGAGCGTTTCAATTCATCAGGACGAGCAGGGCCGCTAACCCGTTCCATGCGCATTGCTTTGCTTGGAACGCGCGGCATTCCCGCTAACTACGGAGGGTTTGAGACTTTCGCCGAGGAACTCTCTACTCGCCTCGCCGGGCGCGGTCACGATGTCACCGTATATTGCCGGGAACGTCCCGCGACCCCAATTTACCGCGGGGTAAATCTTCGCTATCTGCCCACGCTGAAGCACAAATATTTCGACACCGTGGCGCACACCGCCATTTCCACACTCGACGTTTTGCCGCGCCGGTTTGATGTGCTGCTCTACTGCAACGCCGCTAACGCAGTCTTTACTATTGCGCCACGGCTGGCCGGTATCCCGACCGCATTGAATGTGGATGGTATTGAGCGCCGCCGCAAAAAGTGGAATCAGCTCGCGCGCGCCTGGTATCTTGTTTCCGAGTGGCTTGCCACCTGGTGCCCCTCTACCGTAGTGACCGATGCCCAGACGATCCGCGAATACTACCAGGCGCGTTTTGGAAAAGAATCCACGTTCATTCCTTACGGCGCCGAGATCGGTCCCGTCCCCGAGTCTAAGCAGGTCGAGGCGCTCGGTTTACAATTGGGCCGCTACATACTGTATGTCAGCCGGTTAGAGCCGGAAAACAATGCTCTGCTCGTACGCGAAGCTTTCGAGAAGGTAAACACGGACTATCAATTGGCGCTCGTGGGCGATGCTCCCTATGCAGAAAGCTATATTGCTACAGTTAAGAACACGAGCGATCAACGAATACTCTTTCCCGGAGCGATTTATGGTGCAGGCTATCGTCAGCTGCAGTCTCATTGCGCGGTGTATGTGCATGCAACCGAAGTGGGTGGCACCCATCCGGCGCTGATTGAAGCAATGGGGCGGGGCGCGCTGGTACTCTATCTCGATACGCCGGAGAACCTGGAGGTGGCCGGCGATGCGGGCGTTTCTTTCACCGATAGGCCCGGCGACCTCGCGGACAAATTACAATGGGCTGTACAGCTTCCATTGCAAGATCGCCTCCGCTGGGGCAGCTGTGCCATGGAGCGGATCAAAAATCGTTATAGTTGGGAGGTCGTCACCGGACAGTATGAGAGTTTGCTGGAAGAGCTTGGGAAAGAGTAACTAGCGGCACGTCTGAGATGAAACCGTCTCGTTCCCTGGCCGCGGAGCCGTTGCGCCAGCAACCATTCACACCACCTGTTGCGTTGCCGTATCGCTCCTGGGTAGAGGTTTCACGTGGCCAGATTGCCGCGAATTTCGTGGCCATAAAGCGGGCGGTTGGTCCAGCAGTCGAATTGATGCCGGTCGTAAAGGCAGACGCCTACCGTCACGGCGCCGTCGAAGTCTCGCGTGTTCTCGAACAGCAGGGCGCTTCCTGGCTCGCCGTGAGCAATACCGAGGAAGGCATTGCATTGCGTGACGCTGGTATTCGGACCCGCGTCCTCGTGATGGCGGACTTTCTTCCCTTCACCCGCGAAGCAATGCTCGCTTATGAATTGACTCCGGTGATCCATTCACTCGAAGATCTCGCAGAGCTTAATCGTCTGGCTACCTCTCGCGCCGAACACTATCGCTGCCATTTGAAAGTGGATACTGGTATGGGACGGCTCGGAGTGCGTACCGATGCTGCCACTATCGCGCAAGCGATTTACTCTGCTCCCAATGTGCTGGTCGAAGGGCTCATGACACACTTCGCTTCCTCCGCCAACTACGCGACGGACCAAACCGCACACCAGATCCAAGCTTTTGAGGGTCTCGTCGCGGGACTCGATCGTGCGGGCGTCAAGCCGGATCTGCTGCACATGTCGAGTACCATTCCCGTGGCCTATGGGCGAACCGAAGCCTGGCAAAAAATGGTCCGTCCAGGACACGCTATTTATGGGTATGTCTCGCCAGCCCGCGGCAATGCTCCTCCCGGAATTCTGCAAGTAAAACCCGCCCTCACCTGGCGTGCGACCATCCTAAGTGTGAAAGAAATGCCGGCGGGCGAACTGATCGGCTATGGCGGCATGTACCGGACCACCAAACCGACCCGGCTGGCAGTGCTGGCGGCCGGCTATGCCGACGGTATTCCTCATCGCCTGGGAAACCGCGGAAGCGTAATCGTCGGCGGGCAACTCGCCCCCATCATCGGTGCTGTTAGCATGGATCTCACAACCATTGACGTCACTCATTCCCAGGCCCGGGTAGGCGATGCGGTCACGCTCCTCGGAACGGAGGGCCATGTGAGCATCGACGCGCAGCAAATCGCGCGCTGGGCCGGCACGATCTCTTATAGCGTCTTGTGCGGAATTCACGCTCGTGTCAAGCGTCTCTATGTTTAGCGTTGTTTTTCACTACATAGTGGGAACACTTGTATGTCGATTTTCGTCTCTCATGGGGCGGGGAGCTCAATTTGAAGAAGAAGTGGAAAGTAACCATCCTGTTAGCTTTGCTTGTAATTATCGCCGGCGCGGTGATAGCCAGCATCAGGATCAGCGATCGCGGTGTCGTTACCGTGCAGACCGGGAAGGTGACTCGCATGGATTTGACATCCGTCGTTACCGCCTCAGGCGAGGTGAAGCCCCGCAACTATATCAACATCGGCGCTAATACCCAGGGACCCGCGCCCATCACTGCCATCTTTGTTAAAGAGGGCGACCATGTGAAGCGAGGTCAGGTTCTGGCTCGTCTGGCGGCTGTCCAGCCCCGTGCCGATCTGAATGCGCAGCGCGCTGCTCTCAATTCGGCTCTGGCCGATTCCTCCGCGAGCGAAGCTTCTCTAAAATCTCAAGACGACAATATTGCCGTGGCTGAGGCTCAGGTCGAACACGATAAGACCGATCTGGAGCAGATGAACGCCGACATGAAGCGCAGCCAGGAACTTTATAACTCGAAGCTCATCGCGCCCCAGGATTTTGAAGCCAAAAAACTGATGTATCAGCTCGCCGTTTCTACTTTGCAATCCTCTAAGCAGAAGGTCGAGCAGGCCAAGGCGGCCCGTGCGCAGGCCGCTGCGCAACTCGCCTCAGCGCAAAAGAAAGTGGCGCAAAACGACGCCATGTTGACCCGCTCTTCGGACATCCTGGCTCAGTACGATGCGGTGGCTCCCCTCGATGGAGTAGTGACCGACCTCCCGGTACGTGTCGGCGAAACTGTGGTGCCGGGTGTGCAGAATTCGGCCGCCTCCACCATCATGACGATTGCCGATATGTCCATCATCACGGCCGAAGTTCACGTGGATGAAACCGATATTGTCAGTGTGAAGCTCAACCAGCAGGCAGAGGTTTCGATCGATGCCATCTTGAATCGAACCTTTAAGGGTCGCGTGATTGAAATCGGCGACACGGCATTGGTACGCTCCACCGGCCTCGCTGCCTCCCAAAGCCAAACCTCCAGCCAGGAAGCCAAGGATTTCAAAGTCGTTATCGCCCTCGACATTCCGGAAGAGATGGTTCGTCCTGGTCTCTCCTGCACGGCCAAGATTACGACCGCTACTCGCTCTCACGCTTTAACCGTTCCCATTCAAGCCCTGACGGTGCGCCAAAAAGGGCAGCTCGAAAATCCCCGGCCTGGCCAGCGCCCCGCGCCTCTCACGCCTGCCGCTCAGAAGGCCGCCAAAGAAGAAATACAGGGAGTCTTTATCGTGCGCAACGGGAAAGCCCACTTTCAGCCGGTTGCAACCGGTATTACCGGCAATACTGATATGGAAGTGCTTAGCGGATTAAAAGAGGGAGATGAGATCATAACGGGTAGTTACCAGGTTATCCGGACGATTCGCAACGACGCCAAGATCAAGGTGGATAACAAAGCGCCCGTTGTTCAGCCGCTCTCAAGCTAAACGCCATCTCCATCGAGGTTCTTCATCAAAATGGCAACACTGGCAGCAAACCAGGATCTGACCGCCAAGCAGCGAGAAGAGCTTGGCCAGGTATTACAGCGCGACGGTATCGTTATCCGGACCTTCGATCTTTGGAAAACCTACATCATGGGCGACCAGGAGATCCATGCGGTTTCCGGTGTAGACATCGTCATCCAGCGCGGCGAGTATGTCGCGATCATGGGCCCTTCGGGCTCCGGTAAATCGACGCTCATGAACCTGATCGGCTGCCTCGACAGCCCGACTAAGGGTCTCTACTATCTGAATGGCAAGCTAGCCAGTGAAATGGAAGACGATGAGTTAGCTCGCATACGGAACAAGGAAATTGGCTTCGTTTTTCAAACTTTTAATCTATTGGCGCGTGCTTCCGCTTTACATAACGTTGAATTGCCATTGATTTATGCTGGCATTTCGTCGCAAGAGCGCATCTCGAGAGCTCGTGAGGCGTTGCGTGCCGTCGATCTTGAGCAGCGCATGCATCACAAGCCCAATGAGCTGTCGGGAGGCCAGAGGCAACGGGTAGCCATCGCCCGCGCGCTAGTGAACAAGCCCTCTATTCTGCTTGCCGACGAACCCACCGGCGCACTCGACAGCAATACCGGTAACGAAATCATGGGCCTTTTCGAACGCTTGCACGTGGAAGGCAACACTATCGTTCTGGTTACCCACGAACCGGATATAGCCGCGCACGCCCATCGCACCATCCACATCCGTGACGGCAAAGTGGAACGCGACGAGCGCATAGTGTAATCCAGCAAACCATCCATTTCCGAAAAAAATCTGCCGCATTTGCAGAATAGCTAAGCTCAATTTTCGTCAGATGCTATCTTATGAAAGACAGCGTGGCGGTAAGCTCGTCAAATTGGGACATTAAAGTACTGCTGCATCGGCTGCGAGTTTTTGACTCGCATACTAATTCGTCCCATCGAGTCGCGCGCCTCTGAACGCTGTTGTTATTCAAAGGACCACCCCCAGCCAAGGCCTATTGTGAGCGAGATACTATCTTCCGAACGTCCACTTAGGATACTTATGGCCGAAGATAATGCCATCAATCAGCGAGTCGGAAAGCTGATTCTGCAGCGTGCCGGTTTTGAGATCGACCTGGTGTCGGATGGCAATGAAGCCGTGTCTTCGCATCGCACCGCGCCTTACGACGTGATCTTGATGGATTGTCAAATGCCGACCATGGACGGCTTTGAAGCCAGCCGCCAAATCCGCCGCTTGGACCGTCCTCAGCCGGCTATTATCGCTGTTACCGCTAACGCTCTGCTGGGAGAACGTGAGCGCTGCCTCGAAGCCGGCATGGATGATTACCTGTCTAAGCCGTTTCAAGCCGAACAGCTGGTAGCTGTCGTTCGAAAATGGATTGCCGTCCAGCGCCAAAGATTAGCGTCGCCAGAAAAGCAATAGTCCGAACAGCAGCACCCACATAAAATCCAGATAATGCCAGAAGACTGCCACGCCATTGGCTAGCGCGCGTGTGTGCATGTTGTACTTTGGGCCGCTGGCGGGCTGCCTGGTACGGACGAGCAGATACGCTAACCCGGTCAGCCCCGCCACAATATGTAAGCCGTGCAACCCGGTGAAGAGGAAAATAAACCAGGAGTGCGGGTTCCGCGCGAGAATGACGCCGCTATGCAAGACCTGCAACCAGGCCGTGATTTGTCCAATCAGGAACAACCCACCGAGCCCGGTTGTCCACCCGGTCAATCGAAAAAAACCGCGCTGATCATTCAGCGCGAGTTTGCGTCTGGCTACTTCAAATAGAGCGCTGCTGGCGAGCAAAACCGCCGTTGTCGCCCAGAGTATACGGGGCATCTGCAGGTGCCCCCAGAATTGTTGACTCTGCGAGCGAATCACAAACACGGCGATGATCGCCCCGAACGTCATCGTGACGGTCGCCAGGACCACGATGACCGTGACCATGGAAAGCGAATTCAACTCCCGCTGCTGGGATGCCGGTTCCGTTACTGGCTGCACATTACTATGATGCTCCTTCCCGTTTGACCCAATCGTGGGACCCGCGTCTGAGGCGGAGCGCCAATCCGCGGCCGATTGCCAAGTCCGTCTATCGCGCCCCCGGCGCCAATCGTTTACAGTAATGAATTATGCTCCCTTCGTCCCGCTGGCTCATTCTTTTCTTGTTCTCGGGGTTCACATTGGCGGGCATACCTGGTAATCAGCAACATGACGGCCGCCTACAAGGCGCGTTCCGTAACCCGGAAAAAGATGGCTGGATCTTCGTCCATCTGGAAGGCTCTCCGGCTGCTATCGGCTATCAGCACGGCTTCCTGCTCCGCCCCGAAATCGAAGATGCCAAGCGCGCCATCGAGCTGAGCACCACGCACGATGTGAAGCATAATTGGGCAGACCTTCGCGCCGTCGCTCAAACTTCTTTCTTGCCCACCGTCCCCGCAGAGTATCGGACCGAGTTGCAGTCGATCGTCGAAGGCGCTCGCGCGGCGGGTTCCCATCTCGATCTGCTGGACCTGGTCGCCATGAACGCGTTTATGGAGTTTCCCTATTACTATCGCGAAGCCGAGCACCGTCAGGCCAAAGGTGTGCCTCTGAGCGTCGGCGAGCACTGCAGCGCTTTCGTCGCGACGGGCAGCTACACCAAAGATGGAAAAATCGTCATCGGCCACAATAATTGGAGCGATTACCTCAGCGGCAGCCGTTGGAAAATCATCTTCGACATCGCGCCCTCCTCGGGTCACCACCTGATCATGGATGGCGTCGCCGGACTCATTCACAGCGGCGACGATTTCGGCTTGAATGACGCCGGTCTCATGATCACCGAAACCACCATCGGCAGTTTTCATGGCTTCAACGCGAAAGGCGTCCCCGAATTCGTGCGCGCCCGCAAAGCCATGCAATATGCGTCCTCCATCGACCAGTTCGCTCAAATCATGGAGCAGGGCAACAACGGCGGATACGCCAACACCTGGCTTGTCGGTGATCGCAAAACGAATGAGATCGGGCGGCTCGAACTCGGGCTCCGCTACGTCACTTTGGAGAAAACCGCCGACGGCTACTTCGTCGGCTCGAATTTTCCGATCAATCCCAAGCTGATTGCCGAAGAAACCGACTTTCCCGCCAATGACCCCAACACACCCGACCTCGTTCGCCTGCGCCGCTGGGACGCGCTCATGGCCGAGTACAAAGGCCGTATCGATATAGACGCGGGCAAGAAATTCGAGACCGATCACTACGACATGATCACGAAAGAAATTGATCCGAGCGAGCGCACCTTATGCGGACACGTCGATCGATCCAGCCGCGGCATGAAAGGTTGGCAGGATCCCTATGGCCCCGCGGGCGCCGTCGAGGCTAAGGTAACTGACAGCGCCATGGCCGAGAAAATGTCTTTCGTTGCCGGTAACGGTCACCCCTGCGGCGTAGCCTTCCATGCCAAGGAGTTTCTTGCGGCGCACAAGGAGTACGCCTGGCAGGAAAGTGAGCTGCAGGATCTGAAGGCAAATCCCTGGATGGTTGTTGCTGCCGCCGCGCCCCGCCCATAAATTTGCAACGAACGGGCGCGCTATCGACAGCATGAGTACAGAGTATTTCCGCTTAAACAATCCCGTCATTCAGACCGAGAAAACCGGGCTTAGCTGGCAATTCCAAATCTTGATCTTCCTGGTTGCCGCTGTCGCCGTTATCTCCCGCCGTCCCGACGCCATTTCTCATCCTCAGTTCTTCGCCGAAGATGGCATGTTCTGGTATGCGGATGCCTACAATCTCGGTTGGTTGCGCGCTCTCTTTATTCCGCATACCGGCTATTTCCAGACCCTTCCCCGCTTAACCGCGGCACTCTCCTTGCTTCTTCCACTGCAATGGGCGCCTCTGTTGCTGAACATCGTTGCGATCGTCGTTCAAGTGCTGCCCGTCACGCTGCTGCTTTCTTCCCGCACGGTGTTTTGGGGCTCGCTGCCCGTGCGCGCCGTGATGGCGGCTGTCTACATCGCATTGCCGAATTCACGCGAACTCGATGCAGCGATCACGGAAGCGCAATGGCACATGGCGCTCATCGCTGCCATGATCGTGCTCGCGCTCCCTTCCCCTTCGCGCATCTGGCGCGTTTTCGATGTCATCTGCCTCCTCCTGAGCGGCTTGACCGGACCGTTCTGTCTCGTCTTATTCCCGCTCTCGATTTTTTTCTGGTGGAAAAAGCGCGACCGTTGGCATCTTGTGCTAAGCGGGCTGCTGGGCATGTGTTTCGTAGTGCAGCTCTCCGCATTCCTCACCACTGGAAGTGCGACGCGCTCCCAAGCGATCCTGGGCGCTTCTCCACAGCTCTTTTTCCGCATGCTCGTCGGCGATGTCTATCTCGGCGCTATCGCCGGACAGAATCACTTCGCCTTGCATGGCAGCACGGTCAATCTGGTGGTGGTCGGCCTGCTTTCGAGTGCCATCATTTTTTACTGCTTCTGGAAAGCCAATCTGGAGATAAAGCTCTTCCTGCTCTACTGTTTTCTCCTCTACGCGGC
>DATAYL010000018.1:0-4969 GCA_036272575.1 Bryobacteraceae bacterium | reverse complement strand
TCGACACCAAGTTTGAGCAGGCGTTCCGGAAGCGGTAGCGGTGGACCCATGGCGTGCCCACCCAGGCGCTCGAGCGCTTTCTCCTGCATGGCGACGAAGGCGCCCCGACCACCCCACCCCGCATCCCCCTGGGACTCAGCCAGGGATTCCGGCGCAATCACGACGTAACGCAACGCGGATTTTGTTCGATGCGCCAAGATGCTGCTTATTTCTGGCGTGCTGGCGGCGGAGGGCGTGCCGACGAGAAGAGCGCCATCAGGCCCAACAGAGGCGACGACGTTCCCCGTGCTCGTGGCAAACACGAGCACGTTGGGTGTGACTTCGGTCGTGTCCACATCGTTGGGAGCCGCTATTAGGCACTCGCTCAACACAGCAAGAAGAGAGACAAAAACAACCATGCGTGCGACAGCACGCCCTTGATGAGCTATCACGTGATAAATGTTATAACGTTGATTGCCTTCAGGTACCATTTGCCAACGCAAGAAGGAAAATGGTGTGTAGCTGCACCGCCAACTTGACCGACCCGCTATTCCTCTCAATTACCGAATTGACGAACCAGTTTCGCCAGCGAACCTTGTCTCCGGTGGAATTGTTCCAAGGAGTGCTCGCTCGCTCGGAGCTGGTTCAATCGCGCTTGAACGCCTTCCGTTTGATCGACGGCGCCAAAACGCTCGAAGCCGCACGCGAGAGCGAAAGCCGCTGGGCACGAGGTGAGCCTTTGTCCGCTATCGACGGCGTGGCGATTGCGATCAAAGACAATCAAGCGGTCGCTGGGCAGAAGCGCACGGCCGGCAGTCTTGCGTTGCAGGATCTGCCGCCTGCGGTGGATGATGCACCGCACGTGGCGCGGCTGCGCGAGGCTGGTGCGATTTTATACGCCCGCACCAACATGCCCGATCTTGCCTGGAAAGCGGTAACGGATAGTCCGCTCAGCGGCCTGACCCGCAACCCGTGGAATCCCCAGCTAACGCCGGGTGGTTCGTCCGGCGGAGCTGCAGTCGCCGTGGCTACCGGTTGCGTGCCGCTGGCTACCGGAAGCGATGGCGGCGGTTCCATTCGCATCCCGGCCGCGTTTACCGGCACCTACGGCATTAAACCGACTACCGGACGCATTCCTGGTATTAACGAGAGTCCGGACATCACGGCGATTGGCCCGCTGACGCGGAGCGTGCGCGATGCGGCACTGGGATTGGCCATCATGTGCCGTGCCGATCGTTACGATCCGATGTCCGCCGCGCTAACAGTTCCTGACTTTGTGGCCGCTACCGCCGCTGGTGTGAAGGGACTCAGAGTGGCCGTTTCAGCAACTCTCGGCTACCTTACTATCGATACAAAGACGCTAGCGCTCTTGGACGAAGCGGCACGTATGCTGGCGGGAGCGGGTGCCGTGGTCGAGCGGGCGGACCCGCCGATCTGGAATATCAGACGAGCCTATGTTACGGTTTGCGAAGTCGCGTTTGCGGCTGCGGCTGCGGCGATGAAACCGGAGCAGATGGCGTTGCTCGATCCGGGACTGATTGAAACCTGCCGCCGCGGCATGATGACCTCCGCCGCGATCGAACGCCAGGCACAGCTTGAACGGATCAAGCTGATGCAGGCATTCGCGAGATTTTTTGGCGACTATGACCTCCTGCTGACGCCATGCGTGCCGATTGCGCCCTTTGCGGCGGCCATGAACCTCAATACGCCGGATGAACATCTCTATCCGGAATGGTACGATTGGACGCCATACACGTGGGTTTTCAACGCGGCTAAATTGCCCGCAGCATCTTGTCCTTGGGGATTGGACGAAAATGGTTTGCCGCGCGCCGTGCAACTAGCCGCCGCGCATTTTCCGGGAAGATCTCATTTTGCGGGCCAGCGCAGTGTTGGAGGACGCGAAGCCGTATCCCCAAAACTCGCTTTAAAGGAGAACTGCAGCTGCCTCGCTGCCTCAGCCGCGGAGCGTTGGCCGTAGAGCGTCGAAGTCATCGCGCCAACTAGCTCGTGCATTAGTGTGATCGAAGCTATGAAGGCGTTAACGGCGATCTCGCATGAACTTTGCTCCCAAGTCGCACAAGGATCTACTGGAGCGCCACGGCCGCCACTTCGAATCCATTCAGCTGCAGAGAGTCGCTGTGCATGTCTTGGATTTTCGGGGGCTCGCCCTTGGTATTTTGATCGACGAATTCAATCTGCCGGGCCTGCTGGGGAAGTTTAAGAGTGATGCCGCGGTTCCGTTTATTGACAAGCAGAAGTTTGCGCGCTCCGTTCCGCCCAATGAAGCCCAACGCATAAACGTATGGCGAAGCGACCTTAGCCGACAAAACCTTATCTCCTGGACCAAAGTTATTTTTGAGCAGTTCCAGGATACGTAGTCGCGCGTTAGGCAATCCGGTGTTCCAATCGACCAGCGACACGCTCGGGAACTGGGTTGGATAGCCGACCAATTGCGATTCTCCGGCTACATCAATGCCGAGCGCAGAGAGATTACCGAACACGTAGGCATAGGTTGCGCCGCATAAGTTCCAGTAAGAATTTGGAATCGGCTTAGTTACGTGACGCGGATCGTTCTGTCCACTGTCATCGGCTGAGATACAGCCGAGTTCATCGACGGTAGTCCTCGTTTGAGGAGATAAGCGTTGGCGAATCGCTTCGATATAACGAACACTGTTCAGGAAGCCATCGGCTTGGGAAAAAAAGGTGTGCTGTTGCACGTCCGGCGTTTCATCGGGCGCCGGACTGGCGTAAAAGTGGTATGAGATCATGTCGAGCGGAATGCCCGGTTTGTGACTTCTGGAATTTAAAAAGTGCTCGAACATCTGCGGACGATCAGACGGTGCGGCGAGGGCTAAGCCAACGAACTTCATCGCTGGCGCTACTTTGCGAATACCGCTCACAATCGCGTCGTAGCGTGCCGTGTACTGCTCCGGCGTCATACTGTGCTCGAAATCAACCTCATTTAGTACCTCCCAGTAAGGAATTCTGAAATGATGCCCCGATTCATGTCGCTTGCCATATTCGTCCGTAAAGCCGCCGTTGACATACCAGCTAACCAGCCGGCCGTAGTAGTCTCCGAGTTCCCTGCCGCTCGGATCACGAAGCTCGGTTCCCTGCGTATAATTCCATGTCACGGCGTTCGGGTCTTGCGGATACTCGACGGTCTTCGGAGTTTTGAATAACCAGGCGGGAATCGTACTGAAATTCAGGATCACCGAGTGACCTTGTGTCGCTTTCAAGAAATCGATGGTCATGGGATCGATGAGCGAAAAGTCCCAGGACGTCTTGCCATTTGCAGGCGGTTGCAGCTCCGCGACGCCTAGCTTCGGGTAAGGCAGCCAAGGGACGTAGCGCACGTAATCGGCGCCGAGATTTCTTAAACTTTCAAAGACTTGGTCGTGAATCGGCGAGCCTCGCCGTAAAGGCGGATTTACCACAACCTGCAACGTGGCCGTCGTCTTCGAAACACGCTCCACTTTGTCCCAGGCAACCTTTATGTCCTGCGCCTGGCTTAACACGGTACAGGCAGTAACTAAAAGCAGCGCGCGAGCGCTCCTTCGAATCCGCAAACTCGCTCCTTCTTAACAAACATTGTGAACTTCCAGGCCGAGCAAAGATCCGAGCTTCCGAATTTTTCCGGCAATATGGCCCACGCCCACCGCACAGTGATGCGCCGGACCTTCACTATTCCAGCTCTCGATAAAGTTTCGCGCGCCAATCGAAAAACGGTAGCGACTGTTCGTATTGCCGATTTCGAGGATCGGGCCGGCAACAGATTCGCCTTCCGCGCTAAGTAGTTTCAAAGCGCCGTTACGCATCTGCACCAATGCCAGCAAAGTGACGGGTCCATTCTTAACCGACATTTCCACCGAAAGCCCCACGCCTACCTTGCCGTGATAAACGCCAAGCGGGCGCACCTTTGTTTTTCCTTCAGAGATGGCAATGTGGCCGGGTCCATCATGCCCCATGAGTACGACATCGTCGTTGAAGTCCACAGCGTAGTATTCGGTGAATGAACCACCCGCCCCGAACGAATCCATGATTTTCATGGCTTGGGCGTTCTTGATTTCGTACTCGCCTGCTACCGGTATTCCACGGCCTGTCAAAAGACTGGTGCCCAGAATCACGGAGCTGATGACGTCTTCATTTTCGGGCTGACCCACGCCCCGGTAATAGTAAGCAAGCGATCCGAGCGCGTGTTTCTCGACCAGCCGGTCCAAGGCGATCGAGGTCCGCGCGGCGCGAAGCAGCTCCTGCTCCGGGCAGTCCGGCTGCACATCGAACAGGTCGTAAAACTGTTTGACTCGGCTTTGTGTTTCTGATTCGCCGACGTGCCGCCGCAGAGCCGCGAGTTCATCTACCTCAATCATTTCCATGTGGCCGCCGAAAGCAGCGCAGTGCTGAGTGAGATCGGAATAGATGTCGAGCATGCCACCGTAGTAGTGACCCATCAACCCCAGACGATTGTGTTCCATGATGTGGGCCGTGCGAGCGGCGGCCATCCAGTCCGCAATTTCATTCATCGCTAGCGGATCGTTCTGCATCATTCCTGTGACTTGCAAAAAGGGAATGTGGCAACGCTCAAATACGTTGGCGATTTCCGGCACCGAACACGCCTGGCACCAGGCGAGCCACTCTCCGGTCATCGCTCCGCGATCCTTCAAGCGACTGAATACAGCGTAGTCAATCGCTGGCCCGGGTGCCAGATTGAGGACCACCACCGGAACTTTGACTCGCCTCAAAGCAAGTAACACAGTCGCTGAGAGCGCGTAAGTTGCCACGTGTAGAAAAATGAGATCTACGTCCGCTTCCCGCAACCGGTGCCCCGCCGCGACCGCTTGTTCGGGAGTCGAGACCATGCCGAGATTGACGACGCTCACGCCATCCCTGCTCAGAAACTCGCTGATGCGCTCATTAAAGCTCAGTAGACGCTCTTTGAGACCGTCGAATTGCGCCCAGTACGCCTCCAATCCGACGCTGAAGAAACCGA
>DATAYL010000017.1:0-10018 GCA_036272575.1 Bryobacteraceae bacterium | reverse complement strand
GCCAGATTGTTTTGCTGGAGTTCGAGAAGTCCTTGTACGGGCGAACCGAAGCGGACTTCGGGATCGAGCCGTTCGGCTTTAGCGAAGTCAGCTTGCGCGTCGGGATACTTGCCCTGCTGGATGAAAAGTATGCCGCGGGCCATGTATAAGGGCGCGGAGTTGGGTGTGCTCCGGAGGCCGGCGTTTAGCATGTCGACGCCGACCTGGAAGGAATCGTGTACCAGGCAGATGTTAGCGAAATCGAGGTAGTAATCCGATACATCGGGGCGTAGCACGATGGCCTGGCGCAGAGCAGCGACGGCGCGAGGTGTGTCGGAGAGCGACTCGTAGGCATCGGCCAATAGCGCTAAGGCTGCGGCATCGGATGGATTTTTCTCGATTTCGGGCTGCAGTGTCTTGACTACCGAATGGGGCTGGCCGGCGATGGATTGGACGACCGCGAGACGGTAGGTGGCTTTCACATCCGATGGATTCAGTTGCCGGATGCGCTGGAAAACGGGAATCGCGTCGGCGGCGCGCTTGAGCTGAAGCAAACAGTAGCCGTATTGTTTGAGGGCAGGCGGATTGGAAGCGATGGCGTCATGCGCTTGAGCGAATTCGTTGACGGCGTTTTGACACTTGCCATGTTCGAAGGAAAGAGCGGCAAGCATGCCGTGCGCCGTTTGATCGTCTGGATGAACCTGGAGAATTTCACGGAGGTAAGTTTCGGCTTCGGGATTGGACGTTTTATAAGCGATCTCGGCTGCACCTTCCAAAGCGGGCAGATAAGCGGGAGCGATTTCGAGCGCGTGTTTATAAGAAGAGAGCGCTTTTTGCGACTGTCCCAAACGCGCCAGCACGAGGCCATCGAGCGCCCACAACCGGGGATCTTGCGATTGGTGTGCGAGTGTGGTTTCAATAATGTGTTGAGCATCAGAGAGGTTACCCGCGCGAACGGCCGCTATAGCTTGCTGGGTGGGATCAGGTGAAGTTTGGGCGCCAACAAATACAACTACGACAGCGGCAAGGAGGCAGCATCGCCACGCGTTACTGAACAGTCCACTCCTCGATTCCCGCCGACTCGTTGGGCTGGAGTTGCAGCTCCAGGCGGAGCGCCTGCGTTCTCACGGGCTTAAACTTGACTTCGTTGAATTGATCGAGAGCCAGCCCGTAAGAGCCTGCCGCCTCGACGGGTTTCCATTCGTCCCCCTCGCGATACAGCAGACGCCACGATGCAGGCGGTTTGGTCTCGCCCTTCAGGTCGGCGAACCAGTAAACGGCAGATTGGGAGATCTCGGCCGGTTTCGCGAAATCGTATTCAATCCATTCCTGCGTGCCTTTGTGCGGCCACCAGTTATAGGAAGAAGCGGGATCGTTTGAGGCCGTCGGAACTTCAAGATCAGCAACCATTCCCGGATCTTTGATGCCGTTGGGTGTTGTTTTCTCACCCGACGCAGTGATTTTGCTGGTGCTGGCGAGAGTCGGATAAGGGGTCGGATGAACGGCGGCCTGCTGATCGGCGATCCATACCTCCATTTGTCCCTGGCCACGATTCGCCCAGGCATAGTAAGGAATGGCAGCGACCGATTCCTGGGAGTGTTCTAGCTGTTTGTCTTTGCCGTAGCGATAGGCGACGACGTTCGCCTGGACGACTTCGACACCGTTGAGTAAATCCGGTTTCCAATCCGCGCGGAGGTTGTCGCGATCGGTGAGCAGGATGTTTCGGACATGCTTGTCGGGACTGTCCGGCCATTCCAAGCAATAGACGATTGGGCCGCGCTCGAGCGCCACACGGCCAGTATCCGCGGCGACTTGTTGTGAGGCGAGCACACGACGCACTGACATGGGCAGCGACAACTCAATGGTGTCACCCGGGCGCCAGTTGCGCGTGATCGTGGCATAGCCTTTTTCAAGTTCAATTTTGGCGTGATGTCCATTGACACGCAGTTGCGGCGGTTCATCGGACGAAGCATTTTCAAAACGATAGAGGCCGCCCGGAATGGCTTCGCCGCGAGCCCATCCGGGTACCCGAACCTTCATGGTGAATGGCCCGCTGCCCTCCGGGTTGAGGGTGATTTTGATATTGCCGTCCCAAGGGTAGCGTGTTTCCTGAGAAATGTTCACCGTGCGGCCGCTATCGAGTTTAATTTCGGCGTTATTGCTCATGAAGAGATTGACGTAGAGCGCGTCTCCGTGCTCGGCATACACATAGCCGGGAACGGAAGGCATGAAGCGCGTGATGTTGCCCGGACAGCAGGCGACGCCGAACCAGGGACTACGGCGATGCTGGCCGATTGATTCAAGAGGATTCGGATAAAAGTAGGTTTCGCCGTCGAGCGAAACGCCGGAAAGCAGGCCGTTGTACAGTGTGCGTTCGAAGACATCGATGTAGCGCGCATCGCCATTTAAAAGAAACAGGCGTTGGTTCCAAAAGTCTTCGCCTACTGCGGCGCAAGTCTCGTTGTATGCAGACATATTGGGTAACTGGTAATCAGCGCCGAAGCCTTCGATCGCACCGATGGCGCCGATCCCACCCGTCACGTAAATCTTTTTCTCCACCAGGTTGTTCCAGATTTCATCGATGGCGTGCAGATAAGCTTTATCTCCCGTAAGAGCGGCGACATCGGCCATGCCGGAATACATATATGTGGCGCGTACGGCATGACCTTCGGGTTCGGTTTGATCGATGACCGGTACATCCGCCTGGTTATAGGTTTTCCCGCCGCCGCGGCAATCGAGGAAGAATTTCGCGAGCGTCAGATATTGCTCGTCGCCCGTGACGCGGTAGAGTTTGGCGAGACCCATCTCGACAATCTGGTGGCCGGAGTAGATTTTGCGCTTGCCGGGACCGAAGGTGCGCACCAGCAGGTTCGCGCTCTTAATTGCCACGTCGAGCAGGGAGCGCTTGCCGGTTGCCTGATAGTAAGCAACGGCGGCTTCATATAAGTGACCTAAATCGTAGAGTTCGTGGCTGAGTACCTCTTCGTTTTGCCAGCGCTGAGTGCCGGCCCAGGGATGCGGATGCTGCGGATCAATGGTGCGCGTGGTGTAGAGATAGCCATCGGGTTCCTGTGCGGCGGCGATTTTCGCGATCAGGCTATCAACGTAGGCTTCAAGTTTCGGGTCAGGATGAACGGCGAGCGTGTAGGAGGCGCCCTCGATCACCTTATAAGCATCGGTGTCGTCGAACGGATAGCCGGGCGGATGTTTATCTTGCAGGTTTTCGCCGCGAAGAACTTCGGCGGCGCGCACGAAGTTCTCAATGCGTCCGGTGCGTTCGCACTGCTGAAAGGCCGTCGGGATGGAAACTTTACGATTGATCTCGAGACGCGGGCTCCAGAATTCGTCGTGTACGTGAACGGCGGTAAACGGGACCGGCTTGATTGGATAATCGCGCTGCAGATCGGCGGCTTTGGGGGATGGGTTGGTCTGGCTCCAGAGCATGGGAAGCGCGAGGAGCAGACAGGCGCCTCCTCGAAAAAAGCTGTAGTCGGCTTTCAAAAATACTCCTAGCTTCAGAAACGGATTGCAGCGCCAATCTGGATCCACCTTGGATTGTACTGCTGCGTAGCTTTTCCAAAGTTACTGTTAGATAAGTCCGACTCCACGTTGTAGAGATTGGCGCGATTGAAGATGTTGAAAAAATCGAAACGGATCTGGAGTTTGACTTGTTCGGTGATGGAGGTGTCTTTGAGGAGGCTTAGGTCCGTTTGGAAGAACATGGGATTTCGGAACTGGTTGAACTTTTCGTTGCCGAGCGTGCCGAGCGCGGGGGCAGGGAAGTTGGTAGTCGAGAAAAGCCCGTTCAAGTAAGCCTGGCGGCTGGTGGATTGTGAGTAGCTGAGAACGTTCGGAAAATCGTAGTTATCGCCATCGGCATTGTAATCGCCGCTACCGGGGGCCAGGCCGATAATGGCGCCGCTCGAGTTACGCAGGGGATTGAACGCGGCGGTGGTGAGGACATTGAAGGGATAGCCGCTTTGCACGATAGTGGTGCCGCTCAACTGCCAACCGCCAGTGACGCGCCCAAAGAATCCGCGGCCGCCCTCAAGTCCGGGAATTTGATAATTGCCGCTGAGAGAGAAGCGATTGGGAACATCCCAATTCGATGGGCCGTACCAAATTTGCGGATTGGTGCCAATCGGATAAACCTGCGTATCGTCTTTTGAAGACGAGCGCGTGTACGACATGGAGAGCGTGCCGCGGCTGCTGAAGCGACCGTTAAAGGAAGCGATGAAGGCGTTGTAGCGGGATTCGCGATCGTTCGACGTGTAGTAGATGGACCCGAAGCTGTGATTGATGCGAGTGGGAACGAGAGAGTTATTAATGACGAGGTCGCCATTGAAGCGATTGATGTCGGCACCGTAGCTAACCGCGGTGGTTTGGCCGCCGGCGGAGAGCAGACGATTGCCGCGCGAGCCGGAATAGCCTACGCTGACCGCATAATTATTGCCGAGGCGGCGCTCGAGTGTGCCGGCCCAGTTATAGACGATAGGTGCGGAGAGAAAAGGATCGATGGCGCCGACTGCGTTATTGAGACCGACGATTCCGCCCTGAGCGTTAATCTGGCCGGGCGGCAGGGTCGGATAGGTGTAGCCATACGGAGGCTTGGTGTTGTTGGTGCCGAGTGTCAACAGCGGCGGCGTGCTGGTATTAGCGTAAAAAGTGGGAAAAATAGCACCCGGCGGATTACCGCGATATTGTTCCTGCACATTGGCGAGAGTCGGCCAATTATGATAGACGCCGACACCGCCGCGGAGAGCCCAATCGCCTCTGCCGCTGGGGTCCCAAGCGATGCCGAAGCGCGGGCTCCAGACGTCGGTGATGGAACTTTCGAGCGCGTTGTTCTTGCGGATGAGAGAACCGTCGGCGAGACGCTGAGTGTAGGTGTTCCCGACGCCGAAATAGAAATTGGAGAACGCCGTATTAGCGCTACGTGAATAGGGATTGCCGAAGTCGTCCCAGCGAACACCGTAGTTGATGGTGAGCTTCTTCGAGACTTGCCAGGTGTCTTCTACAAAGACGCCCCAAGTGCTCTCAGCGGCATTCCAATCGTAGAGGATGGGTTTGCCGGTAATCGGGTTGTAGGCGACGCCGGTTTCGGTATACGGATGATCTTCGACTAGATCCAGCACGTTGTTGTAAGTGAACGTAGGCTGCGAATACGGTCCCTGGAATTTTTCAATATCTTCGCCAAACCAGCCTTCGTAACCGCCCTTGATTGAGTGAGCGCCTTGAATGTGAGACAGGACGTCGCGCCAATGGTAATTGTGCTGGATGAAATCGCCGCCGGCAAAACCCGTGCCGAAGCCTTGTCCAAGCCCGGTAACGTTGACGACGGGGACGGAGAAGAGGCCGGCGTTAGGCGTAATGCCTTCAATATTGTTGAAGCCGAACACCGCCTCATTGAGCGTCGTGGGAGAGAAGGTGTGCGTTTCGTTCACTTGCACGGCGTGTTGAATGGTGTTGTTGGTGGAGGTGAATTGTGGGCGGATGGTGGAGTTACCGTAATCAAGACTGGTGCGATAGAAGGTGCCATAGATACGATCTTTTTGAAAATACTTATCGATGCGGACGTTGTACTGCAGTCCGTTACGATAGCTCGTGCTGTTGAAGACGCCATTGTCGATGACGGGCAGATTGCAGGGTAGAAAAGCCGCGGCGGATGTGCCGCAGGTGGTGGGAAAGAGTTGTTGCGCGGTTTGCGCGACCCCGGTGGAACTGCCGGCGCTCGGCGTGTAGGTGGTCACCAGCTTAGTGCCGAAGGTATTGGGGAAATGCTGGCTGGCCCATGATGTGAAAGCCGGGTCTTCAAAGGTCGTCTGACTGTTGCCGGTGGAGTTGAGTGACCAGAGAGGCTCGATAGCGAAGAAGAAAAAGAATTGCTTGTGCGGCCAGATCGGGCCTCCAACATCGGCCGACATATTGTTGCTGTGGAACGGCGAGTAATTATGAACGAACTCAGTGCCGGCCCAAAGCTGTTGGGTCGAGTAATAGTCGCTGATATTGCCGTGGAAGCGATCGCTGCCGGACTTAGTCGTCATGACCATTTGGAGAGAGCTGGCGCGGCCATAATCGACCGTGAAGGTGTTGGTTTGGATGCTGGTTTCCTGGATGGAATCGGGATTGGGAGTGAGATTGAGGACGCCGGGACGGATGGCGCTGGTGATATCGAGGCCGTCGACAACGTAGAGGTTGCCGACACTACCCTGGCCGTTGGCGCTGGCATCAACTTGCGTTTCGGTGGAATAGTTGTCGGTGGCGGAACCCGGGCTGCCGCCCGCGGCGGTGCCGACTCCGGAGACACCTGGCGCTAGTGTGACCAGTGAAATCATATTGCGGCCGGCTAATGGAAGCGTGGAAAGAGACTGCGTTCCCAGGGTGAGTTGCGTGCGGGTTTCAGCAGTGTTCACGATGGGTACTTCGCCCGTGACCTGGACTGCCTGGGTAGCACCGGCAACGTTCAAGCCAATGACGACGTTCAGATTCTGGTTGGTTTCGAGTGTGGCCGAGACTTCGGAAAGGGCAAACCCTTGCGCGGCCGCCGAAAGCTTGTACGTGCCGGGCGCCAGGCTGGTGAAACGGTATTCACCGCGCTCGTCGGTGACGCTGTCCTGTTTGACCTGCGTGGCAGTGTTCAGCAGGGTGACTGTGGTTTTTGGGACGGAGGCGCCGCTGGGATCGGTCACCGTACCCTGGATGCTGCCACTGAACTGGGCAAAGGCGGATGAAGCGAGCAGGGAGAAGAGCAGCGTGGCTGACGCGAACCGGTTAACGGACATAGGCCTCCAAACGGGGGGAACCAACCGTGTTGTTTGCTAGTGAAACTCTTTTAGAGAGATACCCCAAAAGGAGGAGGGCGTCAAGCAAAATCTGTAATCGCTTACACAATTGCCTGGCAAGATTGGGAGGCGCGGCAGATAAGCCTCATTCGAATGTGCTTACTATACGGAGAATTGCTGGGCCGTAATGCTTGATGAACGAGGATCCAATGCCGGAAATCGCGAGCAGATCTTCTTCGGTACGCGGTTGATCTTCCACGATGCCGTGCAGCAGATTGTCGCTAGCGATGCGAAAGGCGGGAAGTTTTTTCGTCCTGGCTTCGGCGAGACGCCAGGCGCGCAGGGCCTCGAGCAGAGGACGGTTGGACAGGTCGTTTTGAGGGCGGCTTTTGGGGGCCTGTGCCTTGGAGAGATGTGCTTTGGAAAAACGCACGCTTTTGCGGCTGGCGCGTGAACGGGGCTCGCGATCACGGAGTTGAAGGTGAAGGGGTTCGCCTTCCTCGACGGACTCACCATCGCGCGTGAGGCGCGCTGTGCGATAGGGGATCTGCTTGCCTTCTTTTTCGAAGACGGCGGCTTGGAGTGAGATCAGGCCGGCACGGGCCGCGGCCGCGAGGAGTTCCTCAAAACCGTCGCGGTCGATCTTGCCATCAGGACAGATTTCGCTGTGCAGCTTGCCGGTCGATTTGGCAAAACCGCCGGCGAGCGTGCGAAACACCGAACGTGCGATACGGACTTCAGACATCGTGGCATCCCGGAAGCGCTGCACAATGCACTGCTCAGCCGCGCAGAAATCGCAGAGGCCACACGAGGACTGCGTATCGGTGCGATCACCAAAATAGCGGACGAGAGCAGCCATGCGGCAGCAATCGGCGGCAGCGTAACGCAGCATGAGTTCGAGTTGTACCGCGCGCCTCTCAGTTTGGCTGGTATAGGAATCCTTCCAACCTGCTTCGCCCCGCGTAACGTTTTCTCCGGGATCGATCTGGGCGCCGCGGTGAACCCAGAGTTTGTCGAGAGCGGTGTCGAAGAGATCGGGGTCGAGGCCGGAGCGCTTGGCGAGAGCGTCTTTGGCGATGGGTTTGGAGGTCAGGAGCTGAAAGATACCATCGAGAACGTCGGGTTCCGGATAATCGCGATTGAAAAAGAAATCATGGCGATGGCGGTCGGCGTAAGAGTGAATGAGGATCGCGCGGCTCGGAAGGCCGTCGCGGCCGGCGCGTCCGATTTCCTGATAATAAGATTCCACGCTGCCGGGGAGGGCAGTATGGATGACGGTGCGAACATTCGGCTTGTCGATGCCCATGCCGAAAGCGATGGTGGCGACGATGACTTCAATCTGGCCGCCGAGGAATTGATCCTGGATTTCAGCGCGGCGGGGCGTAGCCAGACCGGCGTGGTAGGGCGCGCTCCGAAAGTGTTCCGAGAGGGTGACGGCGAGGGCATCGCTTTCGCTGCGTGTGGGTACATAGACGATAGCTGGACGGCGCGAGGCTTCGGCCAGGGTCTGGATGACCACCGCTGGCCGCGCGGCGGGCGGTGTTTGAATGATTTCGATCGCGATGTTCTTTCGGCGAAAACCCTGAATGGAGCGCAAGGGCTGCTGCAGATTCAGTTGAGTGACGATGTCGTTCTGAACAACCGGCGTAGCGGTAGCGGTCAGCGCGACAATGGGCGCCGGCCGAAGCAGCGGGAAGTAGCGCTGCAGCATGCGGTAGTCGGGGCGAAAATCGTGACCCCATTGCGAAATGCAGTGCGCTTCATCAACAGCAATAAGACACGGTTTGCGGCGAGCAAGGAATTCGACAAAGCCGGGGACGGCGAAACGCTCGGGTGCGATGAAAAGGAATTGCAGCTTGCCATCACGATAGGCGAGCGCGGCAGTGCGGGACAGCTCGCGAGTGCGGCCGGAGTGGATACGATCGGCGCGCAGACCGAGCGAGTTAAGGGTGGCGACCTGGTCTTCCATTAGCGCGATCAACGGCGAGATGACCAGTGCCGTGCCGCCCGCCACGATGCCGGGCAGTTGATAGCAGAGCGACTTGCCGGAGCCGGTCGGCATGACGACGAGGACGTCGTTTCCTTCGACAATGGCCCGGCAAGCCGCCTCTTGGCCGGGACGAAAAGTGAGGAAACCGAAGGTGCGCTCGAGCGTATGCAGCAGATTATCGGGAGCAGCAGGAGCCATGAGCAGCGTGCATTTCGATTATAGGGCAGGGACGCCTAAATCGTACGAGGCGAAACCCTCAATCAAAAAGATGGCGAAAGCGTGGTAAGTTCTGCTATTGTAGAGATGTCTCCTGCCCCAATCGTCCTTTGTCTGAGGCATCGTTTCGTTCGCACTCAGCGGATTTACCCGGTTAGTTTGTAAACGTTTAAGGTTTACTGCATAAAGGACGCCCGGCCAGTATTCGGCACATTTGTCCTTTATGAACACATTTTCAGAACTAACACTACATCCCTCTCTGCACCAAAACCTGGTGCGTAACAGCTTTGCTACTCCGACACCCGTGCAAGCGGAAGCGATTCCGCCGGCGTTACGCGGCCTGGACGTGGTAGCAACGGCGCAGACCGGCACCGGCAAAACGCTGGCATTCCTGCTGCCGATCATTGAACGGCTTTTGACGGAGGCTCTCGCAGCGAATGAGGCCGGTAGGCGAGCAACGATCCAGACGTTGATTCTGGCTCCCACGCGGGAACTGGCGCTCCAGATCGCAGATACATTTTCAAAACTCACATCGGCTACACCACTGCGTGCGGCGGTTGTTGTTGGCGGCATGAGCGAACAGACACAATTGAGCGCCTTACGAAGGGGCGTCCAGGTAGTGATTGCCACGCCCGGCCGGCTGGAAGATTTTCTCAACCGCAGGCTCATCGACCTCAGCCAGGTGGTGGTGGTCGTTCTTGACGAGGCGGATCGCATGCTCGATATGGGTTTCGCGCCGGCGATCGAAAAGATCCTGGCAATTTTGCCGAAAAAGCGGCAAAGTCTTTTTTTCTCCGCGACGATGGAACGGACAATAGAACGCTTGATCAGGCGGCATTCATCCGATCCCGTGCGTATTGCGGTGCAGGGCTCGATAGCCAAGACGCCGGACCAGGTGGACTTGCACGTATACGAAGTCGAGAACGACATGAAGGTACACCTGCTTCAGCACTTGCTTGCGCAAGAAGAAGGATCGTTTCTGGTCTTCTCGCGCACCAAACATGGCACCGACCGGCTAGCGAAGAAGCTTTTGAGTTACGGTGTACGATCG
>DATAYL010000016.1:0-23600 GCA_036272575.1 Bryobacteraceae bacterium | reverse complement strand
ACACGCACGGTTTCGATCGCGCTGATTTTCATACAGAGGATATGATCTCCTAGTGCATCGCCGAACCTTCCTCTCCGCATTGGCTGCGGCACCGCATTTGCTGGCGGCGGCCGTGGAGCCCGCTCAACGGCTACGGGACATTCGCCGGCCGCTCGCCATCACGATGTGGGATTTCTCGTGGCTCGAACGACGCTGGCCGGGCGCCGGTTACGAGAACTGGGATCTGGTGTTGGACGAACTCGTGACGCGGGGCTACGACGCGATCCGCATCGATCCCTATCCGCACCTGGTTGCCGCTGCTCCCAACAAAGTCTGGGAACTGCTTCCGGTCTGGAGCGTGCAGGATTGGGGCAGCCCGGCGCGCAATCGCGTACAAGTCCAGCCGGGGCTCAATCAGTTTATCCGCAAATGCGCGGATCGCAACTTGCGGGTAGCGCTCTCGACCTGGTTTCGCCAGGATGTGAACAACACGCGGCTCAAGATTCACTCCGCCGAAGAACACGGCCAAATCTGGAAGGCAACGCTCGACAGCATCGCCGCCGATGGATTGCTCAAGACGCTGCTGTATGTCGATCTCTGCAACGAGTTCGCGCTGGATATCTGGGCGCCTTTCGTGCCGAAAAAAATGCTGCGGGCGAGCCCGCGCGGCGTGCGCTGGATGCGCGATGCCATTGCTGTGGTGCGGCGCGCTTACCCCGATCTCGACTACACGTTCTCGATTACGTCGGAATGGGACACCTGGCGCAAACAGGATGTTTCAATGCTCGATTTTCTGGAACTCCATATCTGGATGGCCAACGCCTCCGATTTCTATTCGAAAAAGAATGTCGACTACAACTACGAGCGTTTCAGTCTGGTCGGCTACGAACATCTCGTTAAACGAGCGAAGCCTCTCTACCTCTCGAAACCCGAATACTGGCAAACGAAACTTCGCGACCGCATCCACCTGGCGGCCGACTGGTCCAAGCTCTCAAAACGCCCGCTCATCACCACGGAATGCTGGAGCCTGGTTGATTACAAAGATTGGCCGCTACTCGATTGGGATTGGCTCAAAGAGCTGTGTGCGATCGGCGTTACTACGGCCGCGGCGACTGGGCGATGGGTATCCATGGCGACCAGCAACTTCTGCGGACCGCAATTCGCGGGCATGTGGCGCGACATCTCCTGGCACAAGCGTCTGACTGAAGTCATCCACAATTCGGCCCCTACATTTTAGAGCCTGGGGCAGCAGCCAAGCCAGCTATGCCTAGGCAGCTATGCTAATATGGATTTGGCATGGGAAAACATCAGAATGACCGGCTGCAGGGAACGCTGGATCTATTAATCCTGAAGATTCTCTCAAGGTCCAAGGCTTCACATGGATATGCGATTGCGCAACGCATCCACGAATTGACGGACGAGCGGCTGCGAATAGAGGAAGGCTCGCTGTACCCGGCGCTACATCGGATGACTAACGAAAAGTGGTTGAAAGCCGAATGGGGCGTTACGGAAACGAACCGCAAGGCCCGGCTTTACAAGATCACTCCGCTCGGTTTGCGCCAGTTAGATCAGGAACAGGAGCGGTGGGCGGAGTTGAGCAGCGCGGTAGGGCAGGTATTGAAATTTGCATGAACGTCTTCACGAAGTTGTGGAACGGCGTCTTCTCGCGAAAACTGAGCAACGAGATCGAGGAGGAAATGGCGGCGCATCTCGAATTGCTCGAAGAACAGGCGCGCCAGAGCGGGTTTAAGGGACGCGAAGCGGAACTGGAAGCGCGAAAACGCTTCGGCAGCCAAGCCAAACATTTCGAGAACACGCGCGACGAGAGCCTGGCGGGCTGGTCGGCCGAATTCACACAAGACCTGCGTTTTGCACTCCGCCAGATGCACAAGAACCTGGGTTTCACCTTGATAGCGGTGAGCGTGATTGCTCTCGGCATCAGCGCAGTGACTACAGTGTTCAGCCTAGTGCATGCGGTATTACTGAACGCACTACCCTATCAGCAGCCCGAGCAGCTCGTCTACCTTTGGACGCCAAACTCGCATGTTGAAGCCACCGTGCCCCAAGAGGTCGCGCCGAGCTTTCCCGACTTTTACGATTGGGAGCACCTGAACCGATCCTTTCGCTCGATGACCGCACTGAACCTGCGCATGGTCAACGTGGCCCAGGGCGATCACGTAAACAGGATCGGAAGCGCCTTTGTCGATGCCGGTTTCTTCGAGACGCTCGGCGCGGCGCCGGAACTCGGCAGAGTGATTGGGCCGTCAGACGACGAACCGGGACATGAACACGTAGCGGTCATCAGCGATGCGTTATGGCGCGGCCAGTTTCACGGCCGCCTTGATGCTATCGGCAAAACGGTTACGTTCGATCGCGAGAAATATACGGTAATCGGCGTCATGCCGAAAGCTTTCGGCTATCCCTTTGAGGGGGACGTACCGTATGGTCCGAAAGGACTCGGAAGGACGGAATTGTGGGTCCCACTCGCTCTTAATGCAAGTCAAAAGATCGATCGGGCTAATTTTGGCGCCAGCGATGCCGCCATCGCGCGCTTACGCCCGGGTGTTTCGGTGAAAGATGCGCAGAGCGATCTGGCAGCTATAGAAGCGCGGCTGAATTTGCTGTATCCGGCAGGCGAATTCTCACGCGGCTGGCAGGTGCTGATCAAACCGCTGCCTGATACGATACTCGGCCCGGTCTCTAAAATGCTCTGGCTGCTGCTGGCTTCGGTTGCCTTCGTGCTGCTGATCGCGTGCGCTAACGTGGCGAACCTGCTGCTCGCGCGGGTTTCCGGTAGAAGCGAAGAGATGGCGCTGCGGGCAGGCTTGGGGGCGGGGCGGGCGCGGCTGGCGCGACAACTGTTGACGGAGTCGCTGGCGCTCGCTTTTCTCGGGGGCGTTGCAGGCGTAGTCATTTCGATGGGCGCGGTACGGATATTAGCGATTTTGAATCCGGGAAATATTCCGCGGTTCGAACAGACCACCGTTAACTTGCCGGTGCTGGCAATGGCGGCGGCGCTGACGATGTTGAGCGGGGTGTTATTCAGCCTTGCTCCCGTGCTGGCTGCTCTACGACCGGATTTGAACGAACTGCTGAGAAGCGGTAACAAGAGAACGGCCAGCGGGTCGAACCGGCTACGCCATACGTTGATCGGCGCGGAAATTGCACTTTCGATTGTGCTGCTGGCGGGCGCGATGCTGCTGATACGTTCTTATTTGAAAGTGAACGCGCAGGAGACCGGGTTCACGCGATCAGCCTTAACGATGCAGCTTTCGCTTGACGGGAAGTATCGCACGCCGGAACAGAAGGTCGGGTTTTTTGAGCAATACCTGGAACGGCTGCAGCACCTTCCGGGAGTGATAGCGGCCGGCGCCGGGGATTCTGTCCCGCTCGAGCAGTATGTGGGTATCAGCATTCTGGAAATCAAAGGAGTCGGACGCCCTCGCAGCCTGATCGAAGCAAGGTCAATCACTCCCGGTTATCTACGGGCCCTTGGAACGAAACTACTCGCCGGAAGGCTCTTTGACGAGCGAGATAGCAGCAGCGATCCGGCCCCTGTCATCGTCAACGAAGCGTTTGCCAAAGCGTTACTGCCGGGCCGCAATGCGATTGGCCAGCAGGTGCGTATGAGCCCGCACATGCAATGGACCGCCATTACGGGCGTGGTGGCGAACATCAAGGATATGACTCTGGAGGAGCAGCCGAGGCCGGAATTTTATCGAATTTATCATGTGCCCTTTTCAGCCTCGAGCATGAGCTTTGCCGTCCGGTCGAAACTCCCGGCTGAGACATTGATTCCGAGCGCTCGCAAAGCGCTGCGCGATCTCGATCCAGCGCTTTCGCTCAGCGACATTCGGACGATGCAAGAGCGCGTGACGGAAGTGAACGCCAAGCGCCGTTTCCAAATGGTGTTGCTCTCGGGTTTCGCCGGGCTCGCCGTGTTTCTGGCCATGATCGGCATCTACGGAGTCATGTCTTATTCAGTGAAGCAACGGACGTCAGAGATCGGCTTGCGCATGGCACTGGGCGCGTCGCAAGGCCAAGTCTTGCAAATGGTGGTGCGGCAAGGCATGCAAGTGGTTTTGTTCGGGCTGGCCGCGGGAATCACAGCCGGACTGCTGCTGACCAGAGTTATTCGCGGGTCATTGTACGGTGTACCGGCGAACGATCCTGTCACATTCGTGATAATCCCGCTGCTGGTGCTCGCCGTAGCGTGTTGTGCTTGCCTGGCGCCGGCCCTGGATGCCTCGCGGGTGGATCCTGCGATGGCGATCCGCAACGAGTAGCCTTGCTATAAGCTAAGACGAATGTCCCGCACGTCTCTCGTGGCCACGCTCCTGGCAGCCAGCCTCGTGTCGCCTCTCTCCTTTGCCCAGCTCAATCAATTGAGCGCTGATGACAAGGACTTCATCGAGTACGCCGGCGAATTTGATCTTTCCTCCGTACGACTGGCTTCGCTGGCTCAGACGAAAGGCACTACTCCCGCCGTGAAAGCTTTTGCCCGCACACTCGAACGCGAGCACACCGCCGATTTGCGAAAGCTCACCGCGATCGCGGGCAAAACGGGCGGCATTGTGCCGAACACGCTCGACGATCCGCATGCGGCTCAAATCAAACAAGTCGCGAAAGCGAAGGATGCGGCTTTCGATCATCAGTTTCTTAAAACGGTTGTGCTTGAACATGAACAGGCGCTGGCCTCCTTCAAGCGGGAAGCGGATGGCGGGTCGACTCCAGAGCTACAAGCCTATGCTAAAGCCTTGCTGCCGTACCTGGAACGGCACATGAAACAGGCCAAGAAACTAGCCGGCGAAACGAGCTAGGCTTCAACGAAGACTTCGGCTTTTTTGGACGCCCAGGTAGCGCCGGCGCTGGCCGCCATCACGAGTAAGACGGCAGTCCACTGCGCGCTACTGAGCCGCTCGCGCAACAGCAGTAGGCCGCTCAATGCGCCGATCGCCGGTTCTAAACTCATCAAGATGCCAAATGTCTTGGCAGGTATTGAGCGGAGTGCAATCATTTCGAACGAGTAAGGTAACGCGCTCGATAAGATAGCGACGCCCAATCCTTCAACGAGCAACCGGAATGTAAGCTGGCTCAACACATGGTGCGCCAGACCGATCGGGAGGATCACGGCGCTCGCTACGAGCATCCCAATGGCGACGCCGGGGCCAGCGGGTATCGCGCGAGAGACCCGCGCACCGACCAGAATATAACTCGCCCAGCCCACGGCGGCCACTAAGGCGAGCAACACGCCGACTGGATCTATATTGCGCGAAGTGTGCCAGGGAGCAATCAAGGCAATGCCCGTGATGGCCAATAGCACCCATAAAAAATCCTGTGCCCGCCGCGAGCCAAGCACTGCCACTGCTAATGGTCCGGTGAATTCGACTGTTACGGCTAAGCCTAACGGGATCCGTGCCAGAGCGAGATAAAACGTTAGGTTCATCAACGCCAGGATCACGCCATACGGAATTACAATCCGCCACTGCGCCGCCGTTATCTGATGAATGCGCGGCCGAAAGACCAGACCCAGGACGAGAGCGGAAAGCACGATCCGGAGGGTAACGGTATTTGCGGGTCCGAGCGCCGGAAACATGTCCTTGGCGAGTGCCGCTCCGCCCTGCACGCTGAGCATCCCGAGCACGACGAATCCCAGACTTAGGCGATTCGATCGATTCAGTCGTTTAAGTCGGGACAGTACACTCAAATCCCAGATACGAGAATTTCGCGAGGCAAGGCGCACTTCCTACGAGTGTCCCGCATCGCCAGAGCCGTGATCGAAGGTGTGGCCCACCACATCACCCAACGAGGAAATGGCCAGCAGGTCGTCTTTGATTCCGACGAAGGACGGCGCGTTTATCTGCGTTTGTTGCGCCAGAATGCGGATCAATGCGAACTCTCGCTGTGGGGCTACTGTTTGATGAGCAACCATGTCCACCTGGTGGCCGTTCCACGCCGGGAGGGCTCGCTGGCCAAAGCGTTAGGGCGCACTCACGCGCAGTATGCGCAGTATCTCAATGCTTGCCGCTGTAGTAGCGGCCATGTCTGGCAGGCGCGGTTTTTCTCCTGCCCGCTGGGAGAAGATCATCTGTGGCGGGCAATGGCTTACGTCGAATGCAATCCGGTACGTGCCGGGTTATGCCGCCGGGCAGCGGATTACCCGTGGTCGAGCGCGCAAGCCCGCCTGCGCAATGACTCGCTAGACAATTTGCTGGACTTGCGAGCATGGCGTGAGCGTTACGATGAAGCGGTTTGGGAGGAAATTCTGGGTCGCCCCAACCAGGATGAAGCGTTCCAAATCCGGTTGAGAGAGGCGACGCGCCATGGCGGTCCGTACTGTGATCCAGCAAAGCTAGAAATCTTTGAGGAGAAACTAGGACGCGTCCTGCGCCCCGGGCGCAAGGGAAGACCGCGAGGGGAGAAGAGGGAGCAGTTGCAGGCGGTTTTGGCGGAACAAACAAAGATTGAGTGTACTGTCCCGCCTTTTCGATAATAAATATATAGGGATTGAGTGTACTGTCCCGATTGCCTGATAATATTTTGTTCGGATGAATCGTCGCAACGTGCTTAAGTCTGCCATAACCGCCGGGGCCGCCGCCCTCGCTCGTCCCGCGCTCGCC
This sequence comes from Bryobacteraceae bacterium, assembly GCA_036272575.1. Classification (GTDB taxonomy): domain Bacteria; phylum Acidobacteriota; class Terriglobia; order Bryobacterales; family Bryobacteraceae; genus Bog-105. The sequence continues at coordinate 17,001 of DATAYL010000016.1, read as the reverse complement.
GACACGCAACCAACCAGCGGCCGCCTCAAGCAAGGCGTTTGCCTCTGGTGCTGGCAAAAAGTTTATAATCTTGACCAGCTTTGCCAGGAGGCCGTTCGCATCGGGCTTAAAGGTATCGATCTGGTCACGCCCGACCAGTACGCCACCGTGCAAAAATACGGCCTCGTTCCTTCCATGACCTCCGGGACTGCACCCAACACCATTCCTATTGGACTGAATCGGCTCGAAAATCACGACGCAGTGCTGGCGAGTCTGAAGAACGACATCACGCTCGCTTCTGCCGCCAAGGTGCTTAACGTCATTACGTTTTCCGGCAATCGCAAAGGCCTGCCGGATAACGAAGGCCTAGCCAACTGTGCGATCGGCTTGAACAAAATCAAAGCGTACGCCGAGGAAAAGAACGTTACGGTCAACCTCGAACTCCTCAACAGCAAAGTCAATCACAAGGACTATATGGCTGACCACACTGCCTGGGGCGTCGAACTCATGAAGCGCGTCAATTCGCCTAAAGTCAAATTGCTTTACGACATCTACCACATGCAAATCATGGAAGGCGACCTGATCCGCACCATCCGCGACAACTACGATTTTATCGGGCACTTTCATACGGGCGGCAATCCCGGACGGCACGAACTTGATGACACCCAGGAAGTCACGTGGCATGCCGTCGCGAGCGCGATCGCCGATCTCGGCTACCAGGGCTTCTTCTCTCACGAGTTCATTCCTTCAAAAACGCCGCCCATCTACGGTCTGGAACATGCTTACGAGATTTGTAACGTATAGGCCGGTTCATTTTTCTTGATCGGCGGCCCCTTGTTGAGTTAGCCGCATCAGGATCGCCTGCGGATTCCATCGCAAGTATCCGGTCAGAACCCGGTTCGCCTCCGAGGTGCGGCCCTGGCCACGGTCCACTGACGCCAGTTCGAGATAGGCGCGTTCGAGCGACGGATCAAGCTCGATAGCTCGCTGCAAGGCTTGCGTTGCGCCCGCCAGATCACCGGTCTTCTCGCGGGCGATGCCGAGATACATGGCGTATTCACCGGACGCGGGCACGAGTTTGCAAGCGGCTTCGAGGAACGGCAGTGCTTCGGCGGAGTGGCCCTCAGTCAGCCGAATATCACCGAGGGCCGCTGCCACTTGGGGATCGTCCGTCTGCTCGGCGGCGGGCAGACTCGCCAATAGCTCGCCGGCAAGTTTCGCCAGACGTTGGGAGCCCGGATTGGCGGACGCTTCGAGTGACGCTAGCCCCAAATCGCGTTTTTGTATTTCGGAAGGAGGTTCGTGCCAGGCACGCAGCTCCTGGGCGCCGGCGGCACGGGGATTCAGCTCCGCTGTCTCGTCCGCTCGCGCGCGGATTCGATGATCGGTGAGCGCGGCATGCGCGACATCGGTCGGCGCCCGACTCGGCATGTGACACTGCACGCAATTTGCATTCGCCGCCGGATGATTTGCCGGCGTAAGTGTCTGGTGGCAGGATTGGCAAATCGCCCGTATTTCCGCTGTCCGGTTTTTAGCTTGGCGGTGCGGATTATGGCAGGTGCCGCACCACAGTTTCCCGCTGCTTTCACGCGCACAGCGGCTCAGCGCTAGCTGCTCCTCCTGGCTCACGGCCTTTATGTCAGAGATCGGCTGTTTCGCTACATAAATCGCCAGTGTTGTTTCCAACTCATCGCCGGGCTTGAAATCGTGCCAGGCTTTGCCGGGATTGAGTACGCGAGCGACGCCTTCCAAATGGCATTGCTCGCATACGCTGTCGCGGGCGCGGGGCGGTAACTTCGCTGGATTGATTATGTTCGCCGCCGACGGGCGCGAGACATGCGCTGTTGTGTCGCCATGGCACCGGTCACACGTGATCGCGGCCAATTTGCTACTCCCCATGCGGCGGCCTGTGAACGACTGCGGAAAACTGGAGTGGCAGAAAAAACAGCGCTCCGTTAGCACGCGATTGAAATCCAGGTACTCGGCTCCTCGAAAGCCTGGAGAAAGATCCCAGCCGGAGCGGCGGAAGTAGGAGGCCGGCGATTCAAGCAGATACTCGCCGACTTGTACTGCATAACTATGACCTACTTTCCCGGCGCCGATCTGGTAGCGCATCGGGTAGATCGCAGCCAGACCATCTTCGGACAGATGCTGCCATAGTTTTCCATTCCGCCACTCGGAGGTAATTCTGCAACCGGTTTGCTCATCGAGGACTCGGCCCGGCGGCACCGGGTCGGGAGCCGCAAGCGAATGGCCCATGGCAGAAGCTTGATAGGCGGCCGTCTCTCGCGGATGGCAACCCGCGCAGGCTGGTCGCTGCGGCTCGGCAGCAATAACAAGTCCTGGAAAGACGGCGAGGAACGTCAACGATCGGAACCGCGAATCTCCACTAAGTGGCCAAGCGCCAATCCCTTGCTCCCTGCTCACTCGAGTGATAGTATCGCCCTACTAGCCCAATGTCACCCATCAGTTGGAGGAACTGACTATGCGGTCTGATTTTCTCGTCCTGCCTTTGCTGGCTCTGGTTTTCTCGGTGCCTGCCTTTTCGCAAAGCGAAGCGGTCAGTGCTCAGTTGAGCGGCACCGTCCAGGATCCGAACGGCTCGACGATTCCCAGCGCCAAAGTCACGCTATTGAATCCGGACGTTAACTTCGAACGCGATATCACGACCGGCGATAACGGACTCTACACGTTTACGCTCATTCCACCCGGCCGTTACCAGTTGAAAGTCGAGAAACCGGGGTTCAACACCTTTCTTCAAAATGACATCGTTCTCGCCGTGGGCCAATCGTCTACACTTAACGCGCAGCTGCAGGTTGGCAACGTCAACCAAACGGTCGAAGTCACTGCACAGGCGCCGGTGCTCAACACCGGGAGCGCGGATCTCGGCTCTGAGGTCAGCAGTAAACAAGCGGTTGAATTACCGCTCAACATTCGGAATGTCTATGGACTGGTCGAGCTCGATTCAAGTGTCAATAACAGCCAGCAAAATCAGGCGCTCAATCCTCCCGGCTCACAAGGTAATGTCGATCAGGACATTTCTTTCTTCAATTTTGGCGGTGGACGCTTCGGTACAACAGCCTTTCTACTGGACGGCGCCTGGGACGGAGCGGGCGATTGGGACGGCGTCATTTACGTTCCTTCGGTAGACGAACTGCAGGAGTTCCGCATTCAGACCAACACTTTCTCACCTCAATACGGCTTGAGCATGGGCAACGTGGTTAACGCGGTGACGAAGTCGGGCACGCGCAGCTTCCACGGAGACGCCTTCGAGTTCCTGCGCAATAACAATCTGGACGCCAACAACTATTTCAATAATCTCAACGGGCTCGCGCGCCCGCAGTTCAAACGCAATCAATTCGGGTTTACGGCCGGCGGCCCGGTATACATTCCGCGCTTTTATAAGCAACGCGACAAGACATTTATTTTTGGCACTTACGAAGGCTTGCGCCAGCAGACCCCTACCACGCTATTGGCTACTGTGCCCACCGCGCTCCAACGTCAGGGCAACTTTTCCCAGACGTTCAATCAGGACGGGAGCCTCGCCACCATCTACAATCCGTTCACCACCAAGCTCGTGAACGGCCAGTACGTAAGGACGGCATTCCCGAACAACACGATTCCTTCCTCGATGCTGAATCCGGTGGCTCTGAAATTGTTGAACTACTATCCTTCAGCGAATCGGCCTGGAGATCCGGTCACCGGCGCAAACAACTTCGTCGGAACGGCTGGGTTGCCAACCGATAGCGATCAATACACCATCAAAGTCGATCACAACGTCAGCGAAAAACAGAACTTCTTCCTGCGCTGGTCGCAGAAGCGCCAGTTCAAGCAATTGACCGGCGAGTTTTTCGGAACAAACGATCCGGGAGGAATGGGCACACTGGCGCCCGACAACCGGTTTGAAGGAGGGATCGGCTATACGTACGTGTTCTCGCCCAGCTTTGTGATGTCGCTCAATGCCGGCTGGGGCCGCTGGGTAGAAGGCCGCGTCCCACAAGGCGTTCCCTTTGATGTGACTAGCGTCGGTCTGCCGGCATCGCTCAATAGCTTTGAGGGACCGGGGGCTTTCCCCTCGATCAATATTTCGGGTTTCCAGGCTCTCGGCTCAGGCGTTCTGAATTCGACGCCGCGAGAGGCGCGCACCTATGCCGCCGACTTCACCAAGAACCTCGGTGCTCACAACTTCTCGATGGGTTTCATGGGGATCACGTTCATCCTGAACACGTTCAACTCGGCCCAGGCTTCTTTTAACTTCGGCCCGGACTTCACGCAGGGACCATTCCCAACGGCCGCTAATTCCACGACCGGCTCCGCCATGGCTTCCTTCCTTTTGGGCACCGGCGATAACAGCAGTGCCGGCGTCGCCTATACCGCTGAGGCTGCCTATAGCAAGAAAGATTTCGGCTGGTATTTCAATGACGACTGGAAAGCGGCCAAGGGGCTGACGCTGAATCTTGGAATCCGCTACGACATCCAGACTCCGCCAACCGATCGCTTCAATCGTCTGTCTTACTTCACGTTTGCGCCCAATCCGATCAGCAGCGCGGTGCCCGGCTTGAATCTCCCGGGCAACCTGCAGTACGTCAATTCCAATCAACGCGGCGTTTATAACACCAATTACAAGGATTTCGCTCCGCGCGTCGGCTTGGCGTACGCGCCCGTCTCACGCCTGGTGCTTCGCGCCGGCTACGGCATCTTTTACACTCCCGCCATGGAGTTCGGCGATTACCAGGGCCTGTCTCTGAACGGCTATTCGCAAACCACGCCGTATGTCGGCACGCTGGACGGCGTCACGCCGCAAAATTTGCTGAGCAATCCATTTCCGACGGGCTTGCTGGCTCCTCCGGGGCAAGCGAGCGACGGAACCACCAACGTGGGCCAGAACATCGACGCGGTATTGCGCAACCGCGCCAGCCCTTACGTTCAACAGTGGACAGCGAACGTGCAGTATCAGCTTGGCAATACGGTCATACAGACTGCCTATATCGGAAACCACGGCGTTAAGCTGCTTTACGGAACAACTTTCGAACTTAACCAACTGCCGGTGGCCGATCTGGCGCTCGGCAATCAACTTCTGCAGCCGGTGGCCAACCCGTTCGCCGGGATTATCAAAAGCGGCGCGCTTTCAGGCGCCACTATTCCGTATGGCCAGTTGCTGCGTCCTTTCCCCGAATACACCGGCGTTGAAAACGTCCAGCCTACCAGCGCATCGAGCAACTATAACGCCTTCGCTGTCTCGGCTAATCACCGATTCTCGAACGGTATCCAGTTTCTCGTTTCGTATACCTGGTCGAAATATCTGACGAATAGCGAGGGGCCTGAAGGTTGGACCAACGGGCAGGCGCAATCTGTGCAGAACTGGTACAACACGTCGCTCGAGAAATCAGTCATGTCCGACGACATCCCGCGCAGCCTGGTTGCAAGCTACGTATACGAACTTCCTGTCGGCAAAGGGCGTCGGTTTGCGCCTTCCAACAGGATGGTCGATGGAGTGATCGGCGGCTGGCAGGTGGCCGGCATTTCCAATTTCAAAGACGGTTTTCCGTTGGCCATCACGAACGCCACCAATAACACCAACTCATTCGGCGGCAACCAGCGGCCGAATATTATCGCCAATCCCACTCTCAGTCATCCGAGCATTTATGAGTGGTTTAATACGGCGGACTTCGCCCAACCCGCGCCTTTCACTTTCGGCAATGCGGCGCGCACGCTGAGTTACCTGCGCGCGCAAGGCACTCTCAACACCGATCTCACCTTACAAAAATACTGGGGCCTGTGGAATGAAGCTTCCAAATTACAGCTGCGGGCTGAGTTCTACAATCTGTTTAATCGAACGCAGTTCTTCGCGCCGGGCACTACTTTTGGAAATTCGACGTTCGGGGTGGTACCGGGCGCGTTGCCGGCCCGCTCGATACAATTTGGCCTTAAACTCTACTGGTGACGAACGCGTGACCTGACGAGCATACTGGTAAGCGGTGCGTTTTTTTCTGACTGCGCTGTGGTTGGCGCTGGCTGGTTGGCTGAGCGGGGCGGACTCGCTGTCCGAACAGATCCATTCCGCGCAAGCCGCCGGCAATTACAGCCAGGCAGCGAAACTTTACCGGCAGTTGATTGCGACGGGCACCGATACTCCCGAAGTACGCAGCAACTGCGGCGTAATGCTGTACCTGAGCGGCCAACCGCAAGCCGCGCTCGAGCAATTGCAAATGGCGCTGCGGCGCGAGTCATCGCTCGCTGCCGCTAATTTGTTCGCCGGGCTTTCCGAGTTCGATCTCGGCCGCCCGAAAGCCGCTCTGCCTTATCTTGAAACCGCGCGAAAGCTTGACCCGGCGCGCCCGGCGCCGCTGCTCGGATTGGGTAAGGTGTACGTTGCTTTGCGGGATTATCGACGCGCTAATGAAGTCTATGGCCAAGCCGTCTCACTCGATTCGCAATTAGCCGAAGCCTGGTATGGACTCGGTGTAACGGATCGCAGTCTGGCGGAAGAAAAGCTGAACGCGGCCGCGCGCGCCGGGAGCGCCCGGAATGCTGAAACCAAGCAGCAGGTTCAACAGCTTCTTGATGGCGCGCTTCAGGCGCTCAACAAAGCTGTCGAGCTCGATCCGAATTCGGCCCGCACTCATCTGCTCATGGCCGAATCTCTGGCCGATTCCGGCAAACTGGTCGAGGCAGTTCCGGAATACCAGACCGCCATCAAACTCGACCCTGCGTTGGATGCTGCATACCTCGGGCTCGCGTCCGAGTATTGGAAAGATCGCCAGTTCGACCGCGCGCTTCCGCTGCTTAAGCACGTCCTCTCGCACTCGCCGCGCGACGCGGAAGCGAACGGGATGATGGCGGACATCCTGGAACACGATGGCCATAACGATGCGGCCCAGCAACATGCCGAGACCGCGCTGGCCGCCAATCCCGATCTCATTCAAACCCGCGTAGTGCTGGCCCGCGTTTACCTGGTGAAGCAACAGCCCAAACTCGCCATCGCCGAACTTCGCAAGGTTGCTGGGGCCGATCCCGACGGCAGCTATCATTTTCTGCTTTACCGCGCTTATCGCGCGATTGGAGATCAGCGGGATGCCGGCGCCGCCATGGCCGAGTTCCAACGCCTGCGTTATAGCGCACAAAAACCTTAATGATTTCCTTGCAGAGCGCGCTGGCGTTCGAGGTTTGCCTGGCGGATCTGGTTCGATCTCTTCAATGCCGCGTCTGCTTCCTGTTCTTGCCCTAGTTTTCTGAGGGAGATTGAAAGCTGATAATGAATTTCGCCCTGTTCGTCTGCGGCGGCGGCCTTTTGGAGCTCAGGAATGGCGTCGCGGTAACGCTTCAGATGGAAATAGGCGCGGCCGAGATCGGCATGGGCCGCCAGAGCGTCGGGCTGCAGCGCCAGATATTGCCTCAGGAGCGGAATCGCTGCTGATTCCTGATGCTGGCGCACCGCAATATTTGCCAGCTCAAAAATCGCCTGCGGCGCTCGCGGATTGAGCTGCAGGAATTTGCGCAGACAGGATGAGGCGTGCTCGAAGTCGCCCAGTTCCCAGTAGGCGGTTCCCATGCCAAGCAATGGGGCCGCGTTATCCGGCTCCGCTTCGGCCGCTTTCTTGTAATGCGCGAGGGCCGACACTAAATTTCCATGTTGCCGATCCACGTCGCCGAGAAACACCGCGGTCTGCCAGGAGTCGGGAGCGAGACTCACTATGCGTTCGAAGGCGTGTTGCGATTTTTCCGCGAGCTGGCGGGCCTCGTCGTATTGCTTCGCCGCTTGCGGGGAAACGGTCTCGCCGAGAGCCTGCGATTGGCCAAAAGCTTCGCGCGCCAATTTATCGTCGCCGGCGCTCTGCAAATATTCGCCAAGCAGGCGTTTCGAATAGGCTGCGCCTCCCGGCAAACGGGCCAGCTCCCACGATGCTTTTTCGGCGAGGCGTTCGTAGCAAATCGCTTTGCCGTACCAGGCGGTGAAATCGTTCGGCGCATATGTGGTTTCCCGCTCGTAAATCTCGATGGCGTGTTGCGTGTCGCCTAACGCGAGACGCGCGCTGGCCAGGGCAAGCAGCGCGTCACGGTTCATCCCATCTATAGAGAGCAGTTGTTCGAGCGGAGCGACAGCATCGACAGGGCGCTGCAGCTGAATGGCGGCGAGGCCGGTAATCAAGGCCGCCGACTTGAGCTGCGGATGAGCGCGCCAGATGGGCGATGCCAGCCGGTAAGCATCCGGGTAATCGCGTGTCTGATAGTACATAACGGCCAGATTGTTTTGCGCTTCGGGGGCGCCCGGTCGAAGAAGGAGCGCGGCTTTGTATTTAGCAATCGCCTGCTGGTAGTTACCATGTTGCGCGGACAGGGCCGCTTCCTGAAAGAGGTTCGCGTAATCATCAGCCCGCGAAGGTACAGCGGGCAACAAACAAAGCGCCAGCCAGACGCCACTGCGGAACCTGATCATGGATAGCCATATCTTATGCTCCGAATCAGCCATTTGTAGCGCGCGCCAATGACTAGCAATCTTACTCTTGTTTAAGTTTCCAAAGGATCTGGCGGAGCATACCGAGCCAGGTTTCGGCGTCGGAAGCGGGGAGGCCGAGGCGGAGGATGAGGCGGCGGAGTTTTAGTTCAGCAGAGGCGGAGGCGCGCTGGGGGACATAGCCCGAGAGATGGAGCGCTTCGAGCAAGAGAGCGGTGAAGCGCTCGCGATTTTCGCCCGATAGTAGATCGGGGGATGGGAATCGTTGAGCTTCGCGGGCGGGATTGCGGCGCAGCTCATAGAGGCAAATGGCTACAGCCTGGCCGAGATTCATGGAGGCGTGCTCGTCGCGGGTCGGGATGTGCAGCAGCCAGTGGCAATGGCTCATTTGTTCGTTCGAGAGGCCGAATTTCTCGGAGCCGAACAGCAGGGCGACGGTGTGTTGAGGCGGTTGTTCGACGACGAGTTGGGCGGCCGCTTCGAGCGGGTAAAGAGGAGCGTGCAGGTCGCGGTGACCGCGTTGATCTTTGCTTCGGGCAGCGGTAGTGCCGATGACGAGGTGCGCGTCGGCGATGGCCTCAGCAACCGATGCGCAAACGCGAGCCTGTTCCAGGATGTAATGCGAGCGGACCGCCGAGCGGGCCTCGCGGAAGGCCAGATCATATGGATTCACCAGACGCAAATCGGTGAATCCGAAGTTACTCATGGCGCGCGCCGCCGCGCCGATGTTCAGCGGATTACGCGGCTCAACGAGAACGATATTCAGGAGAGCGCTACTGTTCGAGATAGGTGTAGCCTTGCAGTCCCTCTTCGTAGAATTTCAGCAGCCGGCCGGACTCTTCGTAGCCGATGCGCTGCTCGCGAACAGCCCGCTCGACATCTTTGCGGAACTCGTCGAGAAGGCTCTGCGAGTTGAATTGCACATAGTCGAGGACTTCGCGGACCGTGTCGCCGGCGACCACGGTTTCGAGGACGGGTTCGCCATGCTCATCGAGGCTGATGTGAACGGCGTTGGTGTCGCCGAGCAGGTTGTGGAGATCGCCGAGAATTTCCTGGTAGGCGCCGAGCAGAAATGCGCCCAGGATGTAGTTGCCGTTGTTGAAGGCATGAAGCGGAAGGGTCTTTTTGACGTCATGCCGGTCGATGAACTGATCGACCTTGCCGTCGGAGTCGCAAGAGATGTCGCCGAGAACGCCGTGGCGCGTGGGCGCTTCATCGAGACGGTGAATCGGCATGATCGGAAAGAGTTGCTTGACGGCCCAGCTATCGGGCATGCTTTGGAAGAGCGAGAAGTTACAAAAGTAAGTATCGGAGAGAAGGCCGTTCAGACCTTCGAGCTCTTCGGGGAAAAATTCGAGCTCCTTAGCCAGGCGAAGAGTCCTGCGGCAAATGGCCCAATACAGATTTTCCGAGAGGCTCCGCTGAGCGAGAGTGAGATAGCCGAGGCTAAAGAGATTCAGCGCCGAATCGAGCGCCTGCTGGGCATCGTGGTGGCTTTCGAGAAGATTCTTCTTGCTTAACGAGCGATGTGTTTCAAAGAGATCAACCAGAGGCTGCTCGGCTTCTTCCGGGAGACTGCCGGGAAGTTCTTCTTCGCCGAAGCCGCTGACGCCGAGTACGTTGAAGACCAGAAGGCTGTGATAAGCGGCGACGGCCCGTCCGCTCTCGGTGACGATTGTGGGGTGCGGGACTTCGGCTTCGTCGCAGATGCTTTGGATATGGTGGACAACGTCGCGAGCGTATTCTTCGAGGGTGTAATTGACACTTGATTCGAAATCGGTTTGGGAGCCATCGTAATCGATGCCGAGACCGCCGCCGACATCGAGGTAGCGCAGGCCGGTGCCCATCTTTTTGAGATCGACATAAATGCGGGCAGCTTCCACAACGGCAGCCTTGATCTGGCGGATGTTGGTAATCTGGCTGCCGAGATGGAAATGAAGCAGCTGGAGGCTGTCTTCGAGGCCGAGATCGCGGAGGTATTCGACGGCTTTGAGCGCTTCGGTTACGGTGAGGCCGAATTTGGAGCGGTAACCGCCGGAAGATTTCCAGCGACCTGAGCCGCGGCTGGCGAGCTTCACGCGGATGCCGATTTCCGGCTTCACGCCGACTTCCTGGGCGTGCCGGGCGATGAGTTCGAGTTCCGTGTATTTCTCGACGACAGGAATGATGCGACGGCCGATCTTCTTGGCGAGCATGACCATCTCGATATATTCATCATCTTTAAACCCGTTGCAGATGATGGGGGTTTCGTTATCGGCGATGGCAAGGACAGCCAGGAGTTCCGGTTTGGAGCCGGCTTCGAGCCCAAAATGATAGGGACGGCCGAAGTTGAAGACTTCCTCAACTACCTGGCGCTGCTGATTGACTTTGATGGGATAAACGCAGCAGTAGCCGCCGGTGTAGTTGTGTTCGCGAATAGAGTTATCGAAGGCCTGGAACATTTCGCCGAGGCGATGGCGGATGATATCGCCAAAACGAATTAGAATGGGCAGCGAAATGCCGCGCCATTGAAGCGTATCGACTAGTTGCTTCAGATCGATGCTGCGATCGTTTTCCTTAGTAGGGTGAACGAACAAGTTGCCGTTTTCGCCGACAGAAAAATAGCCTTTGCCCCAATTGGCGACGTCATAGAGCTCGGCGGCGTCGGTGGTGGTCCAGCGATCGGCGGGCTCACGCACTTGCGTAGTAGTGGGGGCCACTTTGGTGTTCAGGAACGTACTCCTCCGGGTGGGATTGGGCGCTGGGAACGCCCGGGGCAACAGCGGATGTACTGCCCGTCGCTTTAATTAGAACACGAATTGGGAAGATGGCGGGGCTGAGAGGAAATCGGTATCACTTGATGCGCTTTGGGATCCGTACAAAATCAACCGGCTGGGGCAATCGGCCGCGGGATGCCATTCCGCTTCCACACGGAGGCTGCTTTTTTCGAAGATTTCCTGCAACAGAGAGCACTTAATTGGAAGAGGCGTTTTCTCGCCGCATATAAGGAAGATCGCGAGAGCTGAGATTTTAGAGCTACGATCTCCGAACTGCCATGACGATGTCGCCTGGCATTCGGGACGATGCAAAGGGTGCGATGAGCAGTACCTTGATAAGAACGGTATCCCAGTTTTGCCAATCGAGCGGAAGCCGCGGCGGAGCAGGCTTTCTACGATCAGTATTACCAATCTCTAGACCCCCCGCGCAAAAAACGGTCGATCGAACACGCTGCGGCACTTTGGGATAACCCATGGAATTCGCACGCCGGCATTATTTGGAAACGGATGTCGGGCATCGGAAACAAGCGCGTTCTCCTGATCGGGAATGGCGAATCGGAAAAAGAATTAGCGTTTCTGAAATTTCGTCCGGCGGCGCTGGTGTATTCCGATCTATCGAGCGCTGCCGTAAAGGTTCTATTCGAGCGCTATGATGTCTCTGCTTACAGCGGGACGCTGCGGGGCGCGGCCATTGATGCGCTGGCGCTACCGTGCCACGATGCATCGGTCGACTTCGTTTATGGGTTCGCGATGGTGCATCACCTGCCGGACGTGGCGCTTTTTTTGGCGGAGGTGTACCGGGTTCTTGCACCTGGAGGTCAATGCGTTTTCTTTGACGATGCCTATGCCCCGCTCTGGCAGGGTGCGAAGCTGACGGTTTTGAGTCCATTGATGAGCTACAGTCACCGGACGACGGGCATTTCGCCAGAAGATCTGCGCGTTACCATGTCGGGCGGTTTTCGCCCGGACGGAACTGGCAAGGATCATCAGGAGCCTGGGAGGCGAGCCGTGGTTCGAGCGGACCGGCTTCTTCACCTATATCTGGAGCCGGGCTGCAGAAAAGCTTGTTCCTGCGAGAGTGCGGCGCCTCTTCCTGGCGCCGATGCTTGGCCGCTTCATGGCAGCTATCGATCGCCTGCTGTCACCGCTTCTGCGGGCCAACTGCATACGCCTGGCGTGGGGTTTCCGCAAGCCCTGAGGGCTCTCGCAACGTAACTTCGTGCCGTTGCGGCACTCGCCCACTCGTGGGATTCGGTTGGCGAATTCCTTCCGGACGATGGCGGGTGCGCAATTCTAATCGAGAAATTCAGGACGGAAGAGTGGCAGTTTCGAGCCAGAAATGCTTGATCTTGCCCGCGGCGGCGACCAGACCTTCCAGGGTGTTCGGTTTTTTCAGGTAGGCGTTGGCGTGGTGCTTGTAGGCAAAGCGGACGTCAGCTTCGGCCCGGGACGAGGTCAGGACGATAACGGGGATGATGCAAGTCTCGGGATTTTCCTTTATTTTCATGAGAACGTCATGGCCGCTCACTTTGGGCAAGTTGAGATCGAGGAAGATCAGGTCCAGGCGCTGGCTATTGTGGCGCAGGCCAAAGATCGTCTCCAGCGCTTCGGCTCCATCGCAGGCGACGTGGATATCCAGGTTGCTGTCGAGCTCCGAGAATACTTCTTTGAGAAGCCGGACGTCGGAAGGATTATCTTCGACGATTAAGATGTGGAAAATTTTCGGCAAACCCACCGTTTACATTTGGACGCCGGATTTGGCCGAATGTGTCTCATTCAAGTGAAGATAAGCGACTACCTAGTGACACCACAAGCGAGTGGGGTCAGACTTTCCGCTAGTACCAACATGCCGTGACTTTGGTTCAAGGTGTCAGATTTTCTATAGATCGCCCGCACTTAGGTCGATAGAAACTCAGAGCACATTGAGCATGGGAAGCGAAGCAAAAGGCAGCCAAGGACAACTAGAACTGATAGCAAACCCAGCGTGCAAGGGGCTGAACGAAGACGGTGTGCTAAGGATCTTGTTGGTCAACGGTTTGAGATACAGCCTGGGGGCGATTCGGGAAGCACTGGGCGGGAGAGCGCACCGGTTACAAGAAGCGCACAGCCCGGCCGAGGCGATTGCACAACTGGCGCACGAGCAGATGGATCTAGTCATACTCGACCTGCACCACTGGCAATCCCGAACCCTCGAAATATGCCGGCTGATCAAGAAAAATTCGGCGACGCAGTTTTTGCCGGTATATGTACTTGGAAACAAGGGGAGCGTCGACGAGGAGGTGCGAGCTCTTGAGATGGGGGCGGATGAGTATCTGACGCTGCCGCTCGAAGGGCGGGCGTTTCAGGCGCGGCTGGCTGGGAGCTTACGGCGGCGGGCCATGATCCATTCTTTAGACGACTCGGAAAACGTGTTATTTTCGCTGGCACAGTCGGTCGAGGAGCGCGACCCCGATCTCGGACAACATTGCCACCGCCTGGCCTTGATGGGGGCGGCGATGGCGCTAGCGCTGGGTCTGCCGCCGGAAGATGTATTCGCGCTGCAGAGGGGCGGCTACCTCCATGATGTCGGGAAGGTAGCGGTACCCGACCAGGTACTCTTCAAGCCGGGCCCGCTTACGGAAATCGAATGGGAAACGATGAAGACGCACGCCGAGCGCGGCGAACGGATTTGCCAGGGTATGAGATCTCTCTCGCCGGTGCTACCGATCATCCGGCACCATCATGAACGATGGGACGGCTCGGGGTACCCGGACGGGCTGCGGGGGGAAGAGATTCCACTCTTGGCGCGCATTCTGCAACTGGCGGATATATTTGACGCGCTAACGACAACGCGGCCTTATAAATCGGCTATGAACGCAGAGGAAGCCTTGCGAACAATTCGCGTTGAAGCGGCAAGAGGCTGGCGGGATCCCAAGCTGGTAGAGATATTCGCCGACCTGATTCCGCAGTTTCAGTTGCTGCCGAACACAACTCTAAATCCACCTTTTAGGGCGGGTGATCAATGCGGCAGTTCACTACACGCGCTGGCTGCCTCGATCGAGAAGTTTCGAAGAGAGCCCGCGCAGGAGCAAAAAATTCAGCTGGAGACGCGGAGCGGTCTCAGGTTGGTGAGCGGCTTTTAGGCTAGCGGGCCAAACAAAAGATTGATTGGACGCGGATAAAGGCCGATGCACGCCAATCGGAATAGATAAATAACTGCGAGGCCGAAGCCTCGCGGTACGCTGGGCGAGGACTTGCATCAGAACGATTCCAATACCTCAGAAGAATTGCGCGCGCTAAACGAGCGGATCGTGAATTGCCGTCTCTGTCCCCGGCTGGTGGCGCATCGGGAAGAAATCGGGAGAGTGCGGCGCCGCGCCTTTCGAGGCGAGGAGTATTGGAGCCGTCCGGTACCGGGGTTTGGCGACCCAGAGGCGCGCCTGCTGATCATCGGTCTGGCGCCGGGAGCACATGGAGCGAACCGAACGGGGCGAATGTTCACAGGCGACCGTTCGGGCGATTTCCTGTACCGGGCACTCTGGGAAACGGGCTTTGCCAATCAGCCGATGAGTATTTCGCGGGGGGATGGGCTACGCCTGATTGACGCTTACATCACCGCGCCGGTACGCTGTGCGCCGCCCGACAACAAGCCGACCAGGGAGGAAATTCTGACCTGCCGCCCGTACCTGGTCGAGGAATTCTCTCTGCTGCCGAACATACGGGTGGTGGTGGCGCTGGGAGCGATTGCGCTGGATGCGTATTTGTCGATTTTGCAGGATAGCGGGCGGATTCGGGCGCGCGCGCAATTTCGCTTCGGGCACGGGGTCCGCCATTCTCCGTGTCAGGACGGGCCCATAGTGCTGGCTTCGTACCATCCCAGCCAGCAAAATACGTCAACGAAACGGCTAACACCCGAAATGCTTAAGGAGGTTTTTGCGGAGGCCAGGCGATTATTGGCTTAGTAAAGCGGAATCCATCAAACAGCGGGTGGCGGCGGACCTGGCGGCGGACTGTATGGCTGCGGATAGGCGGCCGGCGCATATTGATTCGGATACGCGGGAGGGACGGCGACACCGCCGCTTTGCAAGAGCCGACGACCGTCTTCGCTGGTCAGTACCCATAAGCCATAGACTCCGAGCGCGGTACCGATGGGGATGTGGAGCAGATGAAAGGCGGAGACAATCAGCATCAGAACGCGCGACCAGGGGCGATAATTGAGCAAGCCCCAGGCGCCTAGGATAGCGGGTAAGCCCAAGACTACGAAGAAGATGGCGATTCCGATGCCGATGGCGGCGATGATGGGCGCGGCGACGAAGGTGCTTTGTGAGTCCGATTCGGCGTTGATGGAGGCGGCGATGACACCGGCCAAACTACCGGTCGCCACCAGAATCACCACACCGCCGAGAGCAGTCAGGCTGCCCAGGACTATGTTCAAGATTCCGAGTATTCTAATGTGGTCACGCATACTACCTTCCCGTCTCTGATGGAGCTTACGCAGATTGGGAAACGCCTGTTCCCTGGGAACCGACAGTATCACGAATTGGGCTCGCCGGGGAAGTTGTGGCGTAATGGGGGACGAGCGGGAAGCGTCTCCTGATAGGTGGTTTAGCGCCGTAAACGACGTTGAAACGGTTAGAATATGGGAATGCTTCGGCAAGCAATTGAGTTGCCTGGGTGAAGCGGAATGTACCAACTGGAGTCGATGCTACTACTCTTATTCGCACAGCAGACACTTGGATCGCGGCTGGCATCCGGACTTTTTGACGATACATTTTCGGGGATCTATCGGTTGTCCGGTTTTGACTGGATGCTGTTGATCCCCTACTTCGGCATATTGGCGGTCCTGTCGGTGTACGGAGTCCATCGGTACGAGACGGTTCGCCGGTACATGAAGTACAGCAAATCGCTGCTCTCGACGGCGCCGGCTACATTTGAACGGCTGCCCAAAGTGACTGTCCAGCTGCCGCTTTATAACGAGCGCTTTGTGGTTGAGCGATTACTGGAAGAGGTAAGCCGGATCGATTATCCATGGGAATTGTTGCAAATCCAGGTGCTGGACGATTCGACCGACGAAACTCACCCGTTCACCGAGCGGCTTTGCAACGAATACCGGGCGGCGGGCGTGCCGCTCGAATACAGGCACAGGAGCAATCGTCATGGGTTCAAAGCGGGCGCGCTGCAGGCCGGACTCGAGAGTGCTACGGGCGAGTTAATCGCCATTTTCGATGCGGATTTCGTGCCGCCACGCGACTTTCTAAAGAGAACGGTCGACTTTTTTACAGATCCCACCGTGGGCGTGGTGCAGACTCGCTGGAGTTATTTGAACAAAGAGTACAGCATCCTGACTCAGGTGGAGGCGATGCTGCTCGATGGACATTTTGTGCTGGAGCATGGGGCGCGCTGCGGTTCGGGCCTATTTTTCAACTTTAACGGGACAGCAGGTATCTTGCGGCGGACGATGATTGACGACGCGGGCGGGTGGCAGCACGAAACGCTGACCGAAGATTCCGATCTGAGCTACCGGGCACAATTGAACGGATGGCGGTTCGTGTATGTTCCCTCCGTCGATTGCCCGTCGGAACTGCCAATCGATACGTATGGTTTTCAAGTGCAGCAGGCGCGTTGGGCGAAGGGGCTCACGCAAGTGGCGAAGAAGCTGCTGCCGCGCATTTTCAAAGCCGATTTGCCGCTGCGGGTTAAGGTGGAGGCGTTCATGCATCTGACGCCGAACATTTCCTATCCGCTGATGATCGCAGTGTCGATGCTCATGCTGCCAGTGATGATAGTGCGATTTTACATGGGCGTGTTCCAGATGGTGCTGGTCGATTTGCC
>DATAYL010000015.1:0-38764 GCA_036272575.1 Bryobacteraceae bacterium | reverse complement strand
ACGTTTATTGTTCTTTCTGTCTTGATCCTGATCCTCGGCATTACTGCCGTCGTCTCTACCCCAACCGACATCTTTCCTAAAATCGATATCCCAGTGGTCAGCGTCATCTGGACCTATGACGGCCTTCCCACCACCGACATGGAAAAGCGCGTTACCACCTTCAGCGAATTTGTCATGGCTGTCGTGAACGATGTGAAGAGCATTGAATCGCAGACGCTTAGCGGTGTTTCCGTAATTAAAATCTACTTTCAGCCGCAGGTGCGTATCGATGCCGCCATGGCGCAGGTCACGTCCGCCGTGCAGGGCATCCGATTCCGAATGCCGCCTGGAATCAATCCACCTTGGATTTTGCGGTTCGGCGCGGATACTGTTCCCATCATTCAGCTCGCTCTTAGCAGCAACACACTTTCTGAATCCGCCCTGTACGACTACGGCATTTTCCGCGTTCGCCAGCAGCTCTCTACCGTGCCCGGAACGTTGCTGCCCGCGCCCTACGGAGGCAAGGTGCGCCAGATCATGGTCGATCTTGATCCGCAAGCCATGACAGCCAAAAACATCAATCCCATCGACGTCAGTAATGCCATTAATAATCAAAACGTCACACTGCCAACCGGAACGGTGAAAGTTGCAAATCGCGATTACTCCATCACCACCAACAGCAGCCCCAAAGACGCCGAAGCTCTGAATCGCGCACCCATAAAGATGGTGAATGGTGCGCCCATCCACCTGCGCGATATCGGCCACGTGCACGACGGTTATGCCATTCAGGAGAACAGCGTGCGCCGTGACGGCAATCCAGCCGTTCTTCTCTCGATCATGAAAACTGGCAGTGTCTCGACCCTTGATATTGTCAATCAGATTAAAAACCAGATCCTGCCCACCACGCGCGCCGCGGCTCCTCCCGGGATGAAGATTTCTGAGCTCTTCGATCAGAGCATTTTCGTGCGTGCCTCCATCCAGGGCGTCTTGCGCGAAGGCATTATCGCTGCCTGCCTCACCGCCGCCATGATCCTGCTGTTCCTCGGCAGCTGGCGCAGCACTCTGATCATTGCCATCTCGATCCCACTCTCGATTCTTTCTTCAATCATCGTGCTGAGCGCCATCGGCGACACCTTAAATGTCATGACTCTCGGTGGTCTCGCTCTGGCCATCGGTATTCTCGTGGACGATGCCACCGTCACCATCGAAAATATTCACCGTCACATGGGCCGCAAGCCTCTGTACAATGCCATTCTCGAAGGTGCTTCCGAAATTGCCGGTCCCACTTTCATTTCGACGCTCACCATTTGCATAGTCTTCGTGTCGGTTGTCTTTCTGACCGGTCCCGCGAAATATCTCTTCACCCCTATGGCGCTGGCTGTCGTCTTTGCGATGCTCGCGTCTTACGTTCTTTCGCGCACCTTGGTCCCCGTGCTGGTAAATTTTTTGCTTCGTTCTGAACCCGCGTCCGAGCACGACAACGAACCGGACGGCGAGCTCTCTTCGAACCTTTTCACCCGCATACATCAACGCTTTAATCAGGGCTACGAACGGGTGCGCGCCCGCTATACGAATGCGTTGCACTGGTATCTCGGCAATCGAAAACGCAGCTTCTGGCTCACTGGCGCGATCATGGCCACGCCTTTCTTACTCCTGCCTTTTGTCGGACGCGATTTCTTCCCCAACGTCGATGCCGGCCAGCTTCGTTTGCACGTTCGCGCCGCCGCTGGCACGCGCCTCGAGCAGACACGCGTCATCTTCAGCAACGTCGAACACGAAATCCGCCGGGTCATTCCTCCATCCGAGCTCGATCTAGTCCTCAATAACATCGGCCGCTCTCCTGAAACGTTCAATCTCGCGTTCGGTGATGGAGCGACCATCGGACCGTTCGACGGTGAAATCCTCGTCGCCCTGAAGAAAGAGGGGCACCATCCCACCGAACAGTACGTGAAGGCGCTACGCCAGCGCCTGCCCCGCATCTTCCCCGGACTCACCTTTTATTTTCAGCCTGCCGATATCGTAAGCCAAATCCTCGACTTCGGTCTGCCTGCTCCCCTGGATGTTCAGGTCATCGGTTATGGTGGCCCTGCCAATTATCAGATCGCTCGTCAGCTGCAGAGTCGCATCCGCCGTATTCCGGGCGCGGTCGACGTGCACATCCACCAGGTTCTCGACGGTCCCAGTCTCCACCTTGATATCGATCGCACACGCGCGGCGGAATTCGGCCTCACACAACAGGACGTCGCCAACAGCGTCTATGTCTCGCTGAGTTCAAGCGCCCAGGTCAGTCCCAATTTCTGGCTCGATCCCAAAATGGGCATGACCTATATGGTCGCGGCGCAAACACCTCAATACCGGGTAGCGTCTCTGAACGCGGTCCAGAACACACCCATCCCGACCAAGACCGGTTCCACTGAACTCCTGAGCAACATGGCGACTATCTCGCATGAAGTGCAACCGGTAAATGTCAATCACCGGAATGTGCAGCCTGTCTTCGATGTTTACGCCAACGTCCAGAACAGTGATCTCGGCGCTGTCACTTCCAAAATCCAAAACGTTATTAAACAGCTCCAGGGCAAGCTCTCACCCGGCAATTTCATCGAATTGCGTGGTGAGGCCGCCAGCATGCAAGAAGCCTTCGCTCGCCTTGGCTTGGGCCTGCTCTTCGCCGCCATGCTCGTATATCTGCTGATGGTGGTCAATTTCCAAAGTTGGCTCGATCCGTTCATCATTATTACTGCTCTTCCTGGTGCGTTCTGCGGTATTGTCTGGGCGCTTTTCCTCACCCAGACCACCCTCAACGTTCCGAGCCTGATGGGCGCCATCATGAGCATCGGTGTAGCCACAGCCAACAGCATTCTGCTGGTTACTTTCGCCAAGGAACGCTCCGCTGTCGGCATTGAACCCTTTGAGGCGGCCATCGAAGCCGGTTCCACCCGCTTGCGGCCCATCTGTATGACGGCTCTCGCCATGATCATCGGGATGGTCCCTATGGCCTTGGGCCTCGGCGAAGGCGGAGAACAAAATGCTCCCCTAGCCCGCTCGGTAATCGGCGGACTGACTCTCGCCACCGTCGCAACTCTGTTCTTTGTTCCCCTGATGTATAGCGTCTTAGCTCGTAAATCTTCGGCTCAGGAGTCTCTCTAATGCAGACAAATCGTTCCGTTATCGATGAACTCGAATCCTCTTCAAACTTGCCCGTAAAATCAAACCGCACTCGGCTCCTTGTCAGCGCAGTACTGCTGCTATTGATTCTGCTCGCTATTGGTATTGGCCCGCGCCTCGTGCGCAGCTCGGAAGCGAACGATATCGCTCGCGCCGCCGCCGATCCGGTGCCTGTTGTGAGCACCGTCCAAGCAAGTCCAGCGCCGCCCACTTCGCAGCTTGATCTGCCGGGCAACGTCGAGGCCGTCTACGTGTCCTCCATATACGCTCGCAGTAGCGGTTATCTCAAACGCCGGCTCGTTGATATAGGTAGCCGTGTCAAGGCTGGCCAACTGCTCGCTGAAATCGAATCGCCGGAAATCGATCAGCAGCTCGCCCAATCCGTCGCTACCCTGGCTCAGACCAAAGCCGCTTATGAGCAGGCCAGAGCCAATCTCGTACAAGCGCAAGCCTCCGTTAATCAGGCGCATGCTAATGTCGACCAGGCCGTCGCCAACCGGCAAATCGCCGCGACCACCGATCACCGTTGGACTCGCCTGGTCAGTCGCGGTGTCCTCTCCAAGCAGGATGGTGATGAAAAACGTTCCAGTTTCGAAGCACGGCAGGCCGAAGTGGCTGCTTCCAGCGCAGGCCTCGCTACTGCTGAAGCAACTGTTACTGCGCAACGCGCCAATCTCGATGCCGCCAAGGCCAACATCAACGCTGCGGAAGCAGATGTCAACCGTCTCCGCCAGATGGTCTCTTTCGAGCGCGTCACTGCTCCCTTTGAGGGCGTTATCACAGAGCGTCGCGTCGAGCGCGGCGATCTCATCACCGCGGGTAGCGGAAGCCCGCAGTCCAACCTTTTCTCTATTGCTCAATCCGGTATCCTGCGTATCCAAGTCCGCGTCCCTCAGGCCTACGCGGTTGATATCCACAACGGTCAAACCGCTGAAATCGAGGTACGCGAACGCGCCGGTCATCCGGTGACCGGAAAAGTCGTGCGCTCGGCCGACGCTCTCAACGCCGATTCCCGTACCCTCCTCACCGAGGTCCAGGTCGATAATCGCAGTGGCGAGCTCCTCCCCGGCATGTACGCAGACGTAAAGTTCACCCTGTCCACCGGTCGCAACGTCGTCCTTATCCCAGCCGACACTTTGGTCGTCAACGGACAGGGTACACGTGTTGCAATCGTAACGACCGACAGCAAGCTGCATTTCGTGAACCTAGAACTGGGCCGTGACCTTGGGCCGCAAGTCGAAGTACTTCACGGACTCACCGGTAACGAACAGCTGGTGGCTAATCCCAGCGACGCCCTAACCGAAAGCGAGCTGGTCCATTCCCAACCTCGAAAGTCTTAAACCATGAATCTATCTGTTAACAGGAGGCTTGGCACGGCGCGTGTATTTCAGCCTGCGGTCTGCCTTTTACTGACCGTTGCGCTGGTCGCTGCTCAAGCCCCCGACCCCGACGTTATGCACGGCTGGGGCACCATCGCCCAGGGTTACCGTACACCCGCCGTTCCGTCCGCGCGCCTGTCCAACTCCTCGCGACTTGATTCTCTGATTCGTGACGGTAAGCTGTATTTGTCTCTGCAGGATGCGATCGCACTCGCTCTCGAGAACAACCTCGACATTGAGCTACAGCGCTACGATCTCGCGATCGCCAACACCGATATTGTGCGCGCTAAATCCGGCGCTTTCCCGCGCGGCGTTCCCCTCTCCATTGAGGAAGGCCCCAACGGCGTCGGCGGCCCAAGCGTCAATGCCAGCATCAGCGGTACCGGCACGCTCGGCGGTGGCGATATACCCGCTCTCAATGGTGTGGTCGGCAGTGGAACCGAAACCGATCTTTCGATTCTCGGCTCTATTCCGCTTGCCACCGGCCCCGGCGTTCCCCAATTCGACCCCACGCTCACGGGAACCTTCGGCTGGAACCATACCTCAGACCCTCAGAACAGCACTTTTCTGCCAGGCCTGCGCTCGCTGAACACCAATGCTACGGAAGCCGATGTTGCCCTGCAGAAAGGCTTCGTCACTGGCGCCACTGCCAGCGTCGGTTGGGACAACCTTCACCAGAACACCAACAGCCCGCTCGTCACCTACAACCCGTCCATCACTTCGGATATGTATGTCAACCTCAGTCAACCGTTACTACGGGGCTTCGGCCCTGCGGTAAACAATCGTTACGTCCGTATCACCAGAAACAATCGTCAGGTTTCCGATCTCGTCTTTGAGCAGCAGGTCATCAGCACGGTTGCTGCGGTCGTGCGCCTCTACTGGGATCTGGTCAGTCTCAATCGCGATGTCGCCGTGCGTAGTGATGCCCTCGCTTCTGCTGAACGGCTTCTCCGCGATAACCAGGCTTCCGCCGAAGAAGGTACCCGCGCTTCTATCGATGTGACACGCGCCCAGGCTGAAGTAGCGCGCCGCCGCCGCGACCTGGCCGTGTCGAAAACGTTGGTGCGTCAGCAATCCGAAGTCTTGAAAGATTACCTGACTCGCAGCGTCAATGACAACCGTCTGACGGATCTGCCGCTCGTGCCAACCGATTCCGTTCAGGTGCCTCCGCAAAAAACGCTCCCTCCAGTAGGTGAACTCCTGGAGCAGGCCTTTCGCAATCGCCCAGAACTTGCCCAACTCCGACTCCAACTCGCTAACTCACAGCTCAGTTTGAAGGGCAGTAAGAGTGCCTTGCTACCCGAACTCGATCTGGTCGCCAGCGCCAGCAACAATGCGCTGATCGGGGACCCTAACCCGCTCGCCAACGATCCCACGCTCACCGGCGGCACCACCAATCCCTCCTCCATCGTGCGCGATCCTCTGTTCCTGGGCGGCTATGGTGACGCGCTTGCCCAGCTCGCCCATCGCAACTTCCCTGATTACGGTGTGGGCGTTCAGCTTTCCATTCCACTCGCCAATCGCGCCGCCCGCGCGGACGTTGCCCGCGACCTGCTTCAACTCCGCCAGCAGGAGATCCGTCTGCGCCAGTTGGAAAAGCGCGTTAAGCTCGAAATCACCAACGCCTCTATTGCGGTGGAAGAAGGTCGAGCCAGCTATGAGGCCGCCGTCCACGAACGCATCCTCCAACAGCAGACCGTCCACGCCGAAGTCGAAAAACTTGAAGTCGGCGCCTCTACCAGCTATCTCGTGATTCAATATCAGGGAGATTTGGCCCAGGCCCAGTCCGCAGAAATATCGGCCCAGAGTGACTACATCAAGGCCGAAACGGCTCTGCAACGAGCGCTCGGCACACTGCTCGATACTAACCACGTCATCCTTTCCAACGTCAAATCAGAAGGCACACGTTGAGCAGCCATGAAACCCAAGCAAATCGCCAAGATCGCGAAAGCTCTCTCCGACGAGACTCGACTGGACATCTTTTCTGCCATCGCAAAGGCCGACGAAGTCAACTGCGGTGACATCTGTTCCCTGCAAAGTGTCGGGGGCCCGTCCGTCTCGCATCACTTGCGCATTCTCAGTGAAGCCGGTCTCGTCGATTCCCGGCGCCAGGGTCAGTTCATCTACTATCACGCGGTTCCCGAAACTTTGACTGACTTTACTCAGCAGTTGGCTCTCATAACAACTAAAGGGCGACGCTAATCCGTCAGAAGCTCATCTGTGATGACTTTCGGCGTTATTTAGCGCTGCGATTGGAACCATTTCAAAAACTGGCGGCTCGGGTGTTTGCGCGATCTTTACAGGGGCGCTCGATTGTAAGGCCTTTGTGCAAGCTCGCTAGAATGGCAACACCACGGAGGGTGAGTCATGGGCAACAAGACCGCGCTGGTAACCGGCGCGGGTAGTGGAATCGGACGCGCGGTGGCTCTTGCCTTGCAGGCTGCCGGCTATCACCTCGCGCTCGCTGGGCGACGCCCGGCGCAGTTGGAGGAGACAGCGGCCGCGGCACTGCCGTCCGCCGGCAAACTATTGATCTTGCCAACAGATGTCAGCCAGCCGGAAGAGGTCGTCTCACTTTTCACCCGAGTCAAACAGGAGTTCGGCCGGTTAGATCTACTCTTTAATAATGCAGGGACGAGCGCACCGCCGATTCCGATGGAGCACTTGACTTACGAGCAATGGACGAGCGTTGTGGGCGTCAATCTTACCGGATCCTTTCTCTGCGCTCAAGAAGCCATCAAACTGATGAAGGTACAGGATCCGCGCGGGGGACGCATCATCAATAATGGATCTATTTCGGCCCATGCGCCGCGGCCCAATTCGGCGCCGTACACCGCAACCAAGCACGCCATCACAGGACTAACAAAATCCATTTCCCTAGATGGCCGCAAACACGACATTGTATGTAGCCAAATCGATATCGGAAACGCTGAAACTCCGATGACCGCTAGAATGTCTGGCGGCGTTCTCCAGGCAAATGGTACTACCGCACCTGAGCCACGCATGAATGTTCAACATGTAGCTGATGCGGTGCTTTATATTGCTGGTCTGCCGTTGGAGGCGAACGTGCAATTCATGACGGTGATGGCGACCAAGATGCCCTATATTGGGCGCGGGTAGCAGGAAGCTTTCTTAGCCTTGCTATTGTGGTGTTGCTCGCTCGCATGCCTCAAGTGAACCGCTGGATCTGGGTCGTCGCCGTTTGGATCGGCGTCATCTTCTTCTCCTCAACTTCCCTGGCTTCCAAGTGGGCGGAGGGGACATTTCATTTTGTCTCGGCTCAGCTATTCAGCAATCTCGAGCAACGTCCCTCCTTCGATCTGATCCATCTTCTGGTGGATAAAGGCTTTCACGTCAGCCTGTTTTGCATTTTGGCTATTCTTCTTTGGCAAGCGATCGATTCGGGGGCGCGAAAGCCTTGGTTTATTCTCGGCTGCGGCGCTGTGGTTGGTTCCTGTAGCGAATTTCTGCAGCGCTTTTTCCCGGATCGCGATCCGGCTCTCCGTGACGTTTTGATCAACATCGGAGGGACGACGCTCGGCGTTCTGCTCTGCCTCGCATTGGGGAAGCTGAAGCCTCGAATGGGCGCACGCGATCGGCGGGAAGCCTCGGCTTTCGTAAAGTAGGTGTTTTCCTGGGCGCTTCCTGACTAATGGGGATTGGTCTCGATTTCGGAACGACAAACAGTTCCATTGCACTTGCATCGGACCGAGGATCGGTTAGCGTCGCGCAGTTTCCTGTTTCGGGCGATGGCTTCACGGAGTCGTATCGTTCTCTTCTCTATCTACAGCGGCTGAAAATAGGCGCCCGTACATCGACTCAATCCTGGAGTGGCCCCGAAGCAATCACGCAATATCTGAACGGCGACGATGAGAAAGGCCGACTGATCCAGTCGCTGAAGTCTTTCCTTTCGAGTCGCGGCCTCCTGAGTACTGAGGTGTTTGGGCGCCGAATTCGGCTTGAGGATTTGGTCTCGCGAATTCTGCGTGACATCCGGGTTGCTGCTGAAAAACAGTTCGGGACTCCGATCGAGAGCGTCGTCGTAGGGCGACCTGTTCGATTTGTCGGCGCCGAAACATCGGCCGACGATGATTACGCCCTAGCTCGTCTGAGAAAGGCTCTTGAAACTGCCGGCTTTACTCAAATATCTTTTGAATATGAGCCAATCGCCGCAGCTTATTACTACGAAGCAGCGCTGGATCATGAGGAGCTGATTCTGATCGGCGATTTCGGCGGCGGCACCAGTGACTTCTCTCTTTTAAGTGTCGGCCCGTCGCACCGCAGACGTGAATCCGGCCGTCGAACCGTGATCGGGAATGAAGGGCTGGGGCTTGCCGGAGATGCTTTCGATGCCCGCATTGTGCGTCACCTCGTCTCGCCCGAGTTGGGAGCCGGTACCGAATTACGTTCCGGCCACAAGCTGTTGCCCGTTCCCGGCTGGGTTTATCACAAGCTCGAACGCTGGCATCATCTCTCGCTGCTCAAGTCTCAAGACACTCTGAATCTGTTGCAGAGCGTAGCCAGCCAAGCCCTCGAACCCGAAAAAATCCGGCGCCTGATTTATCTGGTCAGGCACGATCTTGGTTATCATTTGCATCGCGCCGTACAGCTTCTGAAAATCGAGCTCTCGCATTCTGAAGTCGCTGAGTTCCAGTTTCAGGATGGCGATGTCGAATTCTCGGCGCCCGTGCGCCGCTCTACTTTTGAGGAGTGGATCGCTGGCGACTTGCAGGCGATCTCTTTAACTGTAGATTCCTTGCTGAATAGGAGCGGTGTGGTGGCGGCGGAAGTCGAGAGGGTGTTTCTCACAGGCGGCTCGTCATTCGTTCCAGCCGTTCGCCGCATCTTCGAAGAGCGCTTCGGCGCGGACAAAATTCGCACCGGGGACGAATTTACCTCGGTTGCCCGCGGCCTGGCTCTGCGTTCTCTTGATACAGCGTAAGAGCTTCAGAATCCAGACGACAAGAATCTTAAGCGCCGCGCACGTTAGTGGCTGTCTGCGTGTGCGGTTCGAGGTGCCCGATCCAGCGTCGCGCTTTTTAAGTCCGGCAAGAAGGCGGTGAAAACGCCGATAGCCGGCAAAAAAGAGCACATGTGATACACGAAGTATATATTCGTCAGGTCCGCGACTTTTCCCAGCACGGCCGCGCCGATCCCGCCCATTCCGAAAGCAAAACCGAAGAAGATGCCCGAAATCATTCCGATATTTCCGGGAAGTAACTCTTGCGCGTAAACCAGAATTGCTGAAAACGCGGAAGCGATCACCAATCCGATGATCACTGTGAGGACGACGGTCCAGAACAAGTTCACGTAAGGAAGTAGCAGGGAGAAGGGAAGTACGCCTAAAATCGACCACCAAATGACCAGTTTGCGTCCAATCCTGTCCCCGATCGGGCCGCCGGCCAGGGTGCCAACTGCCGCTGAGCCCAGAAACACCGCGAGATAAAGCTGCGACTGCTCCACCGGCACATGAAACCGGCTGATCAGGTAGAACGTGTAGTAACTCGATATGCTCGCAAGGTAGAAATATTTCGAAAAGATAAGCAAGACTAGAATCGAGAGTGCAAGAACGATCTTGTTGCGCGGCAGTGCCAAGCCTCCAGATCCCGAGAACGCCTTTGGAGTCTTCCTTGCCGGGAGCCCGCGATACCAATGCCCGACGTTGGTCAAAATATAGATTCCCAGCAACGAGGCCGATGCCAGCCAGATCATGCTATGTTGCCCATTCGGCAAGACAAGGAACGCGGCCAGCAGCGGACCAAGTGCCATTCCTGCATTGCCGCCCACTTGAAAAACGGATTGCGCGAGGCCGTGCTGACCTCCCGAAGCCAACCTAGCGACTCGCGACGATTCGGGGTGGAACACTGATGACCCCATGCCGACCAGGGCCGCCGCCAGCAGGAGCATGCCGAAACTGGGAGCGAGCGCCAGCATAATTAGCCCGAATAACGTAAATGTCATGCCCACCGGCAAGGAGTACGGGTGCGGTTTGTTGTCCGTGTAATGACCGACAAATGGTTGCAACAATGAAGCCGTGAGCTGATAGGTCAGAGTTATCAGTCCGATCTGCCCGAAATCCAGGTGGAAAGAGGTTTTTAGAATCGGGTAAATCGCGGGTATCAGCGACTGCACCATGTCGTTTAGCAGATGACAGAAACTAATCGCGGCGAGGATGGAGAAGAGTGTCTTCTCCTCGACGCTGGCATGTGAGGCGCCATCGAGTTTGCCCAGACCTGTTTCCGTAGCCACTAACTCCAGGGTAGCCGCTCGGTTCTATATTCGGACCCAGAAGGCGAAATAAAGACGAAACCACAGCTCCAGCGCTCGTATCTCACGTGGAGAGGAACACAATGGCAATCGAAGACTTGCGCGCTAGCAAAATGATGTCTCATCTTTTGGATTCGCTCGATCGCGGCGAAAACATCGGCCATTATGGCCGTCTGGTTTTCGTGATGGTTGGCCGGTTTTTCCTGTCTGGCGACGAGCTGCTCGAATACCTGCAGAAAGATAAAGACTGCGACAAGCAGAAAGCGAGAGCGATCATCCGGCAAGTCGAGGCAAAAGGATACAATCCGCCTAAGCGAGACCGGATTATCGAATGGATGAACCAGCAGGATTTTCCAATCTGTGAAGGCGCGGAAAACAAGGACGCGTGCAATATCTATAAAGAAATAGATTTTCCGCCTGAGGTTTACGAAAAGATTTCTTCTTATTACGAATCGCAAACCTGAAGAGCGCTGTACCTCAGAGATCGCCTCACATGCGCTTGGCAATGAGGCGGCGCGCTTTTCCCGGGTCCGTGCAACCTCAAAGCAGTGACTTTTCCGGCTCGCTCGGCACGTTGGAGGTATGCGCCCGCAATTTCCAGATACACCACAGCGTGATCAGAATCGAATACAATCCGAGCGAAACGTCAATTGCGGTCGAGACAAATTCGGTGAAGCGCTGCCCAATGATGATCAGGAAACACGTCACGACTTCAGCGGCCAGCGAGAGCTGGTAGAACAACAACCAGACGGAAGTGTTTCCCTGCACTTCGATTTTGGCTGCTCGGACCAGCCGGTTCATGGACCAGAGAAACGCCAGGCTGGCGGTCGATGTTGCAGCCCAGAGAATCACCGCAAAAGTATCCAGCAGCGCGTCACCATTGCTCTCTTCCGCACCTGCTGCGGCGGCAATAATCAGGCCGAGAATTGCCGCTAAGACCAGGCTGGCTACCAGGCGGAAAATCGCGAAACGCCGGATACGCG
This sequence comes from Bryobacteraceae bacterium, assembly GCA_036272575.1. Classification (GTDB taxonomy): domain Bacteria; phylum Acidobacteriota; class Terriglobia; order Bryobacterales; family Bryobacteraceae; genus Bog-105. The sequence continues at coordinate 26,991 of DATAYL010000015.1, read as the reverse complement.
CCACTTGTGTTTTCAACTCTTCCCAGACGTCGTAAGCAGCCGCAGGGAACACAAAAGCCCATAGGAATCGTGAAAAAATGAAGACGCGACTAATCTCCTGGGATTCTGACCCATACCAGAGCGTCACTGCATCCAGCAGCAAGGTCAAAACTGCAGCTAGCGTGATCCACAGGTAGGTCCGCTGTAACTTCAACTGCAATATCCGCAGTAGCAGGAGCGCGTCAACTACCGTGCCTGCAATTTCCATCCAATGTCTCAGGTCGCCAATCCTCCGCTCCGGTTTTGTCTACTGATCTTTATCTATTTGACCTTATGGGCCGGTTTTGATCTGGATGGGGCAAACTTCGTCCATGCACCGATTTGGTTGGTAGGTGCGTCTAATGCCTAGAGGGTGAAGATGTTAAAGAAGATTTGGTTAGCCGGTGCTCTGTTGGCGGGCTTGGCCTTATTGGGTCCGCAACCAGCCAAAGCAGCTGTTGTTGGTTTCGGAGTGGGCGTCGTCGCTCCTGGTGCATATGGCTATGGCTACGGGTACCCGTACGCATGCGATCCTTACTCCTGGTACGGGTGCGGTTATCCTTACGCCTTCTATGGCGCGTACGGCTATCCGTATGGATTTTACGGCGGCTATTGGGGCGGTTGGGGTTACCCGGGCTACTACCGCGGATACGGCTACCGCGGATACGGCTACCGCGGAGGCTATGGCTACCGTGGCGGTTATGGATATGGCCGAGGCTACGGCTACCGTGGCGGTTACGGGAATCGGGGAGGTTACGGGTACGGAGGTTCTCGTGGATACTCCTCTGGCTACGCGCGTGGAGGATTTGGCGGACGCAGTAGTGGCTTCGTCGGGGGTGGCGCGCGAGGCGGATTCAGTGGTGGTGGTCACGGCGGATTTGGTGGCGGCCACGGCGGTGGGGGTCATCGGTAAGGCCTCGCTTCTGGTCGCTCTATAGTTGGGGCCGATCCTCCTTCGTTGAATCGCATTCCGAAACATGATTCAATAAAGTGATCGGCCCACCGGTGATCCCGCTGCTCTTGAAAGCGCGCGGTGAAGCGTTCAAGCTGGTCAGCTGCTAATCTGTTGCAGCGGCTCATTCACCGATACAGGAGCTTACATATTTGGAGCAAGCAGTTCTCGCCCTGGAAGACGGTACGGTCTTCGAGGGCACGAGCTTTGGTGCGTCCGGCCAGCGATCCGGCGAGGTCGTTTTTAATACGGCGATCACCGGCTATCAGGAGATTTTCACCGACCCTTCTTATTGCGGGCAAATTGTTGTTCTGACAAATCCCCAGATCGGTAACTATGGGTCCAATCCTGCCGATAGTGAAGCCAGTAAGCCGTTCATTGAAGGTCTGGTAGTCCGCGAAATTTCGCCGGTTGCGAGCAACTGGCGCTCCGATGATCGAGCGGAACATTTTCTCGCCAAACACGGTATTCCGGTTATAGCCGAAGTTGATACACGCAAGCTAGTTCGTATTCTGCGTGATCGCGGCGCCCTTCGGGGCATAATAGCCGTCGGGGAGCATGACCACGACGATCTGATCCGGAACGCTCGCGCTGCACCTTCCATGTCCGGTCAGAACCTGGTGTCTCGGGTCTCGACTCATTCACAATATGGCTGGAACGAAGCCATTTCGCCAGTCTCGTCTTCCGACAAGCTGCCCGGCGCCCGGGGGCTCGAATTTCATGTTGTGGCTTATGATTACGGAGTTAAGCGCAACATATTACGCCATTTGGTACAAATTGGCTCACGTGTTACGGTAGTTCCCGCTGACACTACGGCCGCGGACGTCCTGTCGCTCGAACCTGACGGTGTTTTTCTCTCGAACGGACCTGGCGATCCCGAACCGCTCGAACAACAGGCGCGTGAAGTACGCCGGCTCGTCGGGAAAATACCGGTTTTCGGCATTTGTCTCGGGCACCAGGTTCTCGGTCTTGCCCTTGAAGGCAAAACATTCAAGCTTAAGTTTGGCCACCACGGCGCGAACCACCCCGTCCTGAATCAACAAACAGGTAAAGTCGAGATTACCTCCCAAAATCATGGCTTTTGCGTCGACCCTGACTCACTGCCTGATTCCGCGATCGAAGTCACGCACGTCAACCTTAACGATCACACTCTCGAGGGTTTTCGGCATCGCAGCGAGCCCGTCTTCTGCGTGCAATATCACCCCGAAGCGGCGCCCGGCCCACATGATTCTCATTACTTGTTTCATGATTTCGCGACTGCCATGAAGGAGCATGGCCGCTAGAGGTTGGCCCAAACAGACATGCCCAAACGCACCGATCTCAAGCGCATCCTGATCATCGGCTCCGGTCCCATCGTCATCGGCCAAGCCTGCGAGTTCGATTATTCTGGCGTGCAAGCCTGCAAAGCGCTTCGCCAAGAGGGTTATCAGGTCATTCTCATCAACTCCAATCCGGCCACCATCATGACCGACCCCGAACTGGCGGATTGCACCTACGTCGAGCCATTGAGTGTTGCGTTTGCTGCCGAAGTCATCCGCAAAGAGCGGCCCGACGCCGTGCTCTCCACAGTTGGCGGCCAGACTGCGCTCAATCTCGCTGTGGAGCTCGCCGAATCTGGCGTCCTCGATGAGTACGGTGTCGAGCTCATCGGCGCCGATATCCAGGCCATCAAGAAAGCCGAAGACCGCCTGCTTTTCAAAGACGCCATGCGCAAGATCGGCCTCGATATGACGCAATCGCAGCTGGTCAATAACGTCGAAGACGGTCTCGATTTTGCCGAGCGCATCGGATATCCAATCATTCTCCGGCCCAGCTTCACGATGGGCGGCACTGGCGGCGGAATCGCTTATAACCGTGAAGAACTCGTTGAAATTCTGGCGCGCGGCATTGACCTCTCGCCCGTCCATGAAGTGCTCATCGAGGAAAGTGTCCTCGGCTGGAAGGAATTTGAGCTGGAGGTGATGCGCGACCTCGCCGGGAACGGTATTATCGTCTGCTCCATCGAAAATTTCGATCCGATGGGTGTTCACACCGGGGACTCCATCACGGTTGCACCGGCACAGACGTTAACCGATCGCGAATACCAGATGATGCGCGATGCGGCGCTGCGTTGCCTGAACGAAATTGGCGTCGATACTGGCGGTTCGAACGTACAATTCGCGATTAATCCCGAAAACGGCCGCATGGTTATCGTGGAGATGAACCCGCGTGTCTCGCGCAGCTCCGCGCTAGCCTCCAAAGCCACCGGGTTCCCTATCGCTAAAATTGCCGCGAAGCTCGCGGTTGGCTACCGGCTTGATGAGATTCGCAACGATATCACACGCGCCACGCCTGCCTGTTTCGAGCCCACCATCGATTATGTTGTGGTCAAGATTCCGCGCTGGCAGTTCGAAAAATTCCCGGGCGCCGAACCTGTCCTCAACACGCAAATGAAATCGGTCGGCGAAGTGATGTCCATCGGCCGCACCTTCAAGCAAGCTCTTGGCAAAGGGTTGCGCAGTCTGGAAACCGGCAAGTCGTCGAGTGGCCGCGCGCTCGATCCTGCACTCATCGCGCAGCGTCTCATTACGCCCAATCCCGACCGTCTCGAATATATCCGGTTCGCTTTTGCGCAAGGCTACACCGTCGAGCAGGTCTTCGAAATGACGAGCATCGATCGCTGGTTCCTGCGCCAAGTGGCTGACGTTGTGACTGAAGAGCAGGCACTCCAAGGCCGCCAGCTTTCGTCGCTTACTGCCCGCGATTTTCGCAAACTGAAGCGCGGCGGCCTGGGTGACCGCCAGATTGCCGAAGCGCTAGGCGTTGAACCGCTCGCGGTGCGCGAAACCCGCAAAGAGCTCGGCGTGCACGCGGTCTTCAATCGCGTTGACACCTGCGCTGCCGAGTTCGAAAGCTTCACGCCCTATCTCTATTCGAGTTACGAGTCGGAAGACGAATCCGCCCCCAGCGATCGTAAGAAGGTCATGATTCTCGGCAGCGGGCCCAATCGCATTGGGCAGGGAATCGAGTTCGATTATTGCTGCTGTCACGCCTCTTTTGCACTGCAGGATTTCGGCATCGAATCGATTATGGTGAACTGTAATCCCGAAACGGTCTCCACGGATTACGATACGAGCGATCGTCTTTACTTCGAGCCGCTCACACAGGAAGAAGTGCTCAATATTTACGACGTCGAAAAGCCGGATGGACTCATCGTGCAGTTCGGCGGGCAGACGCCGCTTAATCTCGCCATGCCTCTAAAACAGGCCGGCCTGCCTATCATCGGCACCGACCCTGCGAATATTGATCTGGCCGAAGACCGCAAGCTGTTTGGCAAGCTGCTCAGTGAGCTTGATATCCCGTCACCCGATCACGGCTCGGCGACGAGTGTCGAAGAAGCGTGCACCATCGCCGGTAATCTCGGCTTTCCTGTTCTCGTTCGTCCGAGCTATGTTTTAGGCGGACGCGCCATGGTGATCGCTTATAACGAAGACACCGTGCGCCGCTACATGCAGGAAGCCGTCCACTTCTCCGTCAAGCGGCCGGTATTGATTGATCGGTTTCTCGAGGACGCTATCGAAGTCGATGTCGATGCTCTCTGCGACGGAGAGAACGTGCTTATCGCCGGTATAATGGAGCACATCGAAGAGGCAGGCGTTCACTCCGGGGACAGCTCCTGCGTGCTGCCTTCCATCTCGCTTGCCCCACGCACGCTTGAGACCATCAAGGACTACACGACCAAACTTGCCCGTGCGTTAAAGGTCATCGGCCTGATGAATGTTCAGTACGCGCTCAAGAATGGAGAAGTCTACGTGCTCGAAGTGAATCCACGCGCCTCGCGCACTGTTCCGTTTGTCAGTAAAGCTACGGGTGTTCCGCTGCCCAAAATCGCCGTCGGTCTGATGCTCGGTAAAAAGCTCACCGACTTCAGGCATTTGACCAAAGGTGTCCTCAACGGCACTCTTTCCGTGCCCAGCTTTTTTGTCAAAAGCCCGGTATTCCCCTTTGCGAAATTTCCTGGCGTCGATCCGACGCTCGGACCCGAGATGCGCTCGACCGGCGAAGTCATGGGCGTAGGCCAAAGTTTCGGCGAGGCCTTCGCGAAAGCGCAACTTGCTGCTGGCTCACCTATCCCCGATCAAGGCGCGCTTTTCATTAGCGTCAACGATCGTGACAAGCCCGCGGCCGTCGAGGTCGCTGCCAAGTTCCGTGATTTAGGGTTTGAACTCTTCGCTACCCGGGGCACCGCGGCAGACCTCAAAGCCGCGGGTCTCCCGGCTAAAACGGTTTTTAAAGTAAATGAAGGCCGTCCGAATGCTGTCGATCTGCTCAAGGCCGGCAAGCTGAACCTGGTGATCTACACAACTACTGGCAGTCACTCATTCCCAGATGAACAAACCATTCGCCGCAATGCTGTCACCTATCGCACGCCCTGCATCACAACAATTAGTGGCGCCAGAGCCGCCGCGGAGGCAGTCGCCGCTCGTCGTCGCGATCCTGTGCGCGTCTGGAGCCTGCAGGAGCTTCATTCCGCCGAAGCCGTAGCCGCGCAGAGCTCTTAACCTTAATTGGGCGATTGTTAATGTCGGTAGCCGCCGAAAGCCTCTCCGCATTTCCGCTTGCGGAATCCTGCACACGTGTGCACAATAAAGAGAGGGAGCATCGCATTATGGAAGCAACTTTGTCCGGGAGCCCGCTGGTTGAGCTTGACGAGTGGGACGATTTCGTTGCGGAACGATACAAGAAAGGGAAGTCAGAGAGCGAGTTCCGGAATTACAAGGAGGACGCCAATCCGCGCGTGACGGAGTTCTACCGGCAGAATCACCGTTATCAGACGCTGGATTTCATAAAGGAGAAGAAGCAGCGGTATGGCGGGTTGACGCGCGGCCGAAAGAGCATCTGGGAAATGGCCGAGTATCTAAATACGCTGGTCGATGACAGCGACCCGGATACGGACCTGACGCAGATTGAGCATCTGTTGCAGACGTCGGAGGCGATTCGAAAAGACGGGCATCCGCGGTGGTTTGTGCTGACCGGCCTGGTGCACGATTTGGGCAAGGTGCTGTGCCTGTACGGAGAGCCGCAATGGGCGGTGGTAGGCGATACGTTTCCAGCGGGATGCGCCTATTCCGATCAAGTGGTATTTCCGGAGTTTTTCGCCGACAATCCTGACAGTAAGGTGCCAGAGTACCAGACCAAGTATGGGATCTATGCGACCAACTGCGGGCTGGACCAAGTGCAGTTGTCTTGGGGGCATGACGAGTACATCTATACGGTGACGAAGAAGTATTTGCCGGAAGAGGCGCAGTATATGCTGCGATATCACTCGTTCTATGCCGCGCACCGGCATCATGCGTACGAGCATTTGATGACGGCGCAGGATCGCGCCATGTTCGAGTGGGTGCGCAAATTCAACCCATACGATCTGTATTCTAAGGGAGCGGCGCGGCCGGATTTAAAAGAGATCAGGCCGTACTACGAAGATCTGGTCAGCGAGTTCTTTCCGGATCAGATTGATTGGTAGAGGGTAGCCCGCGTGTGCTGGCGCCGTGCTGGAGAAGAATGAGCGCGGCCTCGCTTTTGCCGCGCTCGAGCATGCGTGCGAGAGGCGTTTGCCAGTCCTCTGGTTTGGGCTCGCGAGTGAGGCAGTTCGCAAACGGGCGCTCAAGTGCGGCGGGATCACGCGCGAGGATGTCGGGAACACGGTCGAGCCGATCAAAATCGAGCGCATCGAACAAACAAATTCCGCTTTCGTTGAGCAGCCTATCACGCAGCGGGCCATAGTCGAAGAAGTCTGCCCAGCCGATTGCCGTACTGTCGTACCAAGGGTCGCGAAGGGTGAGAGATGCCCCGTGCTGCAGCAGAAGGCGGAGTATATCTTCGTTGCGTGCAAGCTCGCCGGCCTGGTGGATAGCGGCGTTATCGTCAATTACATTCGGATCGAAACCCAAATCCAGGACCAGCTGGACCGCCTCGCTTTTGTCTGTGCCAACCGCACGTTGCACCATGTTTCGAGGAGCCTGCGCCATCAGCTCGGGTGCCTGCTCCAGCATCGCGCGGGCGCCGCGTTCATCGCCCGCTAAGCAAAACGAGACGAATTGCCCAACGTCGTCAAGCTTGATCGCGGGCGCGCCGGCTCGTTCGAGAATTCGAGCGATATCGAGGTGACCGCGCGACGTAGCGTGCTCCCAGGGCGTGTGACCGTCCAATCTTTCACTGGTATTCGCGCCATTTGCGAGGAGAAGCTTGACCAGATTCACGCGACCATTACGGGCCGCTCGAGAGAGCTCGCGACCCAGTAAGGTAATCGTTCCTGATTCGGTGGTGATTTGCGCTTCAGCCTTGAGACCATGACGCACCAGGAGAGGTAGGGACGCAGTCTGGTTGATCGACAGAGACTGTTCATCGGCCGGATCGGCCCCGCGTTCAAGCAGCAACTCGGCCAGCTCGCGCCAATACTTATGGGGCGGCTGGTTAGCCAATCCGGTCGAGCCGCCTCCGAACAGACCGGTAAGTGCGGTAAAGCGGCGGGCACTCTGGTCCAGCCGCTCGTCGGCATTGCCCTTCAGCGTGTACGAATTGGGGTCGGCGCCGCGGTCCAGCAGAAGTTTTGCGCTTTCGAAAGTCGAATGGGTGGGATCAACAGGAAGAACGCGTGAGTAACAGGTGCAAATCAGCGGCGACCAGCCATGCGGACCGGGATGGTTTACCGAGTCTGGATTCTCATCGAGAAATGCTTTTATCGCGGTCGCATTGCCCACGGCGGCAGCCGACCAGATATTTGCTCCCGCGAGCCAAGGATTTCGTTGGAGCACCTCGTGTGCACGCAGATGAAACGAGCGGTGATCGTAATGCGGATCGTCGTAGCATAAACAGGCGAGCGTTATGAATTGATCCGGTAAGTGCTGGTTCGCGGACAGAACGGCAACCCGCAGTTGCGGCCAACTGGCGAATCCGAGTTCGCGCGCCAGCACAAGTTGACAATCGGTCAGGCGCGGTGGCGCGTCGTTCCGCGGATGAGTGGCGTGGATCCGCTGTAGCGCGTTCTGGTTGCCGGCCAGCCAGGCCTTTTTGAGGGTCTTGGCTTGCTTTTTCAGGTTCTCTAGTGAGGGATTTTGAGGTAGAGAAGCGGTCACGACGACTTCCTTTCATGGGCTAAGCCCGGGTTGCGCCTGATCGCTCGCATTGTCAGGCCGAAAGGGCAGTCGTAATGTCCGAATCTGCTAACTAGATCTGTAGGTGGGCTTAGCCCTTTCCGCGAGCCGGTGGCACCCTAAAGTGCACGATTGCCAGCATAGTGGATAGGACGGCTGAACGTCAATGAGAGAGTCCGCCGGCGCATCACCTTGTCCGCCCGGTGATTTCTTGCGACCCGCCAGCAGCCTGTCCAGCCGTTCATTATGCTGGTACTAGCAGTCCGAATGCGGGAGCGAGATCAAATTCTGAGCCTATGGGAACGGCTAGCGCCGCCGAACGAAACGGCGGTGTTGGCGACCGTCCTGAAAACCGAGGGCTCTTCGTATCGAACGCCCGGTGCGCGTCTTCTGCTGACCCAGGACGGTCAACACGTGGGCGGCGTCAGCGGAGGGTGCCTGGAAGACGATATCGTAAAGAAGGCCTGGTGGCTCACCGCTAATGGGCCGGTGCTGCGGCGTTACGATACGACGGCCGATGGCGAACTCTCGACGGACGGCTATGGCTTAGGCTGCAACGGCATCATTCACGTGCTGCTGGAGCGTGTGACGCGCGATGCGCCATCCGCTCTGCCCATCTTGCTGGCGGTTCGAAACTCGCGACGCCCGGCGGCGATTGCTCATGTGCTCGCGCCATTGCAGATGGTCGGGCAGCAACTGATCATTGCGCCGGACGGATCCATCAATCACAACTTGAGCGAACCCGCGCTGATTGAGAAGATGCTCAGCGAATTAGGTAAGTCCGAAGGCGGCTCACGCTTGTTCTCGCCATTGCCTGGCCGCGAAATATTACTGGAGCGGATCGATCCTCCAATCCAGCTGTTGGTTTTTGGCGCGGGAGAAGACGCTATCCCAGTGACTCAGTTCGCGAAGAATTTAGGGTGGAAAGTCAAAGTCTATGACGGGCGTGCGCATTACGCGAAGCCGGAAAGATTTCCGCAAGCAGACAGCGTCGAATTGCGGCCTCTTGGTTCGCGCGCGCCGGTAATCGACAAATGGACGGCGGCGATCACCATGACCCACAGTTTCAGCCAGGATGCCGATGTTCTACGTAGTCTGGCTGAGCGGCCGATTCGCTACCTGGGCGTGCTGGGACCCCGTAAACGCACCGGACAACTGTTGGCTGAAACGGAACTATCCAGTCTCGAGGCGAATCCGGCGTTACATGCGCCCATGGGTCTGGACGTCGGAACAGATGGTCCGGAGCAAGTGGCGCTTGCGATCATAGCCGAAATACAGTCCGTCATGAATGGCAGACCAGCGGGGCTCCTGCGCGACCGGCCCGGTCCGATCCACAGCGGCGAAGCTGTCGCGCATGATGATGCGAGCCCGGAACATGTTTGGGTTCGTTCCATTGTTTGCGCTTGAGTATTTGCGCATGAGCACGAAAGAGTCCCACATGCACAGACGACGTTTTCTCCAGACAGGATTGGCGGCGACGCTTGCCGCGCCAGTGTTCTCCCAGAGCACGCCCGACAACAAGGGAAAGGAGGTGGTCGCTAGCGCCATCGAAGGGCTGGGCGGGAGCAATTTCCTGCAGATGCGAACCCGCGTCGCAAGCGGTCGAGTCTATGCCTTTTTTCACGATAATTTGAGCAACCTGGATTTAGCCACCATCTACACTCAGTATTCCGCCACGAAACCGGCGAAAGGTTTGGCATTGCAGGAGCGGGAAGTACTCGGGAAGAAGCACGACTACTCCTACTTGTTTCTGGCCGACCAAGGATGGGACGTGACCTTTCGAGGAGCGCGTCCGATCCCCGACGAAAGCTGGCAAAACTATGTCCGGTCAACGGAAACGAACGTGCTTTACCTGTTGCGTGCCCGCCAGGGGGAGGCCGGCATGGATTTCGACTACATCGGTAGTGACGTTTTCGTCAGCAGGCATGTCGAAATTGTCGAGATCACAGATAGTCAGGGACGAACGATTCGGGTGTATTTGGAACACAACACCCGGTTGCCGATGCGCCAAACCTACACGTGGCTGGACGAACAAACGCGGGAACGGAACGAGGAAGTCACCGTGTTCGACAAGTACCGTGATATCGGTGAAGGCATCATGTGGCCCTACAGCATTGAGCGGGAAAAGAACGGGTATAAGGTCTATCAGCTGTTTGCCGAAAAAATGGAGGCAAACGTTGACATACCTCCCAAAATGTTCGAACTTCCGCCAGGCGCAAAGGTTCTAAAAAGGGTAGATTAGCGGTTCCTCCCCGCTCGATGCAATGGCTGTTACAATTTTGACGCCGCGCGAAGTAAGTAGACGAATTGCCGCTGGCGAGCAGATCCGACATAGGCAAACCCATGGATCTTGATCAGCTACATACGTTTTTAGAGATCGTTCGTCTAAAGAGCTTCTCAAAGGCCGCCGCGACCTGTTATCGCACGCAGCCGGCCATCAGCGCCCAAGTCCGCCAGCTCGAACAAGAGTTGAATACAACGCTGTTTGAAAGATTCGGCACCAAAATTTCCTTGACGATCGCCGGCAGGATCTTTGCTGAGCACGCCGAGCAGATTCTCGCCACGCGGCGAAAAGCACAGGATGCGATTAACGAGCTGGAGCGCGTGCCGCGCGGCGAACTGGTGATCGCGGCCAATGAGGCTACATGTATTTATGTCCTGCCGAGCGTGTTTGCCGAGTTCAAAAAACGCTTTCCGAACGTGCAGCTGCTGGTAGACCGATCTTATGGAGCGGCGGTGGTGCAAGCCGTGCTCGACAATCAGGCCGATTTTGGCATTACGCAATTGCCGGTACAGGAAAAGAAGCTGCAGGCAGTCAACATTCATTCCGACGAGATCAAGCTGTTGACGCCGGCCGGTCACCCGCTGGCTTCTCGGGAAAGGGTAGTCCCGAAAGACTTGCTGGGCGAATTGCTACTCTTGCCTAAGACGGGAACAACGCGGGCACGGCTAAACGTCTGGCTCGATCCGATCGTTGAAGACCTGAAAGTATCAATGGAACTAGATTCGACGGAGATGATAAAGCGCTTTGTGATGGCCGATCTGGGATTGTCGTTTCTGGCTGCGTCTCATTGTCGAGAAGAGGTGGAAACAAACAAGCTCGCCTGCGTGTCTTTAGGACCAGAGTTGATGATGCGCCGGGTCGGATTGATCTACCGACGCGATAAATCGCTTTCGAAAGCGGCGCTCGGATTCATTGAAGTAACCTTAATGAATGCTGGTAGCGACCTCGGCGCGGTAGCCGAACCGAGGATGCGCGCATCCGGCTTGTAGGACGGAACGGGATCATGGCAACTGTAACTGCGCGAAGTGCAACAATCTTCATTGCCAGTGGCGATAAGACGAATGTTTATCGGTCGGTGGACGACATCCCTCCCGAGTTGCGCCGCAAACTGGTAGAGACGACCTCCGGCATGAATTCAGCGACTATCCTGATCGCTGACAAACGAGGCAGGGAAGAGCTGGTTCGGGCACTGCAGGGCGGCCGGACTGAGATCAAGTGCCGGCTGGTAGACACGATGCGTTCGAAACGGACACCCGTTGAGCGGGTTTCCTCCCGATTTGCCGGCCTGCGTTCGCCGTGGGCGTGGCTTGAGTTTCTTCTGCCGATCGCTATCGGCGCTTCCTTGTGGTTTTTGATCGACTCGCATTTTTGAGGCTGGTCAGGCTAATGTTCCGGCCGGAACAGCCGATGAGTCTGGTGTGAGCAGCCTACAAAACGAAGCCAATCAATACGCCGTCCTCGGAATACCGGCCGCGGATGGCCGGTCCGAAAAGCAGGAGATTACCTGTCTCTTTGAAAGCCTGCAGGCAAACAAACTGCTGGTGGAAACACAAGGGCGGCCGGCGCTATCGGCGGCGGTCAGTATCGAATACAACGACGTGCTGTTTCTCGGAGAAGTCGTCAGAGTTGCGCCGGGCTCTCACGGAACCTGGCGGGTGGAAGTCAAGGTAGAGCAAGCCTTGAACGGGCTGCAGAGCCTGGTCAATCTGCGCGCCAGGCTGCTGGGCTACGGGGCAGTTTCAGCGCCCCGTCGTGAACAAACTGCCTTTAGCCTTTGCGCTTAGACCGGGATGGTTTTGGGCCCATCTGCCTGATAACGTACAGTACCGTTCGCCTTCACCTGACAGGAAGGCGATGCGTCGCATCTGAAGGAGGGCGCCAGGGATGCCGCGTTTTGCCGTTGCCATGACATCGGCATTTTTCTTTACGGGGCTTCGGTGGTTCGCCCTTCTCCCGAGGCGGCAGGTATTTCATCTCAGCCTGCACACGTTGGTGATGCCAATTGCTGCGCTTGCATATCACGACTCCGGCGCCCATGACCACGATTTGGCTGCTGTCGCCCGCCAAGCTGAACAGCTGGCTCGCGGTTAGGGCCAAGCAAGTGACGCGTCCGGCGCTCGTACTTGATATAGATGAAACCGCTATTTCCAATTGGCAGATCGTCAAGCTAGACGATTTTGGCCGGCCGATAGCGGGCCGGTGTGCGCCTGGGCTCGATGCTCCTTGAGGTTGGGCTGGCCTGGGATCAACTGGGCTGGATCCGGCAATTGAGCCGATGCTAGGGGTATTCCGCCTGGCAGGTGATTTTGGGGTTGGCGGTGTTCTTCATTACCGGCCGGGGCAGCGCCTCAAGACTGTGCGGATCGCCCAACATATTGGCGTTTATCTCGACGACGTCCCGCGGATCGGCGGAGTTCAGGCGCAGATAACCTCGGCTTTGCGGCTTAACGAGACCCGGGCAGATCGACCAGACATTGTCCGTGTTGTTTGCAGCCAGTGATGCCGGAACAGCTTCAACACTCAGCGCCCACGCGGTGCAGCCGAGCAGCGCAAAACGCCGGATCCGCGCAGGTCGATGTAGCCGATCCCCGGTTCGACGGTGGCTTGACGCATGCGATACAGTGCACGACCGGTCTACATGGCATCTTCCGCAGCATCCGCTGCGCAGTGAGTTGTTGGCCATCTGCTGTCGCTGGCGGGCCCTCAGTGGTGCAGGCCCGTCGTGCGAAACTAGCACCTGCGCGCCACTGACGATTGCTTTTTGTACTGTTTTGGTCTTCCAGTAGCCGGCATCGGCAGTAATCACTTCAGGCCGTTGCCCAGTATTGCGCTCGGTGTTTTCGATCATCGCGGAAACAACCGACCGGCGCGGAAACGGCAGCACAACCTTAGAAGATTATGGTCGCAAAACGGACTAAGATTTGAATTGTGGCTCCTCTTTGATCGATGTCAAGTATTGTCTAATTTGATCGAGTTTCTTTTGATCGCCGGCGGTCTTGGCACCGTCAATATCCTTCTGCATTTTGGTCTTAAATTCCTTTTGTGTAATCGGATGCCCATGGTGAGCGCCATCCATGCGAATGTATGGCGTCATCTCGCCGTCTGAAGCACCCACGTTTTGGGACATTTTGTGGACCGCCGTAAAGTTGTCCCCTAACTCATGCCCCTTGACCCATGCCTCTTTCTCCATACCATTGACTTCCCTGGCATTCGAAGTTTTGTACAGGGCCGCCTTTCCATTCGCCGTACCCGCGATGAGTTCCTTGTCGGTAGGCCTGGGGCCTACTTTTTTGTTGGTGGATGGATCATGCTTCCCGCCGTGTGGAAATACCTTGTAGTCCGGTCTTCCCTTATCGAATTCGTCGCGCCTGGTTTTTTGGTTGTCCAGTTGTCCGACCTTGGAGTCAACGTTGCCCACATGTTTTCGGGCTTCTCCGTAGAAGGAAGCCTTTTCCTTCTCGTCGCTCATGTGCCCTGCATTTTTAACGCTTTCTTGAGCGCTGCCCCAGTGAGATTTTAGTTCTTGTTTGTCCTTCTCGCTCACATCAGGATCTGCTAGATGCTGGTCGACTTTCGACTTCAAGCCCTGCAGGTGCGAATCGACCGACGCGTTATTCTGTCTTTGGACGAAAAGGGGCGTCCTCTGATCCAGGAGTTTCTGCTGCTTTTCCGGCGCGAACTTGTTGAATGCTTCGCTCTGTCCCTGCGTAAACGAATTTCTGTACTGCTGCTGCACGTTCCGCTGTTCCGCAGGCGTCATACTCGCGTAGCTCTGATTGTTATTGGACTCGCTAAGAGGTACGTGACCACCACTACGAGGAGTTGCTGCCAGACTCGGCTCAGGGTCGGGTCTCAAGTAGCCGAGGTCCCCGTGATCGGCAGACTTACTACTCTCGGACGGTTCCTCAGCTGCCGGGGCGGTGTTCCGGCTTGAACCGGGGGTCAGACGCGATGGCGCCGCGGGTTCGCGCTCTATCGGTTCCTGTTCCAGGATTCCGCCGGGCCTCGTGAGTGAATGCATAATAGAGTTCTCCTTCTTAACTATTTATCGACTCGCACTTTGCAGTGTTGCTAAGTGCTCAACAACTTCCTATAACATCGTGGAATCAGCAGCTGTTATTGACTATTAGTTTCTGGCGGCAAACTGGAAGGTATAGACAGTTAGCTGATCCTTGAAGCCAAACTGACCGCGATTCAGATCTTCGAGCACATTATTCCAATCCTGCAACGGTTGCCACTTCTGGCCGTCATATACGGATGTCACGACTCGTTGTGCGCGGATATTCATGCTGATCGAGTATTGTTTCAACTTAGGCAGAGGCACAAGACTGCCATGCTGTATTTTGTTGCCATTCTGAACGAGGAAGCTCTCGAAACCATCGCGGCCAATCGAGAAGAGCAGGTAATCTCCGTGATCCAGGTAACCGGCTACCCACTGGATGCTGTTCTTTCCATGAGTGCCCCATTTATCGCCGTGAGCGACCGTGAACACATAGGTGCCCTGACTTTGTTGCGAGGAAAATAAAGAAATACCGGATTTTTTATGTAAGATCGCCGTGTGATTTCTGTCGAAATCCCAGGCATCTTTATCCCAACCGTCAAGGCTTGGTCCATGAACTTGCTCGGCGACCGGCTTTTCGGCTGTGAGGGAGAGATCTACCTTGCTGGTTTGTTCAGGGACGACGTTGATGGTTTCTGTACGATCGCTGAAGTGAGCGGCGCGTGCAGTGACGCGGTAGTATCCTCCAGCGAGTTCGAACTGCGTTCCCGAAACAGGAAGAATCTTTCCGTCGAGTTGCGAAACACTGACAGCAGCCGAGGGCGGAGTTACTGAAAGGAGGACAGTGCCAGCACCCTGTTCGAGAGGCAATTCCAAAGGGTTTTGCGAGGTTGCGGCGCTGACGTGCAGCGCCATCGATGAACTCTTGCCATGGCGGTGCGCTTCAATCCGGTGTTCGCCCGCTGCGACGTCGGCGAGATTGAGCCGGCCATCTGCATCGGTTGTTCCAGAGGGCTTACCGTCTACCACGATCTGGGCCTGTGGCAGAGTATGCAAGCTGATGGAGACTAGCTGCTGCAGCGGAATCTCGAGATGTGCAGTCCGGCCTCGCTCAACGTTTACGGAAAAGTCCGGCGGCGATTGAAATCCATTCTTGCTCGCGTGCAACTCGTATTGTCCGATTGGGAGATTATTTACAGCCAGCTTATTGTTAGCGGCGTAGACGCTCCGGATTGTCTTGCCGCCGCTGAGGAGCGCGAGCTCGACACCGGGCTGGTTGGTATCGATAATCAACGCTCCGCTATTTGATTCGGGGCTGAAACTGATTGCCAGGGTTCTCGTTGAACCGACTTCCACAATCTCTAATCCGGACCCGTAGGCGCTAGTGAGGCGGAATTCATGCGGCCCGTTCGCTACCGGGACCTCTAGGCCTCTGGCGTTCGCGCGCCCTTTCGACTGTCCATCTACTTGTAATGACGCTGCGACGTTCGAGTAGACGACGGCTTTCTGATCCGCCGCACTGACAATCGTTGTCGGAATGCTGTCACCGGATTCGAGCGGGTGAGTGATCCGCGCCTGCTCGCCTTGTTTGATCATGAGGCTGATACGGCTCTTTGCGCCGGAAGGGCTTGTCCACTCGATTTGGTGCTGCCCATCATCAAGTTCGTAGGAGAATGGCATGTTCTCCACCGCTACGGATTTTTGGGCATCGATCTTTACGCTTCCACTTCCGGCAATTTGCAATTGCTGCTTCGGAGGTGCAGGCGCGACAATCGCATCGGTGCCAGTTACATGCTCCGTCGCCGGCGGAGGCGCCACTACTTTGGGTGCGTGAGCAGCTGGCTTCGCGGCCGCCTGAGTTGGTTTTTGAGAAGTAGTTTTGTCTAAAAACACTTTGTGTAAAGATACGGCAGACACGATCAGCACAAGCGACGCGGCCAGGCTTGCCGGCCAGAGTCTGCGGATGCGGCCACTCGGACGCTGTATCGAGGGCTGTTTGTTAACACGAGGGTCACTGCTGATTTCGCCGAAGACGGAGGTACGGGTGGCACTCGCCATCGTCTGCAAGCGCGTTTGCAGCAGCCTGGACTCCTCCTGAAATTCCTCATCATCCTTGTAGCGGTCCGCCATCCTCTTGGCCGCATCCATGTGACGATAGATCGATGGACCGTTCATCAACCCATCGGCCTCCAAACGCTTCCGCCGGATCACTTCCAGATCGTGATTGCGCACTTCGTCCTGACTGCTCTCTATTTCACGCAGAACTTCCCGAAGCCGGGTATTGCGCGGATACTTGTCGATGGCTTCCTGCAGCAGCTTGATGGCCGGAGCAAAGTCCGTATTGGTTTGAAGCTGGCGGGCCTGGAAGATGGAACCGTCCACCTGCTCGTGTTCCATCTGGTCATCAAGAAAGCGCAGCATACCCTGGGCAGCCTGGTTGCCCGGCTCCAGATTCAGAATTTCACGAAGATAGCTACTCGCCTGTTGAGGATCATCCTGGCGCGCCCTGGCGGCACGCAGCAGGCCTTCGATAAGAGCTGTTTTTGCCGAAATATTTTTGGAACCGATCTCGTGAGCTTCTCTGAGCTTCTGCAAGCCCTCGGGAAGATCACCGGCTTCCAAACTGGTGCGACCTTCCTCTATGAGTTCTTCCACCTCGACTGCGACACGTTGCTGCTGGCGCACCCCCTTTTCGATTTCCAGAAGTTCGCCGTCCTGGGGAAAGTCTTCGAGTGCTAGCGAGAGGAGACGAAGCGCCTCAGCAAACCGGCTTTCTTCGAATTCGTGGTTGATCTGGTTCACCCAGCGCTTTTTGAGCGCCACCCGCTCAGCCAGGGCACGGCGACGGCGCATGTTATCGATCTCGAAATCGAGGCCGGGGTAGCCGGGATGAATCGTTTGCAGCGTTTCCCACTGCACAAGGGCTTCCCCGAACTGCTCTCGGAGGGCAAATTCACGTGCCCGCGCCACGATCCCGTTTACCAGGTCCCGTTTGTCCTGCGCGGCCTGCAGGAGGTTTTGAAATTCGCGTATCTGCGGATTGTCACGCACAACCTCTTCAAGGAGCGAGACCCGGCGGTCGAGATCAGGTTCGTTGTCAGCCTGTTCTTCTACCTGGATGATCTGTGAGGAAATGGCGCGACGCCAGCGCTGATCGTTGTCATATTTAAGCGCCTTGAAGAGCGTATGCTGCGGATACGTTTCGAGCATGGTATCGCAGAGTAAGGCGACGGTCGAGTAATCGCCGGTGTCAAGTGCTTGTTTTGCCTCGCGGTATTTCTCCGCGACGGCTTCGTGCTCAGCATGAAGTTTGTTGTAAAGACTCTCGAAACCGGCACTCCGGCTTGGCTCCTGCAGGTCGGGAGCCTGTTTGTCGAGCTCTAATACCTGCCTCATCTTGCTTAGAGCCGACGTCAGATCATTCTGCCGCTGCGCGTCCAGAGCCGCCGCGTATACCTGCTGTTTCTGCTCGCGAATTTCCTGATACTCGCTTTTTTTTCGTTCGACCTGCGTCAGGAGTTGCACTGCGCGCTCTTCGTGCGGGTGCTCCTCGAGAATCCGCTGGGCAGCTTGCCTGGCATGAGAAAACGAAAACTTCTCGAGATGCTGCCGGCCCACATCGAGCCACTCGACGATATCCGCCTCCGCGCGCTTTGCCTCTATTTCGTGGCGAAGAGCGAGTGCCTCCGGATTGCGGTCATCCAGGTGGAGGGCTTCGTGAACTCGCTGCAATGCGAGCCGGTATTCACCGTCCTGCATGCGGGCGTTGGCGCTATCCAGGAGTTGGTCCACGTCCCTCTTTTGGATTGCCGCCCTCACCCCGGTGGCAAGATCCTGCAGATCGGTGGTCAGATACCCTTCCGACTCCAGTTCGTTCACCATCTCTTCGGCGAAGCCAAGATCACCACGATCGAAAGCCTCGGAAGCTTTCAGAAGGCGCGGAGCAAATTTAGCCCTGTCGAACACTGCGAAGGTGGTGTCGTAGAAAGCCCGCCGCAGCGTATCCCCAAATTCTTTTGCGGTCGAAAAGCGGAAGGCGGGCAACTTCGCGAGCGCCTTGTGGAGCACCTGGCTGAGCGTTGTGCTCACGTCGGGGTTTAAGGACGATGCCGCGGGTGGATTCCAGTGCTGGAGAGCGGAAGCAATTGCTTCTTCTGACGCCCTCACGAAAGGCTGCTTGCCAGTGAGGACCTCATAGCAGACCACTGCAAGAGAAAATACGTCCGACGCCCGAGTCAGCGGCTTAAGCAGAAGCTGCTCCGGAGACATATAAAGAAGCGTGCCCTTGCGGCCGATTGTACGGCTGACATCGAGCCGGTGCGCGATACCGAAATCGATGATTTTGACGGAATCATCATCCAGGATGAAGACGTTACTCGGCTTGATATCGCGGTGCAGCAGACCGTGGTCGTGTGCGGCATGAAGGCCGCGGCACGCCTGCGTGAAAATGTCAATGCAGCGCTCCACGGTGAGCGGCTCACGCGACGCACCAAGCAGGTCGGCAAGCGTATTACCCCGGAGAAGAGGCATGACGAGGTAAGGTTGCCGGATTCCGTCCTCTTCAAAGCTGCCGACATCGCGGATCTCGATCACATTCGGATGAACTAGTGACGCCTGACGATTGCATTCATCGTAGAAGAGCTTCAGAGCGTTGGCGTCGGTGACGTCCAGCAACATCTTTAGCGCAACATCGGCATTAAGGACAGTATCGTAGGCTCTCCAAACGACTCCCATCCCCCCTTCGCCAAGTTTTTCTTTTAACTCGTAGCGGGATTTACTTTTCTTTGCCATTGCTCATTCACGAATTGGCCACCGGTGCCCAATGCTTCACTTGCGCTTTTCAGCGGGTAAGAAAAAAAGAGATTAATGCGAATGTCAAGGCCGCAAGGACCATGAGCATGATTTCCAGGCTGTCGAAGAAGTTCAGAGCTGCAACCAGGGGGCGACTCCAAGCCGGTTTCGACTCCACTGACAGCTCCTCAGGCTGTCGTGCAACGTGAGCCGCTTGCGCACTCTTCGGGGTGGCCACGACCACCTGCATACGGTGGCCGGGGATTTCGATGGTATCGCCAACGTTCACCCGTGCACTAAGGTGTGCCTTTAGTAACTTGCCATTCAGCCAAGTTCCATTGCTGCTTAGGTCCTCTATCTCTAAGAGACCTTTTTTAATCGAGAGTGAAAAATGATAACGCGAAAGCCCTTCGCCTTGCAAAAGAATAGGGCTGTTCAAGTATCGTCCGACTGTAACCTTATCTTCCACTGCAAAGGAAGCGTCAGTAACTTCGTTGGACTTCTTATGAGTGACAATGAGCTGGACGTCCATTTAGATCAAAATCATCTCCAAAACGCGGTAGATTTGCTGTTGCACAAACGGATCGGTAATGATGCACTCAATTACTGGCTGCCAGTCAACACTAGGAAATAAGGCTGACTCCATTTCAGTCAAGCCTGTCACCATAAAACGGCAGATCTCCAGGAAGCGGTCAGCATCCTCTAAATCGGCCTTCTGGAACATAGTCGGGAGCAGGGCCAGAGGTGACACGTAATCGGAACAATTCGGGCCTGTACCGGGCATTATCTAGGCCTTGGTGACAAATTCCGCAAGCCTGAGCAGCGCATGAGCCAAATCGGCAGTTGGCCCGTTTGGGTTCAGCTCGAGAGCTCGCCGCAAATTCAGGGTTGCTGTAGTTTTGTCGTTGCGAAAGAGCTGAACTTCAGCAAGGTGGGCGTAAGCAGCACCGCTCCCCGGATTGAGCTGGATAGCACGCCGGCAGCATGTTTCCGCTTCCTCGAATTTACCTTCATCCAAACTGATGCCGGCAAGGGCGAGATCGGGCATATAGTTCATGGGAATCAAAGCGCGCACGCCCCGAAAGACATCGCGCGCTTCGCTAAACCTTCCCAGGTATCTGTAAACAAATCCGGCCTCCATCAAGAGCGCCATATTTTCGGAGGACGGCGCGAAGTGCTCTGCCCTGATCATAATTAGTCCTTGATGTTGTTGATCGCGGCCATCGCCGAATCGTGCTTGGATTTAAGAACATCCGAGACGGCTTGAAATGCTTCGGACTCGGCATTGACCTGCTTGGCAAGTTGCAGGTACTGATTGGGATCGGTACCCGCAGTTCCGCCGGAGATGCCGCCGCCGATCAGATTTCCCAGCGCTCCCCCCAAACCGGGTGCGAAGACATTTCCGGCGATGCCAGCGGCGGCGCCCAAAATGCGCCTGAACGTTCCGGGCTGTTTCGGCAGTTGCGGTTGAGACTGTTGGACGAGGCGATCGACTTCCATGTCGGTACGACTGAAATCAACTGGAGAATTTGAGTTCGAAAGCTGGTCCATAGCAGATTATCGGGAGTTGGCACGCTCGTGTTGCGGGCCTTCTCCGGGTTTCGTCCGGGCGTTCTCAAGTTCGTGAAGCAGCGCGATGACATGGCCGTAGCTGATCGCAGCAAGCCGGGCACGCACCCGTTCGCCGGTCCCACCTGTTTCGGATAGGGCCTTGTATCTGCGCTGTTCGGTCTCAGCCTGAGCGAGCACCTGGGACGAATCGTGTTGAAAGATTTTCTCGAGGGTTGGAAACCTCAACCAATCAATGTGGCGCGGCGTTGATTCTTCCTTTGTTTGCGCGGCATCGGCCGCTCTGGGGTGGACGGGTGTCATACAGATAAACCTCTTCTCAGCCTCACGTAAGAGCCAGCTGGTCTTCTTGAGATTCAGGCACAGCATTGAGTGAGATGGTGCCGATCGGCTCGACGTTGATTTCGGGTGTTAGTTCGTTGTAGCTGAGAGCCCGCAGCTCGGGGAAAGTATCCGCCAATAGGTTCCTGACATAACGCCGGATGCTGCCATCGACCAGCAGGACGGGGTTCTGCGCGACAGCGGGAGCGTTTCCGATCTCGTTGCGGACAGCTTCCGTGAGCATCTGAATTTGTTCAGGGTCCATTGCAAGGAAAGGACCCGTTGGTCCCTGGCGGATCGAGCTTCGGATGAGGTCCTCAACCTCGGAATCCAATCGGTAAACCACAAGCCTCGGCTTACCATCGCTCAGTTGATAACAGAGCCGCCGGCGCAAAGCGATCCTGACATGTTCACTCAACGCAAGAGTATCTCCACGGGCCGCCGGGTTGGCTGAGGCGATCGCCTGCAGGATCGTTTTGACATCCCGGATCGAAACCTCCTCAGCGAGCAAGTGCTGGAGAACTTCAGTGAGTTGCTGCATCGAAACGACCTTTGGAACGACCTCGTCAACGAGAGTCGGATAAAACTTCTTCAGACGGTTGATCGTCCACTGTACTTCCTGAACGCTTATGAAATCGCGGGCATACCCTCGCAAGAAACCGGAGATGTGCAAGAGCAGGATTTCATACGTATCCCAGGTCTTCAAGTCCAGAGCTGCGAGAGGTTCGAGATTGCTGCGATCAATCCAAGTGGCCGGCTTGTGATTGGCAGGGTTCGTGGTTGCGTCACCATCGATGCCGTATTCTGCCAGTTTCTGCGCAGAGGCATTGACTAAGATGCGATCCGTACGCAGGCTGCCTGTAGTAATTGGAACTTCGTTCAGCCAGAAACGAAAGTTTCCACCCTCGACAAAAGGGACGAAAGCGGCATCGACACGTAGCGAAGGGAAAACGACACCTAGTTGACCATATAACAGCTGGCGTAGCTTAATGAGTCTCTCGAGGAAGTCTTTGCCCACTTCTGTTTGCAGTGAAACGAGAGGAGCCAACTCCTGGCCCACCTCGATGACCAGGGGAACCGTCATCGTGATATCGGGATCCGAGGGAGGCGCTGCTGCTACCGGAATAGCAGGCTTCTGCGTTTGCGCCAACGCTTCCTCTTTCAAACGTTTTGCCCGATAAAGACCATAGGAAACGCCGCCGGTAACGACGGTGAGAAGTAAGAATGCAAATTTGGGCATTCCCGGCAGCAGGCCCATGACCAGCAGAATCGCTGCAGCTATTCCTATTGCCTTCGGCTGGGCAAGAATCTGCCCGGCGATATCGCTTCCGATGTTACTCTCTTCATCCTCCGATGCAACACGCGTCACAACCATTCCGGCCGAGATAGAGATCAGAAGGGCCGGAATCTGAGACACCAATCCGTCTCCGATGGTGAGGATCGAATACGTTTGAACGGCCTCGGAAGCCGGCAATCCATTCATAGCAACGCCGATAATAAGTCCGCCTACGATGTTAATGACGGTAATTATGATGCCGGCTATTGCATCGCCTTTAACAAATTTCATCGCGCCGTCCATCGCGCCGTAGAACTGCGATTCCTTGGCCAGCATCTGGCGGCGTTTGCGGGCGACTTTAAAATCGATACTTCCCGCCCGCAGATCGGCATCTATGCTCATCTGCTTGCCTGGCATGGCATCGAGCGTGAACCGCGCGGCGACTTCGGCCACGCGCTCAGAGCCTTTAGTGATCACGATGAACTGCACTAACGTGATGATCAGGAAAATCACCGCGCCGACTACGAAGTTCCCGCCGACTACGAATTGGCCGAATGCCTTGATCACTTCTCCTGCATCGGCCTTGAGCAGGATGAGTCGCGTCGATGAAATCTCGAGGGACAGTCGATATAGCGTAGTCAAGAGCAGGATAGTGGGATAAGAGGCGATCTGGGCGCCGTTAGAGACGTAAAGAGAGACCATCAGGATAGTGATCGCAACCGTGATGTTCAGCGTCAAAAAGATGTCGAGTAGAAAGGTCGGCAGCGGCACTATCATCAGACCGACCATTAAGGCGATACACATCACCAGAATGAGGTCACTGAAGCGGGTAAGTACTGCATTGAAGTTCCCCGATTCGATCTCATGCCTGATGCTTGAAAAGTGGGCAAGAATCTTAGCGAGCATATGACTATTCAGGTGAAAGTAACCGAGAGCGTACAGGTATGGGAAGACCTGGGCAAACATAAGCCTGTAATTGTTCGGTCTTCCCTGCGAGCGCGAACAAACCGTGTTGTCTCAGGTTTAGAAAATCGACTTTAACGTATTGATCGCGTCTTCCACCGGGTTTGATTGAGACGGAATTTCCAAGCCTGGACCTAAATGGGAAAGAGGACTTCCCGCGGTGCTGGTGGAGTTCCCGTCACCGCTATCGCCCGATGCTCCTCCTCCCAGGACCTGGTTTAGAACATCTCCTATAGGGTTGCCTCCACCTGAGCCTCCGCCCAGTACCTGATCAACGACATCCCCTAAAGGGTTGCCTCCTCCTTCTGCAGTTCTTCCGCCTGCTTCTGCAGCGTCCTCAGCTCCTCCTTTGAGAGCAGCGGCGCCAGCATCTTCCGCTGCTCCGGCTGCAGCGTCCCCGGCCATCCCTCCTAACAAATCTCCCGCAAGCGGTAGTAGAAAGCCCATATATTAACTCCTTTCATTTCTTTAATGTCATCCACAAGCGAAATGCAGTAACTCGTCGGTCCTGAGTTCCGCCTATCTTCGCACCTAACTTAACCCATGGCTCCGAGTGCCGTATCTACCATTTCATGGCGGGCTTTTTCAAGATCGCTTTCTCTGGTGATCTGCTCCTCTTGCTGATTTGTCTGTTGAGCAAGCGCCAGGTCGCCGGCAGCTTCGTTGGCGTCTTGGCCCTGCTGTGCGGATCCGGCCGCCGTACTCGCCGCACCGCCTGCGCTTGTGGCGGCTCCCTGGTCAGAAAGCTGACCCTGGCTATCCGCGGCTGACTGCTGGCCTGCTGCGGAAACATCGGCCGCGCTGTTGCCACCACCACCACCGCCAGCAGAAGACGCCCCGCCGGAGCTGTTACTCGAGCCACCGCCGAATAAGTCCTCCACGCCGGTCTCAATACCTTTAATAACTTGACCCATAATCGTTCTTTCCTTTCTATTTCCGGCAGTGACCTTTTGGTCCTGCTGCTTAGTTATCGCCGTGACGCATTGAAGTTGTGTCGGAAACTTCAAAATTATTTGCGGGTCGGCTTGTCATTCCGAATTGCAGTTGGCTGACGGAATTCAGCCGCATCTGCATACGCAGTGCGGCAGCATTTGCGCGAAGTGTCTTCAGCGCTTGCAGGTCTTTCTCTGCCTCTTGCGTCATTCCAAGCAACAGATATCCCTCGCAGCGTTTTGCCAAGGCATTTACATGCGCAGGTTCCACCTCTAAGAGCATTGATGCGTGCCGAACGGCTTGTTCCGGCTGCCCGAGAGCGAGATACACGGTGCAGACGGCATCTCGGGAGTACCTATCGTCGGAATCCAGCTCGAGTAGGCCTTCAAACAGAATCAGAGCCTCGTAGAATCGACCCTCTTCGTACAGCAGGTAAGCGCGTTCGCTTACCAGGTACGTCGAGTACTCGGTCCATTTCAACGCCGACGAACTCATCGAGAGCCACCGCTTCCGACCGCACGAGCCTTGATTTCATCCACGGCTCGCTGGTGGGCAGACAGGAGATCCAACATTTGCTTGATCCGCGGAGATTGGCTAGTACTTTCGCGTCCAATGTGACTCTCCAGGAGGCGACGGTAGGTATCCTCCGCGTCGCTTCTCACTGAACCGTCAAAGTGCGCCGGCTTGGGCGGCGGATCGATTTGAGTGGGATCTGGAGAAACGCGAGAAAGTCCGAGTAACTGCTTCCAACCTCCCAGCGATGGCATCTCCTGTTGGTATGTCTGATTGAAGGGCGCGTCATCAAGTTCGTCAGCATCGCCTGTCTCGGCTAATTCGCTTAGGTCGGACTGATGGCCCGGTATGGTGTACTGAACATTTACATCTTCAACTTTCATTGTTTTTTGGTCAGCTCAGAAGCCAAGTTCAGGATCTCGGCGACTGCCTCATAAAGTTCTTCCGGAACTTCTTCATCCAGTTCGAGAACGAAAAGGCTGTGCGCCAGCTCTATATTCTGCAAGATGGGAACGTTGTGACGTTCCGCAATACGGCGGATTTTCCGGGCAAGAAGCATCTCTCCTTTGGCGATCACCTGGGGCGCATTCATCTTGGCGTCGTCGTACTGCAAAGCGACAGCAACGTGGGTGGGGTTCACAACAACGGCATTTGCCTGGGGAACTCGTTTGGTCGCGTTTTCGCGGAGGAGCGCGCGATGTAAGGCTTTCCGGTGACCTTTCACATGGGGATCACCTTCCTGCTCTTTGAACTCACGCTTAACTTCGTCTTTCGACATCATGAGGCCTTTCATGAAGATCTTCTTTTGCAGCGCGAAATCTGCAGCCCCGAGAAGAAGAAAAGCTCCGCCGATCTTGAACAGTAAGGCGAATAGGAGCTTCGGCGCCAGTTGAGCGATCTGCTCGAGCCCGATTCTGCTGGAAACGATCAGATCGCGCATACCCGACATCAGCGTGGAGTAAGCAACCCAGAAAATGACGGCGAACTTCAACAGGTTCTTGACAAGCTCAAGATACGTTTTTGGTTTGAAAAGAATATTTTGAAAGCCTGCGACCGGATTCAGCTTCGAAAACTTAGGCGATAGCACTGTTGGCACAAAAATCAGGCCCCGCATTTGGGCGAAGTCGAGTGCCGCACCGGCAATTGCGAGTGCCAGGAGAAGAGGCATAGAGAGCAACAGGAACTTGATCGAGGCATTTCCGATACGACCGAGGAGCAGACTTGGATCAAATGTAGCGGAGAGCAGTTTTGAATCCAGCGATTCAACCATGAATGACTTCAGGGCGTTTACGAGTCCTGGCCCGCTGAAAGAAAGCGTGGCTGCCGCCGTCAAAAAGAGGCCCGACTGCGTCATGTCGACGCTCTTGAAGACCTGCCCTTTTTTTCGCGCCTCTTCCAATCGTTTGGGCGTTGGCTGTTCTGTTTTATCGTCCGCCATCAGACTCTAATTAGTTATCGAGGCACATCGAAGGATGGTGTCAGGCGCTCACGTCAAACCTTCGATAAATTTATCGATCGCCGGCATGATCGATGCAAGCAACACCCGCGGTTTTCAGCGAAAGTGCGGAATACGTACGGGCTTGAGGTGTTTAAGTGTGAGACAAAGTTTATGGATATCGCTGCGAATCCCGGAACGCTGGCATTGTGATCCGCTTCGAACGCACTTTCGACAGTGCTCTGGTGCACCGCATCGTCACTCACCCGCGGCTCTACCCATGCATCACAAACGACTTTGCGCCGGCGCCGGCAGACTGGAGAGTACCGCAGGGCGGACATCTCTGGTGGATTCTTGCCTATGACGACGACGAGTTGTTGGGCTGCTTTTTCTGCGAGGCCCAAAATCCGATCTGCTGGGAGATACACATTTTGATGCTGCCGGACGCTTGGGGGGAACGGACGAAGTGCGCGGCGAGCGCGATTGCGCCATGGCTTTTCGCGCATACGCCCGTGCGGCGGCTCGTGTGCGGGATTCGCGCCGATAACCGTCTGGCGCTTCGCCTCGCCCGCATGAGCGGATTCGAGGAATACGGGTGTAACCCCGCAAGCTGGCTGCACGACGGACGTTTGCACGATCAGGTCTTGTTGGGAATTTCAAAGGACTAGTGGCGCGTCGCTAAGAAACAATTAGCAGGCTGTGGGTGTCTGAATGTGATATGCCCTTTGCTGGCGAGGCAATCACCCTGACGATGGAGGAGCGACTGGAGTTGGAGCAGAGGACGCAGTCACGCACACTACCGG
>DATAYL010000014.1:0-4985 GCA_036272575.1 Bryobacteraceae bacterium | reverse complement strand
ACGATGTTGCCGAACTGTTCTGGTGTGGAGAGCCTCCCGAGAGTTTCCACGTTGATCTGGTACGCCGCATTCCCGGGGACGGGCGGCTGATTCAGAATGCCGGCGGAGACCTGCAGGTTTTGGGCGCGCAGCGCCGCTAATACTTCACTGCCATCCAGATTGTTTTCCGCAACCTTGTCGGGTTCCAACCAGATGCGCATTGCGTATTCCCGCGCACCCTGAAACTGCACGTCTCCCACGCCTTGCAAGCGGGCGAGGTTGTCCTTTATATGCAAGGTCGTGTAATTGGAGAGATATAGCGTGTCTCGCGAGCTGTCGGGTGAGTAGATGTGAACAGCCAACAGAATGCTGGGCGTCGCCTTCCTGACTTGCACGCCGAGCCGTTGTACGTCGTCCGGCAATCGCGGAAGCGCATCTTGGACACGGTTCTGGGTGAGCATCTGTGAGACGTTCAAGTCCGTGCCTATCCGGAAGGTGACTGTGATCGTGAGCTTGCCGTCCCCGGTCGATTGGCTATTCATATAAATCATGTTTTCCACGCCGTTAATCTGCTGCTCAAGCGGGGTCGCCACGGTGCGCGCCACAGTGTCGGCGGACGCTCCGGGATAAACGGTGGTGATTTGTACAGTGGGTGGAACGATCTCCGGATACTGTGCAACGGGCAGAACCACGAGAGCGCCAAGCCCAAGAAGTGTTATGAACATGCTAAGGACGATCGCGAAACGTGGGCGCTCGATGAAAAAATGTGCCAGGCGCATGTTCTTTACTTCCTCCTGTCCTGGCTGCCTGCCGGAGTGATGGCGCCGTCTTGAGTCGTGACCTTGGCTCCTCGCCCGGCGTACAGCAGTCCATCGATAATCACCCGGTCATTCGCCGTGAGTCCGGACCGGATCACTCTCAAACCGCCTTGAAGGTCCCCAACTTCGACCTGTTTCGGTATGACTGATCCGTCCGCGGAAACCGTTAGGACGGCGTGCTGGGATTGGTCCGGCTGCACAACCGCATCCGGGACCAGGAGCGTTGGTGAAGGCGGCGCAACGACCAGTTGCACCCGAGCGAACTCGCCCGGCACTAGCGCAAAATTGGGATTCGCAACCGTCGCACGAGCGTGGATCGTGCCGCTCGAGCGGTCGAGGACATTGTCGAGGAAATCGAAGGTTCCTTTCTGGGTGTAGCCCTTGTCATCGCCGACCGCAAGTGCGACGTGCTGGATACGCGAACTCTTCATCCCCGCAGGGTATTTCGAAAACAGCAGAAAATCCGATTCGCTCATATCAAAGTCGTAATAGATCGGGTCGAGTGACACCAACGTCGCGAGTAGCGTCGTCGGACTATTCGCGGTACGACTGCCGGCGATCAGATTGCCCACGGACACCAGATGCTTCCCGATGCGCCCCGTGAACGGCGAGGTGATGCGGCAGTGATCAAGGTCAAACCGCGCGTCCCGGATGCGTGCTTTGGCCTCTTCTACCGAAGCCTGCGCCGCGCGCTGATCGCCGGTGGTTTGGTCAACGTTCTCAACTGTTCCAGCATCGCTGCCTTCCAGATCTTTGGCTCTGGCAAATTGCCGCTCAGCTAGTTCCAGATGTGCCGTCGCAACACCGAGTTGGGCCGTCGCTTGGGCCAGGGTGATCTGGTAGGGTTGCGGATCGATGGTGAAGAGGAGATCTCCTTGATGAACGATGTCGCCGTCTCTGAAACATATGCCTGTGAGCGTGCCTCCCACCTGGGCGCGTAGCTCGACTTCCGAGACGGCCGAAAATTGGCCGAGGAAGCTCAGACGCGTATCAAGATTTTGTATTAGCGGCTTACTAACTACGACGCGCGGCATGGAAACCGTCGCCGCACCTGGCGGTTTTGCCTGAGCGTGTGGCGAATACTTGAACCATGCAGCCACGAGCGCGATGAATATAATGCCGGCCCCAATCCACCTCGTGGCCGGTGAACGACCGTTCGATCGGGCTGGCTTCTTCTCCGCCAGATCGTCTGTCTCTAATTTTGTTCCCGAAACCATGCTATATTTCTTCCCTGTTTGATTGTGATTATTATAAGCACAATTAGAGTGCCAAAAAAAAACTTAACGCTCTTTTTGCCGAACGTCGCTGACCAGATCCGCAAGGGTCATTTTTGACAGCGATTTTTCAAAACTATTCTGTGCCTGAGAAAGCAAATCCGAAAGACATGGCTTCAGGCTGGTGCTGACGGGACACCTCGGCTCTACCCGGTAGGAATGTATGCCGGATGCCGGCGGCGCTTCGCTCGCGCGATAAATATCCAACAATGTGATCTTCCGTGGATCGCGCGCAAGCGTCGCTGCGCCACTCTTCCCACGTTTTGTCACGACCAGGCCAGCTTTCGAAAGCTTTGAGAGCGACTTCCGAACGAATGTCGGGTCCGCGTTCACGCTGTCCGCCAAAGTCTTCGAAGAGATCTCCTCGCCAGGCTGGAACCCCAACACAGCCAGGATGTGCGCGGCAACGCTGAACTGGACGTTCTTGGCAGACATCACATCCTCCGTGGATTATGTGATGATCAGAAGCACAATTAGTCGCATCTTTTCTCTCGCGCATTTTAGGAGCGGAAAAGCCTCATCTCATCAACACCTTTTGCTAAACCTTTATTCCCACGTACATTGATTTCTTCGGTTCGAGATGGCGCTTCATTTACCGCGAAGGGCCTTGTCTCGCAAACAGTCTTGGTCCTAGCGTATTCGCCCGGAATTAAGGATCGTTCGTAACTGATGACATAGCTACAACGCGCGACCGCCTGCTCAAATGTGTCAACATCCCTGAGCGCTACGAAATAGGTCCACTCTTCGCCGTGACAACTATGTTCATCGCAAGGAGTTTGGGATGAACGTCTGGAGAACATAACGCTTATATCTGGGTGAGCGAATGGATTGTCATTCCCGTTTCCAACGC
Source organism: Bryobacteraceae bacterium (assembly GCA_036272575.1). Lineage (GTDB taxonomy): Bacteria > Acidobacteriota > Terriglobia > Bryobacterales > Bryobacteraceae > Bog-105. Next base: position 2,064 of record DATAYL010000014.1, on the reverse strand, counting down.
ACGTATAAAAGGTCACGATGAACTCTACCAGGCGTTCACTGATAACTTGCTTCATAATTGGGTTGGTTCGACTGCCCATAACGGTCTTGACTTTTTCGATACCTTGTACCGGGTGCAAAAGTACACTTGCCTCGAGGATTACGTCTCGCGCAAATGTCTGTTTGAACTCGTCCGCGGATTCGATGGAACGCATTTGCGTAGCGCGCCAATCTACTTGCAAAAGCCGCCACTCGCCTGAGCCGCTACCAGCATTTCCTTAAGCACCCAAGCGCTGAACCTTTTGAAGTCCGTCAGCGGTTGACGTGCATGGTCCCTCAGTTCGCTAACGATCCCCGAGGCGAGCTCGGCCGCTGGAGCAAGTTCGAAGTCAGCCACCTCCAGCCGCGCGGTCTCGCGTTTATAATCTTCTACGCTGCCGCACCAGTTGTTCGTAATCCGGCCAGATGGGTTCTTGTACCAACTCGTGCACCCACCGGCCCAGGCGCTGCCTTGCAACCGTCGCTGGACCTCGTGGTCGAAGCGCTGCATCGCGTCCGGCCGAACCGCCAGCGCGCTCGCTTGCCGCTCGCGCATCAGCCGCAGCGCCTGGAGGATGTAGTCGAGCTGGCACTCCAGCATGGCGATGACTGAGTTGTGCCCCAGGAACGTATTCGGTCCGCAGATCATAAAGAAGTTCGGAAATCCGGCGACTGCCATTCCGTAGTAAGCGCGGGCGCCGTCATGCCACTCCTCGCGCAGTGATCGGCGGTCGCGTCCTTTGATGTCCGTCCCGCTCAAAAAGGACAAGGTTTCAAATCCCGTCGCGTAGACGATGACATCGAGCTCGTGCAGTCGCCCGTCCGCGGTCCGGATCCCAAGAGGTTCGATGCCAGCGATGCGTTCGGTGACCAGTTCGACATGGGGGAGCGTCATGGCCGGGTAAAAATCATCGGACAACAACACGCGCTTGCAGCCCAGCGGATAGTCCGGCCAGAGTTTCTCGCGCAGGACGCGATCGCTGACCTGTGCCTCTAAGTAGGCACGCGAAATCGCCGTAAATTCTTGCCATTTCGGCGAACCGGGCCGCATGGCGCTGTAACGCGCTTCGAACTCTGTATAAATCGCCTCGCGGTCCGCCGAAAACGCGTTCGAATCGCTGGCGAAGAGCTCGCGTTCTTCGGGGGTATAGGCGCGATCCATACGCGGGACCACATAGGGGGCCGAGCGTTGGAAAACTGTGAGATGTCTGGCTTGGCGTGCAATCTCAGGGATGATTTGTATCGCGCTGGCACCGCTGCCGATGCATGCCACGCGCTTACCTTCCAGCGCAACATTGTGCCGCCAGTCGGACGAATGGAACGCCGTGCCTTGAAAACTGTCTCGTCCAGGAATATCCGGCAATTGCCAGCGGTTCAATTGTCCCCAGGCGCTAATGAGCACAGTCGCGGCAATTTCGCCGCCGTCTTTAGTGGCAACAAGCCAGCACGATCGCGCCTCGTCCCAACGTGCCGAAGTTACTTCCGTATTGAAGCGGATGTGTGGCCTGAGCGCGCGCCGCTCGGCAAACGATTGCAGTTTGTCCAGAATCTCGGCTTGCTGCGAGAACACGCGGCTCCAATCCGGCTGCGCGTCGAACGAATACCAATAGAGATGTGATGGGATGTCGCAGGCGCATCCGGGATACGTGTTCTCGTGTCATGTGCCGCCGAGGCCGTCCGCTTCCTCCAGAATGACAAAGGAGCCCTCGCCCGACTCCTTCAGTCGAGCCGCCATGCCGAGGCCGCCGACTCCGGCGCCGATAATCGCGACGTTGTAATGTCTTCGGACCGCGCCGCCCTGCAAGCTACCGCTTCCCAGCTGAAAACGATGATGGGCAGCGGCGACTTCCGTCTGATGTTTTTGAAGTGCCTGTTCGATGATATCGGCGGCCATATCCAGTCCTCGCGTCTCGTACGGATATCGACCGAATCGGACTGCGCATGCAGCCGTAGCTCGAGTGGCCCAGGCAATTGTCGAAGAGAAGACGCGCGTCATTGACTTGGATCTAAAAGCCTATTTCGATAACGTTCAGCATTATTTGCTGCT
>DATAYL010000013.1:0-2714 GCA_036272575.1 Bryobacteraceae bacterium | reverse complement strand
GTTGACCTCTTGCTGGCCAGCGACTGTACCAATGTGATAGCCACCCAGACCAATGATAGAAACCTCCAACCCGGTCTTGCCCATCGGGCGTTTGGGAACCTCGAAGCTGGGTGTCGTTCCGCCGTAGCTTGCCTGCGGATTTGGAACGATCGGATTTGGAAGCCGGGCAGCTGAATCGGAACCGGCCGGCGTTGCTGCCTGCGCGCCTTTCTCTGTGGTGGAAGCCGCGACGGTCGAGGCCGCGCCAGGCAGCACCGCCGACGCACCAGTGACCGCCGCTCCCCGAAGGAATCGTCTCCGCGTCAATTCTGCCAGCTTGCCGGTAGCTTCAGGAACGTTGTTATCGGAAGCGATCATGAAGACATCTCTCTCACTCCTACACGCCGGGCGAATCTTTGACCTGGGGATAGGGACGGCCGGTGTTTTGCGTCTCGTCAACCATCTGCCTCACCTCAACCTGTTGCATGTCGAGGGGAAAGCCGTGGGGTATCCGTGCCTCAGGGTTATCGAATTTGAGCGAGGTTTTGTATAGCTCGAAATGACCGTCGCCCGCATACGGTTTTGCACGCTGTCGAAGAGCATCCATCGCACTCTCCTGCAGCGGAGTGAAACCCTGGGCAACTTCGAGATTCTGTTTGAGGATGTCGAGGTCCGATACGCCTGTGATGGTAGTCGTGACCGGCAACGACATGGCGTAGCGGAGTAACTCCTGCGCCGTGAAGATACCTTTCTGCACAGGTTCTCCGTGGCCGCCGATCGGCTTCATCCCCAATGGCGCAATGCCGCGCTCCCGTAGTACAGGTACAACCTTTTGCTCGAAACTAAAGAAGTTCGCGTCGAAAGGGTTGAGTGGCATCTGTACGGCATCGAAAGGGAAGCCGGTATTTAGCATCGCGAGGTGAACATCCGGGTCTTTATGGCCGGTGAATCCCAAAAACCTCACCTTGCCGTCCCGCTTCGCCCTAAGCAGAGCCTCCGCTGCGCCGCCGGGACGGATAAACAGTTCGGGATCGTTCTGGAAGGCGACGCCGTGGACCTGCCAAAGATCAAGATAGTCCGTCTGCAGACGGCGCAGGCTCTGGTCAAGCATCAGCGTTGCGAGAGAGGCGTCCCGGCCATGCGTGCAGACCTTGGTCATGAGGAAGACCTCTTTGCGGTGTCCCCTCAAGCCCTTTCCCAGCCAGTCCTCGGACTTACCTCGGTTGTATTCCCAGCAGTTGTCGAAGAACGTGACTCCACCATCGATTGCTTGATGCACAATGTCGACCGCGGTCTGTTCGTCTCTGGCCGCGCCCAAATGATGGCCGCCCAGGCCCAGGGCGGATACCTTCACATCGGACTTGCCGAATCGACGAAGCGGGATGGGGGAGGACACGGACATGATGCTCATCCGTAGGATGCGAACAGAGCCCTTCCCTCAATTCAGAAAAATTTCCACCGATGAAACAAGGGCACGAGGCTCTCATCGCCCGATGGACCCGGGCTTGGAGCCAATCGTTGGGCAACCTTTGGAGCACATCATTGGTGAAGAGTTTCTGATGGACGGCCAGGTGTAGCCTAGTGGCGTGAAACAAGAAGAAGGTGCCGAGATACTGTCGATCGACGGGCACGAAGTCCGTGTCACCCATCCCGATAAGCTGTATTTCTCGAAACAGGTCAAGCTTTCGAAACTCGACATCGTGCGGTATTACTTGTCCATTGCACCGGGCGCTCTCGCTGGAATTCAGGATCGGCCCATCGTTTTGAAACGCTTCGTGAATGGCGCCGAAGGCGAAGCCTTCTATCAGAAGCGAGCCCCTTCCGAGCGTCCGTCCTGGCTGCGAACCGTCACGCTCTCTTTCCCCTCGGGCAGGACTGCTGAAGAAGTCGTAGTCGACGATGGCGCGGGCCTCGCCTGGATCGTCAACCTGGGATGCATCGAGCTCCATCCACATCCTGTACGTTCCCGCGATCTTGAGCACCCCGACGAGTTGCGGATCGACCTCGATCCCGGACCGGGCGTTTCGTGGGCTGATGTCCGTCGGGTCTCAATGGAGGTGAAGTCGTTGCTTGAAGAAACGGGCCTTCGCGGCTGGGCGAAGACCAGCGGGTCCCGGGGTATGCACGTCATCGTTCGGACCCAGCCGCGCTGGAGTTTCGGCGAAGTGCGTCGCGCTGCCCTGGCGCTCTCGCGTGAAGTGGAGCGACGCCTTCCCGCTCTCGCCAGTTCGAAGTGGTGGAAGGAGGAGCGGCACGGCGTCTTCCTCGATTACAACCAGAATGCCAAAGACCGGACGACAGCCTCCGCCTATTCCGTGCGTCCGCTTCCTGATGCTCGCGTGTCTGCGCCGCTACATTGGAATGAGGTCTCCGACTGTGACCCGGCGGATTTTACTGTGCTCACCATGCCGAAACGATTTGCAGAACTCGGCGATCCACACGCAGACATCGATGCATCGGCAGGCTCGCTCGAACCATTGCTGGATCTGGCGGCCCGCGACGAATCAGCGGGTCTTGGCGATGCGCCTTGGCCGCCGCATTTCCGCAAGGCGGAAGGCGAATCGCCGCGCGTGTCTCCCTCACGCGCGAAGTCTGCTGCAAAGACCACCGCGGCAAAGTCCGGCAGCAAGCGAACGAGGATGCCGCTTCTCGTGATTGCGAATTCTCCCAGGGAAGAAACTGCTCTGGCAGGCCTGGAGAGATGGAAGAAGAAATATTCGGAAGCAGCCGCACAT
>DATAYL010000012.1:0-3681 GCA_036272575.1 Bryobacteraceae bacterium | reverse complement strand
GCAATGCTGGGCCGCTACTTCCTGCCCGCCGACGATCCCGACGGGCAGGACCCGCAACCAGTCATCGTCCTGAACTACAAGTTCTGGAAACGTCACTACAACGGCGACCATTCCATCGTCGGCAAGACCATTCAGCTGGTGCACAAGACCTACACCGTAATCGGCGTCATGCCACCGCATTTCGGGTTCATGGGTGCCGATGTCTATATGCCGCTGAAGCTCTCCGGCTCTGCGACCGAACAATACGGAACCTTCATCAAGCTCAAACCTCGAGTCAAACCGGACGCCGCAGCGGCGGAAATCGAGCCATACTTCCGCGAATTCGCAAAACAAACCACTGACCACTTCCCCGAAACTTACAAACTCAGGATCGACAATCTCAGCTACTCGGTTCTGCACTCCATCAGCAAGACGCTTTATCTGCTCTTCGGCGCCGTAGGCTTGCTGTTGGCCATCGGCTGCGCCAATGTTTCCATCCTGCTCTTGGCGCGAGGCACGGCTCGCCAGCATGAATTCGCCGTCCGCTCTGCCGTCGGGGCCAGCGCGGTTCGCATCATCCGCCAGCTTCTCACCGAATCGCTTATCCTGGCTCTCACCGGAGCGACGCTTGGTGTGCTGCTGGCCTACGGAAGTCTCGGCTTCATTGTTGCCCGCCTGCCGGAAAGTTCATTTCCCAACGAGGCCGACTTCCATATACATGTCCCCGTCCTCTTGTTCAGCGTGGGACTCGCCATCCTGACCGGCATACTCTTTGGCCTCTTTCCCGCGCTTCAGTCTGCGCGCCCGGAAATCAGTCAGGTCATGCAGTCCAGTTCCCGAAAAGTCCTGGGCGGCGTCCGCGGAAAGCAACTCCACCGAGCCCTCATCGCGGGTCAGATCGCGCTCACGCTGCTGTTGCTCACCGCCGCCGGCGCCGCCATCCAGGGTTTCGTGCGCATGCTGCACGTCAACCTCGGCTATGACCCGCACAACATCATGTCGGTCGGAATCCCGGTTCACGAAAATACCTTCACCACCTGGACGGAGCGGGCAAACTACTTCACGCGCCTGCGTGACCAGATCGCGACCCTGCCCGACGTCATCTCTACCGGTATCTCCACCAACGCCACCCCGCCCGATAGCGGCTGGAATCAAGCCTTTGAGCTCGAAGGTAAGACCGCAACAGACGATCAGAAGGCCAGCATCAACTTCGTCGATTCACGCTACTTCACCACCTTGGGAATCCCGCTCAAAGCCGGCAGGCTGTGGGACCAGACAGAACTCGGTCGTGGCGCCTTGCTGGTCGTAGTCAATGAATCGTTCGTAAAGCATTACTACCCCACCGGCGATGTACTCGGCCGCTCCGTCGAAATTCCTTTGCTCAAAAATGACAATCCGCAGACTGTCGCCGTGGCTGGCAGCAACGGATGGCTGCAGATCATTGGAGTGACTGGAGACGCCCTCGACGACGGCCTCGATAAGCCGGTCAAACCCGCGATCTATCTGCCCTACACAGTAAATATGTGGCCGTGGACGCAGATCCTGGTCCGCAGCCGTGTCGATCCGCGCACCATTACTCACAGCGTCAAGCAGAAGATTGTCGCCATCAATCCGGATCAGCAGGCTGAGATGTGGGAAGATGGCCTGCTCGAATCATGGATTCACAATCAGCCGGTCTTCGCCCGCGGACGCCTCGTCTCCATCCTCTTCGCCACGTTCTCCGCGCTCGCGCTCATCCTCGCCGCTGTCGGACTCTACAGCGTCGTCTCCTACTCTGTCGCGCAGCGCACCAATGAATTCGGCATCCGCATGGCGCTCGGAGCACCCAGCCGCCATCTGCTCGGAATCGTCTTTGCTTCCGCCGCAATCAGCGTCGGCATCGGCATCGCCGCGGGTCTCGGATTGAGCTTCGCGCTCAGCCGCCTCATCGCGCGGTGGGTGGAGAACGGCTCCGCAAGCCCTCTCATGCTGTCCGCCGTTTCTCTTTTGCTGCTTGGCGTCGCTGCCTTGGCATGCTTGCTGCCTGCAAGACGCGCCTCAACCGTCGATCCGATGACTGCACTACGCTGTGAATAGTTCAAAGAGCAGAAAGTTACGCCTGTGCAACCGTGCATCCCGGTGTTCAGCACCGCCTATACAGACACATGAGATCGGTATCCGTACGGCTTTGGGCGCGGATTCGTTCGCGATAGTGTGGATGGTACTGAGGAGAGGCTTGATCTTGATTTCAGCCGGATCGGCGATTGGAGTCGTTGCAAGTCTTGGCCTTATGCGTTTCCTTTCGAGTCAGGTTTGGGGCATATCGGTCGCAGATCCCTGGACGTTTGCGGGTGCGATTACGGGCATTGCCATTGCTGGCGTATGTGCGTGCTCTCTGCCATCACTTGGGCGATTAGTCGGCTACTCGTACAAGTGAGCTGTACCTGTCCGGTTAGCCCGTTTTACGGCATGCAGGATCTCTTTTCGCTAGACTCGCATCTATGGCAGATCCCGAATGGGTCATCATGGCGGCGCGGGCGCACTGTAAATACGCCGTGCCAGGTATGGATGCAGTGGAAGTACACTCGCACTTGGCCTACGCCACGCGCGACGGCGTGACGCAACGGTATGACCTGTACGGCGCTGCGGCGTGGCGCGGGCGCGAGGTCGTCCTCCTCGTGCATGGGGGACCGATTCCAGACGACCTGCAGACGACTCCTGTCGAATGGGGACTGTTTCAGTCGCTAGCGCGGTTGTTGGCGGCGTCCGGCATTGTCGCAGTGATGTTCAATCACCGCTTCTTTTCGCTGGACTCGGCGCCTACAGCGATGAATGACATCGAGGACCTCATGTCGCACTTGGGCGCAGAGCGAGTTTGTTTGTGGGTCTTCTCAGGGGGTGGGTCGCTGTTGGGGCGGTTGTTGCGAAATACTCCGGCGAGCGTGCAGTGCGTGGTAGCTTACTACGCTGTACTCGGTGGCGAGACGAGCGAGTTTTCTGCCGTTGACGCGATCGAAGAGAATGCGCAACGAGTACCGCCGATACTGGTGGCGCGTGCAGGGCTCGATATGCCGAAGTTGAACGAAACGATTGACCGTTTTATCACGGTGGCGCTCAGGAAGAACGCGACGATCAACGTCATGAATCATCCCACCGGGCAGCATGGGTTCGACTTTCGCGACGACGATGAGCGAACAAGAGAGATTCTTGCACGGACGGTGCAGTTCATTCAGACGCATCTGTGAGGGACGTCTCGCAGGGGACCCTTTGTGAGACGCCCAAAACCTTCAATTTCCGGACTCGGGATGAATCGTCGCCCAGCCTTCCCCAACTCGACAATGCACCGAACTTGGGTCATTGACGGCGGTGATTCGACAAGTAATCGCCCTCGCTGAGCGACGTTTGGCGATATGCGTAAACTGAGAGATCGTGGTCACGTAACGGGCAGTTGCTGTCGATGACACAGAATATTTACGACAATCCCAATTTCTTCCGGGGCTATAGCCAGATGGATCGGTCTCTGCATGGGTTGGCAGGCGCACCTGAATGGCCGGCTATGCGATCAATGCTTCCTGATTTGCGGGGAACTAGGATTCTGGATCTCGGTTGCGGATTCGGATGGTTCTGCCGATGGGCACGTACGCAAGCTGCGCAAAACGTTCTTGGAATCGATGTATCCGAAAATATGCTCATACGAGCGGCAGAGATGACCTCTGACGACGG
>DATAYL010000011.1:0-7467 GCA_036272575.1 Bryobacteraceae bacterium | reverse complement strand
GAGCCGGTCCAGGAGATCGGCGCTGCCACATTGATATCGCCCGCTCCTGCACTCTGCACGCCCGCCGCAGTCACCGTCGTCGCGGTTGTTTGTTCCGTCACATTCGTCCCGCTGTTCAGGCTGCCCGTGACCGTGGAGGCCGCTGCCGCATCGATCGTCAAATCCGTAGGATCGACCCGCCACTCGCCGCCGTTTCCCCCGCTAATCGTTGCCTTGCCGATCGAGACCGAGTGCCCGGAGGTCTCGATCAACCCGCCGCCCCCCGCACCGCCCGCCAGAATCGAAGCGCCATCAGCCACTGTTGTCGAACCCGCTAAATCCTTGCCCCCCATCGCCGAAATACCTACCAGCACGGTGCCGCCGGACGAACCTTGGGCAGAAATGCGCGCCCCCTTCGCCACCGTCACCTCGGCTCCGTTCGCCACCACTAAGCCGCCCGTGGCGTCAGCATTCCGCGCTAAGATATCGCCGCCCATCACAACTTTTCCGTTCGGGGCCGAAAGCCATACCTCGCCGTTCACTGTGTTGGCCCCGGTAGCCGAAATCAGTCCCGTGCGATTGCCCGCGAGCGTATAGATATCCCCGCCGCCCGCCTTCAGCGCCGCTGCTGCCGCCTCAATCCGCCCTGTTTGCGTAAGCCTTCCTGAATCTTTGGTTTGCGGTGCCACATAGATGCCCGCTGGTCCGCCCACCGTGGTCAGCAGCACGCTATCTCCCGTCGCGAGTGTCGCTGTCCCACGCGGCGCGCTGATAGAGCCGGAGTTGGCAACCGAGCGGCCGATCAGCACTACATCGCCCTCGCGCGCCACAATAGCGCCCTGGTTCATCACTCCGCCCGCCGATGTTCCCGAAGCCGTCAGTGCGCCGCCCGCCATGAAATTTCCGGTTGCGATGTTCCGGGTGGACGCCGCAAAACTCCCGTCCGTCATCACACAGCCATTCGCGCCTACCACCACGCCGTTTGGATTGATCAGGTAGAGCGAGCCCGTGGCTTTCAGCAAGCCATCGATCCGCGAGAGATCTCCGCCCGTCACGCGGCTCAGCGTCGCGCCCGAGCCGTTGTTAATCACGACCAGCCCGCCCGCGCCAATCGAAAAACTGTTCCAATTAATGACGCCGCGCGCGCTGCTCTGGGTGATGCTCAAACTTCCGTTCATCGCCGGCCCGATCGTGCCTGCTCCCGCGACGAAAGACCCTCCATGTGGCAGCGCCGGTCCGGATTGCGCCTGCGCCCCATATGGAACCATCGCCAGCCAGGCGCATAACGCCGTCACCAAGACGCCAAAGCTAAAATTCCGGCCCGGCTGCCCACCCAATCTGCTTAAGTAAACGCGCACTACTCCCCCTGGTCCTCGATTGGCAAAAAACTATGTTGTTGATGGCGCTGAGTCATCTCAGGAGAATTTGTCGCTTCCCCTTCACTGCCTGCCCGAATGGCTGATGTGCCAACTGGCTTCACCGGTCCACACTGTGGACATGAATCTTAGTGAAACGGGTCCCTTGCAAACCTTTTCTCAAGCCGTGACTGACCTCGTTGCCCAGGCCGCGACCGGAGTGGTGGCCATCAAAGGCGCGCCCTACCGCACCAGTAGCGGTGTTGTCCTCGGACCTGATCTCATCGCTACCTGTAACCACGTCTTAAGGCGTGAAGAAACCGTCTCCGCCGTCGCGAGCGATGGGCGCGAGTTTCAGGCTACCCTCGTCGGCCGCGCAGCGAATCTCGATGTCGCCTTCCTCAAAACAGAAGCCGGCGCGCTCAACGCCTTACCCGCCGCCGATGTCTCGGCCTTGAAACCGGGCGCACTCGTTGCTGTCGTAGGATGGACGCTCGACGTCGGAGCTTCCGCCAGCCTCGGTATTCTGGGTGCGATCGGAGGCCCGCGCCGAACGTGGCGCCGCGGAGCTCTCGATCATTTTCTGCGCCTCGATATCAACTTGTATCCTTCGCAATCCGGCGGCGCCGTCGTCAACAGTCAGGCAGAGTTAATCGGCTTGGCTACTCCAGCGCTTTCCCGGCTTTCCACCATCGCTGTGCCTATCGACACCTTACGACGCCTGGGAAATGAATTACAGACACAAGGCCGCATACGCCATGGATACATCGGCGTATCCGCACAAGCTGTTCCCGTCCCTCCCGCCCTGCGCGAGAAGACACAATCCGATGTACAGGCTGGCTTGATGCTGCTAAGTGTTGAACCGGACTCGCCCGCTGAACGAGCCGGCTTGCAGCTCGGCGATATCTTAATCACCCTGAACGGTAAAGCCACCGCTGATATGGACGACTTGCAGGAATTGCTCACTGGCGATTCAGTCGGCAAAACTTTGGAAGCGCTGCTCATCCGTGGCGGCGAACCGGTTCGACTGCCTCTCACCATCGGTGAACGGCCGGCTTCGAAACGCCGTCGCCAGGAAGGTAACTGAACGTGCCGGTTCCCATTCCCGGCCGCGCGGTTGAACTTCTCCGCCGGTCAACGGCCCTGATTTCGAGCGAGCGTCGCAACTCTACTGCTGCCGGCTCCGCCCTCTCGCTCACCGATGAAAAGCTGGTGACCAATGCTCACGTCCTCAATGGCAGCCATTTTCTGGTCGAATCGTGGGAAGGGAAGACCGTCCGCGGCGTCGTGCTCAAAATAGATCGTGACCGCGATCTGGCGTTGCTCCACGCTCCGGGTTTGGGCGCTCCGCCCGCCGTGTTAGCCGACTCGGAAACAATTCGCCCCGGCACTCCCGTGATCGCTGTCGGCAATCCCCTCGGATTTAGAGGCGCGGTTTCCGCAGGAACGATTCACACCGTTGGCCTCATTTCGATGCCCGGCGCAAACCCACTGGCCCACCGGCGTTGGATTTGCGCGGACGTTCACCTGGCGCCCGGAAATTCAGGAGGTCCACTGGCTGACTGGCAAGGCCGCGTGATTGGAATTAACACCATGGTGATCTCCGGCGGCCTTGCGCTTGCCATTCCGAGCCGCGCAGTGCAGGCTTTTCTGTCTCGCATGAAACCTCGTACGCTCGGCGTTTCCTTGCGTCCGGTTTATTCCGCTTCGCAACGATTTGGACTGCTGATCCTTGAGGTCGCGCCCGGCGGTCCTGCGGCATCGGCATCGCTGCTGCCCGGCGACATTCTCGTCGGAGCCAGCCAGAAGCCATTCCGTTATCTTGACGATCTGGAATTACTTCTAACAGAACGGCCCGAGCCAGTGATCACGCTGCAATTCCACCGCGGTGGCGACGGGAAAGAGAGGTCTGTGACCGTTCAGTTTGCTACGGAACCGGTCACTACCGCCGCGTGATCCGCGTTGCGATTATTGCCGGCAGCAGGCATCTGGCGGACGAGATGACTGCTGCGCTCGCCAGCGAGGAGCAATTGGAAGTGGTGGACGTCCGGATCTCGCCCCGCTTTTCCACTCTGTCTGCTCAGACGGCATTTGACGTGGTCTTAGCGATTGCCCTCGCCGAATTTGTAACTCCGCCCGACGGGCCGCCTGTTGTCATGCTGACGGACGCCTCCCGCAGAGCGTTGCCCGGCCCTAACGCGCCGCATGCCGTGCTCCCCATCGCCGCGCCCACCGAAGAAATAGTCGCCGCGCTGCTGGCCGCTGCCAATGGATTATATGTTTTGACGGCCGATCAGGCCATCGTCTCGTTACGCGCACCCGCTCCACACGAGCCTCTTGGATTCAGCCAGGAAAAGCTGACCGCTCGCGAGTTGGAAGTCCTCCGCATGCTCGCCGACGGACTCGCCAACAAGGAAATCGCGCAAGTACTCCGCATTTCCGGCCACACCATTAAATTCCACGTTTCGCAAATTCTAGCCAAACTTCAAGTTGCTAGCCGCACGGAAGCCGTCACAGCCGGCATTCGTTCCGGATTACTCTCCGTCTGAGGAATTTAGTACACACCTGCTAGCCAGTTACTTGCCTGGGCGCAAGCCTCTCGTATCGATCCGCTGAGTGCCGTGCGCCACGAGTGACCGCGTATCTTTCGTCCGAGTTCCTCAACCGGGCAGGGCGCGCAGTTTTCTATGGTACGATGCGGCCAGTTGGAGAAACAGAATGGAACATCGCTCCCGACGTGATTTTCTGAAAACCGGACTCGCCGCCGCCTCATTAGCTGGCGTCGCAAAGCTGCCTCTCATGGCGGCGTCTACGCCTGCTACTGCCACTGACTGGGTAACTCTCGGTAGATCCGATATCAAAGTGACGCGGCTCGCCTTCGGCACCGGAACCATGAGCGGTCGTGTTCAGCGCGATTTGGGGCAGGATCAGTTCACCAGGCTGGTGCGCTACGCCTACGACCGCGGCATTCGCTTCTACGAAACTGCCGAGTCCTACGGCGACATGCACCGCATGCTCGGTGTCGCCCTGCAAGGCATTCCGCGCGATAGTTACCGGCTCATGTCGAAAGTAACAACCCGCGAAGGTGTGGATCCCCAGCAAAAGATCGATGAGCTGCGAAAACTTGCCAATACCGAGTACTTCGATGTAATGCTCCTGCATTGGCAGCATGTGGCATCCTGGCCCACGGACAGCCTGCGTTGGCAGGACGGCATTCAGGAAGCCCAGTCCAAAAAGGTCGTCCTCGCGCGCGGCGCGTCCGTACATGGCCTGCCTGCGCTCCGCCAGGTCCCCGATAATAAGTGGCTCGAGATTGGCATGATTCGCATGAATCAGAAAGGCGCCTCTATGGACGCCGAGGCTTACAACACTACCGGACCCGGCAATGTCAGCGAGGTCGTCACTCACGTGAAGCAGGCCCGCCAGCAAGGCCTCGGCGTGATCAGCATGAAACTCGTCGGCGAGGGCACTTTCACCAACCGTGCCGATCGCCAGGCTGCCATGCGGTTCGCCTTCCGCCATGCCGGCGTGAACAGCGTGACTGTCGGTTACAAAAACACGGCCGAGATCGACGAGGCTATCGAAAATCTGAACCTCGCGCTCGCCTAGCGCTTAATTGCTATTCGCCGGGCCGGCAAGATCATCCGCCAATCCGCCCTGTGATAGTCTCGTAAAACATCTACACCGGAGACTAATCATGACCACCCAGGAAGTCGCAGACAAGCTGGTTGCCCTTTGCTCGCAAGGCAAATTTGAAGAGGCCACCAATACCTTATACGGGCCCGACATCGTCAGTATGGAAGCGAGTGCGCCTCCCGGCGGATCGCGCGAAACCAAAGGCTTGGACGCCGTGAAGGGCAAGGGGGAATGGTGGGCTGCCAACCATGAGGTTCACTCAACCACCGTCGAAGGCCCGATTGTAGCAGGTGCACATTTTGCCGTCGCCTTCAAGTTGGACGTCACCTTCAAACCTCAATCCAAACGATTCCACTTGGAAGAGATTGCTGTCTACCAGGTCTCCGACGGCAAGATCGTCTACGAAGAATTTTTCTACAAAATGTAAGGGCTGCTAGTATTCGGGACGTCCGCCCTTCACAGGGATTGAGGTGGGTGTGCCCGCAACCCCGGCATAGGTCAGGACTACGACCGTGGGAGTGTCTCCTGAAACGCCGCGATGCACGTCATTAACGGTTTCAGCGAACGCCTCCCCCGCGTGTATAGTCCTGCTCTTTCCGCTTTCCCGGTCATGAATGGTGAGTTCTCCCGATAAGACGTAACCCGAATTCGGGAAAGGATGGGTGTGCCAGGGCAGTGCCGTGTGAGGAGCAATCGTCAACTTCAGCACCGTTAACTGAGGCGTTCCCGTCGGATAGTGCGTGTACTTCGTTCCATTCCAGGATTGCTCAGTCTGCAAAAGAATATCCCGGTGTCCTGTTGCCTCCCTCTGCGCTTGAGCGATGGTCACCAATCCGGCGCCAACCACCATCCATCCGATGAGAGATTTTTTAATACGCATGCCGATGTCGCAACTCCTTTCAACCGCCTGGATCACAGGCCGCAACTTCATTGTGGACGATGGACGGAATCCGATCGTGTAAACAGTCACTGCAGCCAGACTCGACGCCACCACAGCTTGCCCAGCACAAGTGCACCCAAGATCACTACGTATGTGGCCGGCTCGGGTACTGGCACGGGTACCGCGGAAAACTGGATCGAAAGCTCAGTATGCCCCTCTGCACCCGCCCCGCTTATGAAGGGTGGCGTTGAGAAAAACTCCAGATATCCGGGTGTTGGCAGGAAATCGGCGTAGAAGGGATTCGAATAACTCCCGCCCGAAACGGAGAACCCGAACCCATGGCTGGTCAATTGTGGGCCCGGACCCGGAAAGACAAGATCATCGACCGTGTAGGGCTCGTTGCCCGGGATCGAGGTACCCGGGGTCTGGAGGCCGGTAATCGTGTTCCCATTTCGCGTGCCACTGATTCCTGTGATCAGATAACCGCCCTCCCCATTCGGGAGTCCAACCGTCGTGAAGGTTCCACTTGCATTGATTCCTGATCCCGAGTAGTCCCAATTCCACAGCATCGAAGCAGTGATCGGCGCCGTCGTGAACGTGACTGCAAAAGTAGCCAGAGCGAACCTGAGGGCAAACGACAAACAGGGAAAGCGTAAGGAGCGCATGGTCGAAAGACTATCAATTCTGTTTCCAGAACTTCGACAAAGCTTCAAATTGATCAAAGGTCGCTACATAAAGTCGAGCGTCGGCGAACTCCCGCTTATCGATGCTTTGGCGCGGCGCCCTTCACCCTCTCGCGCTCGCTGACTTCTTTCGCGCGGAATTTCGCAATGCGTTCAATCAACTTCACTGGGACCGGCTCGGATAGAGGAAAGCGGATTGTGCCCTTGTCAACCTCGTACGCTGCGAGCTCGTCCTCGAATGCCGCGAGCACCTGCTCCGTGGCAGCGTAGAGCGAGTAGTGCTGCGTCCACACGGCAAAATAAAGTAAGCGCCCGCCGTGCAGGGTGTACGTGGGCATATTGTAAGAAATGACTTCCTGGGCCTCCGGTACGGCCTTGCGGATCGAGCTGCGCACACGATCGAGTATGCGCCGCGCGGCATCCGATTGCGAGGCAATGTACTCATCCACCGATTGGAACTTGGCCCCGGGCATCGCAGCTCTCGTCTTCCGGCTCGCCTCAGAGCCGTATGGGCGCTGAAGGAACACCGGAGTACTACGGATTATGTCACTGAAATCCCCCTGGATCTGCACCGCGTCACCTTGTGAGGGCCATAGCGTCACTCTGATTTCAAGCGGCCGCGTCAAGCCGATCAGGGCGTGAGTCTGTAGCGATCCCGCGGATACAGGACTGCTTGGCGCACGTTCGGAAGGTTCAGCACTTGACACGTTAAGCGCTCGAGTCCAATGGCAAACCCGCCGTGCGGCGGCATCCCCAAATCAAACATCGCGAGATGGCTGTCGAAGTTTGACGGTTCGATTGAGCGAGCTCGCAGCGCCGCTTCCAAATCCTCTCGACGATGTAGTCTTTGTCCGCCCGTGGTGATTTCGATGCCTTGGAACAAAAGATCAAAACTGCTTGCCGCGCCACTCGAGCCTCGAGGTGCAGTGTAGAA
>DATAYL010000010.1:0-5476 GCA_036272575.1 Bryobacteraceae bacterium | reverse complement strand
CACGTCTCTTACCAGGAATTAGTGGGGAACAGGCACTTCAACGTTCCGCTGAATAAGACGGCAAAGCGCCGCTCTCCTTCGCACTGGACTGTGCTCGGTAAACCGATCCCATCACTGGACCACGCCGCGCTGATGACCGGGCAATTCGAATTTCTTCATTATGTTCGGACTCCCGGCATGCTGCACGGTCGCATTGTTCGTCCGCCGGAAATGGGAGCCACCTTGGATGCAGTGGACGAGGCATCCGTACGCCACATCCCTGGATTTATCAAAGTGGTGGTTCGCAAAGATTTCGTCGGAGTGGTGGCTGAAACGCAATACGCAGCCGTCCTTGCGGCACGGCAACTGGTAGTTCGCTGGAACGCAGGGCCGCGTGTTCCGCCCCAACATAACTTCTACGAATATATGCAGAGGCAACCGTCGCACGATGCGTTAAGCGTTAACTCCGGCGATGTGGAACGCAAGTTAGCCGCAAGCCCAAAAGTGATTCGGGCCAAGTACACGTACCCGTATCAGATGCATGGCTCCTTAGGTGGGTCATGCGCTGTCGCGGACGTGACGCGCGATCACGCGACGGTTTGGTCTGCCACTCAATCGGCCTATCCCACTCGCAGCGTCGTCGCCAAGTTACTTGGCATGCCGCTTGAAAGCGTGCGGGTAATCTATGTGCGCGGATCGGGATGTTACGGACTGAACGGAGCAGATGCAGTATCGTTCGATGCGGCCATCCTGTCCCAAGCCGTAGGCAGGCCTGTGCGTTTGCTGTTCTCACGCCAGGACGAAATGATGTGGGAGAACTTAGGCGCAGCATGCGTCACAGAGCATCGTGCCGCGATTGGATCTGACGGTCGCATTTCCGTGTGGGATCGCGAGAACTGGGTAGCGTCACTGGGGAATCGGCCTGGATACGATCGTCCGGGAAACGTGATCACGGGCATGTTGCTGGGCTATGAGCCCGAGCCGCTAAACCCTGGCCTGGCAAAGCCGCCAACGGGCAAACTTCGAAATCAAAGCAATACCGTTCCGCCTTACCTTGCCGGGTGCGTCGGCGGGACATGCGGCGGCAACGGAATCATTTCCAGCGAACGAGCCCTTACCCACACGGTTCGGTCACCGTTCTTTACGGGACCATTGCGTTCGCCGCTGCGCATCCAGAACACATTCGCAAACGAGTGCTTCATGGATGAGCTTTGTGTATCAGCCCAAACGGATCCGCTGGAATTCAGATTGAAGCATCTGCAGGATATTCGACTCATCAATGTGCTGAAAGCTGCGGCTAAGACCGCGGGCTGGGACACGCGTCCATCGCCGCTTTCTCAGACTGAACGCGTGGGAGAGGTTACGGGTCGCGGTATCGCTTGCGTCGCTTATGAAGGCGGCAACGGTTATGCTGCGCTGGTTGCGCACGTAGTCGTGAATCTTCAAACAGGCGTGGTTAATCCGCGCCGGTTCGTTGCCGCGATCGATTGCGGACCTATTTCCAATCCCGATGGTCTGCGAAACCAAACCGAAGGCGGCATTCTTCAGGGCATGAGCCGGGCGTTGGTGGAAGAGGTCACCTGGGACGAGCGGCGGATCACATCCTTCGATTGGGAGACATACAAAAGCATTCATCTGGATTACGAGATTCCTGCAATCGAGTGCGTGTTCGTAACGCCGCCCGGCGTGCGTGCCACAGGTGCTGGAGAGACAGCCATCACGGTGGTCCCGAGCGCAATCGGCAATGCGATTTTCGACGCCACTGCTGCTCGCATACGTGAAGTGCCATTCACTCCGGAACGGGTGAAAGCGGTATTGGCTCAATCGAAGCACAGCGAAAAGGCATGAAGCGCGCAATTCGAAACTCTGCGTTTGGATTTGCGGTAGGCGTGCTGTTGACCACGGTTTGTTTAGCGAGCGGGGACGGTGGGGCTGCAGATTTCGAGGCGATCATTTCCGTACTGCACAATCCGCGCTGCATGAACTGCCACTCGAAGGGAGACTTCCCTCGTCAGGGCGACGACAATCATCGCCACACCATGGACGTCATGCGCGGACCTCATGGTGATGGGGTCAACGCGGTGAGATGCAGTACTTGCCATGGACAAAACAACGTTGTCGCACTACACGCGCCGCCGGGCGCGCTGGGATGGGAACTCCCGTCGCCAGACATGCCGATGATCTGGGAAGGCTTGACCGGTCGGCAGCTTTGCCAGCTGCTCAAGAATCCACAGCAGAACGGAGGCCGTACAGTGCAGCAGATCGTAGAGCATATGTCGACACCGCTGGTGCTCTGGGGCTGGCATCCCGGCGAGGGTCGAACTCCCGTTTCAATGCCGCACCCGGAATTCGTGGCCAGAGTTCAGGCGTGGGCGAACAAGGGTGCCGCCTGTCCTGCGCAATGACGCATGGCAGAGGAAACTTTGGCCTAGCATTGTCACTTGGGCACGCGGAACTCAAACTCAGAAGCGCCTATTTTGCTGATTCGAGAGATCGCAACCTAGAGCTGAAACACTCGCCAGAGCCAAAGCCTTGCTAAATCGCCAAGGCATAATGATGGGCTTGCGCGTTTAACGCGATCTTGAACTCTCAATGTACGGGATGCGCAAAAAAACCGGCCAAATCTCTTGCACCTACTCTTCAGCGTAAGCGCTCCATAATCAAGCAGTTTGGCCGGTTTATGTCGGCTTATATGGTCCAATCTGTGCACGCGCCACATTCTAAAGTAAGTTAACGCCGCGTGGGCATCATGATTGGCCATATAAGCGCGTTTCCCGTCAACTTGACAGCAAACCCATTCAGTTTCCGGGTTGCCGACCCTCCACGAAGTGACATGATCCAGGTTCGTGACGACGATCGCGATTCACGCCAGCTAAGCGTGCAGGGCAGAATCTGCGAGAAACGACCACATCTAGAAGCGTGTTAGGCTGAGGCGCATGAGGCAGCGTTTGACCGTTGCGTCGCCCCGACTGGAAGCACGCCTGGCGGGTCTCCTGTACCTGTTCATCATTATCCTCGGCAGCTTCGCTGAGATCGGGGTCGACAAGGGCTGGTTACAGCGGGCGATCCGGCGGCCACCGCACGGGCAATCATGGCGCACCAGGGCTTGTTCCGCCAGGGTTTCGCCGCTGAGATGATGACGAACGTCATCGCGATCCCCGTGACGCTGATCATCTATCGTCTGCTCGCGCCGACGGCCCCTACCTAGCACTGCTCGGCGTGACTCTGGACCTGACGCAGAACACGATCAACGCCGTGAACGCCTGGACGCAGTTCGCGCCGCTTACGTTACTCGGAGGCTCACCGGATCTTGCGGCCGTGCCGCACGGGGAACTCGTGGCCCTGGCGCGTATAACGCTCAAATGGCATGATGTCGGCTTCCAGATCGGCCTGACGTTCTTCGGCTTCGCGCTTCTGATCGAAGGCTATCTAATCTTTCGCTCTGGTTACTTTCCCCGGTGGCTGGGAGCGCTCTACGCCTTGGCCGGCGCCTGCTATCTGGCCAACAGCTACGCCTATTTCCTGGCGCCCGGCCTACCAATCTTTCCGTACGTCTTCTACCCCTGCGTTATCGGTGAGGGCGCGCTCAGCCTGTGGCTGCTGACCGTCGGCGTGGACGAAACGAAGTGGCGAACGGCAGCGGACGAAACATCGCGAGCGCGCTGGTGACGCATTGCAATTTCGGAACCGACCAGTTGTCTGGATCCGCACAGATGTCGAAGCTGTCGGTGGCTCCTCAATGGCGGGCAATCCGGACAGAACGCATGGTTACCGAACGACAATTCCACTCCGTTTCATCGACTTGGCCGTATAGACTTCTGAGTTCGGAAGTCAAGCCCCTCGGGGCCGTTTTTTTCACAGAAGAGTGAGCGGCTTCCACATTTTGTGCACATGCTCATTCGGGAAGCCAGGCACTCAGAGGCGAATTCCTTTTGTTGAGACTGGCGATGTATCTTGATTCTTCATACGCGACTCCGTCTTTCCAGCAGCGGAACAGAATCCGTTGCCATTTAAACGCCAAGGCGCGAAGTGCGGCATGATGGCGCTTGCCGACGGTACGTAGCTGATCGTAATAGACCCTGGCCCAACGGCAGCTTTTCATCGAATGCTGCGCCCATTCATGAAAGGTTTGTCGCAGAAACTTCGGACAGGCTCGTCGGAATTGAATGATTCGCGTTCGCCCGCTCGCTACAGTCACGGGCGCTATGCCAGTAGCGCACTGCATCTCATGAGCATTCTGGTAACGCTTGCCATTTCCCATGGCTGCTAATAAGCGAGGAGCCATTACCGGCCCGGCCCGGCTCCGGGCAACGATTGAGCGATCGCCCAACACGGATGCTGACGACTGGTTTCAGCGATGGCTGCGTCAAACGTTTTAATGCTCGTTTGCATCTGCTTCAGCAACGCAACTAGTGCGGTTACTTCCAGAACATAGGAATCCAGCAGCACGGCATCCGGTACAGCGGGAACAGCCGCGCTCACCTGTTTTGCCCAGGCCGTCGCTTCCTCCGGAGTGCGCCGATGCTGACGAAGAAACGTCTCCAGTGTCTTGCGTTGCGCTTTTTGCAACTGCTCCAGTTTGGGCCACCTAGCCGGCAGATCGAGAACCGGTGCCGCTCCGATATCGTCAAACCAGTTCAGCACTTGTGGGAAGTAGACCTTAAGGCGTGCGGAGAGTCGGTTGCCATGTCGCTTCTTCTCCTCCACCCAATGCCGGCGTTGTTCCACCAACATCAGCAGTCGACGAGTTGGTTCGTCATCCTGCTCCAAAGGACGGAGGCGATCTCGGTGATGCACCAGCAACTCCAGCAGCAGTTCCCCATCGGCAGGATCACTCTTGCTTCCAGACGGGTATAGGGCTTGACGAAATTGCCCAGCTGCTTGCGGATGGACCGGATATATCTCGACACATTCATATTTCAAAAGCATCCAGACGACTGCCCCGTGTTTTTGCTCGATGGCAACGCCTATTCGCCGACCATTCAACCGGCTCATCAACTGACCGAGCCAAACGTCCAAGGCTTCTGGCGTTTGCTCCAGGCGCCCTCTCTCCCGAGCCCCAGTGTCGGTCCATTGCAGTGCCCAAACGTGCTCTTGGTCTCCCCAATCGAACCCAACCCAGGCTCCGTAGCGCCGGTCGCGATCCGCATTATCTTTTTGCTTCATCTTCGCTCCACGATTATTTTTGGCAAGCAGGCTTCGCATCTCCAAAGGACTTATAGATGTCGTGCTGTAGTCAGCGACAGCTTCTGAGAATTCGTCTTCGCGAAGCACATCCCGCCGCTCGAGGGTCTACACGAAAACATCAAATTGTTAGTCGGCAATACTCGTAGCAGCGGGACGCCTCCTCTCTATGTTTATTCCTCATGCTCCGCTTCGATCAAGCGTCGGAACGGGATCGCAACAAGCCACAGAGAACATTTCCACAACCGCGGCGGCCGACGGCTGTTGATATCTAACCATCTTGAGCCACCCCTTGGCTCGACTATAAGTCGGC
>DATAYL010000009.1:0-24600 GCA_036272575.1 Bryobacteraceae bacterium | reverse complement strand
TGCTTCCACGTGCTCCCAATCGGGTGCAAACTCGCCGGCGTTATTCTTCTTGGCATCCACTTGCTTCCAGGGCGGATGTTTGATGTACCAGGCGTTGACCATGGCAAGCGGCGAAAACACAACTGTTTGGAGCCGGCGAATCAGATCTTCGCCATCCCGGGCGTCACGTACTTCAGGACACCATAGCAATCCTGAGAAACTTGAGTTCGCCAGACCGCGGATAAACTCACTATGATCGTAAAGGTCGCTATAAAGAACAAAGGGGTAGGGCGCGGCGAGCGCGCCGGAAGACCTTACCAATTGATAGGTTCGCGTCTTTCTGTGATCAAATATGCTTTGCAGGGTGTCCTGGTAAGAGCGGCCGAACAGGCAATGCATCTGTTCGCCATCGGCGCCCGACGGAAACCGGCTGATCTCAGGGAAAGACCAATTGCCGGTGAAATCCGAGTTGTCGCACTCGTCTAGTTTGTATCCGGAAACACCCAGCTTCACATGCTCCCGCTCATGGAATGCAGCAAATCGTTCGCGTGCTCGAGCGTCGAGAAAATCCGGCACCAGACCGTCCCATACCTCGAAGTCGCCCGACAACGGTTTGAGTTCCTGATATAACGGCGAAGTCGGATGAGTAAAAGCGTGTTCCCATAAATTGAGGTGATAACCGGAGCCGGCTAACCTCGTCAGCATCTCTGCCGGATTGGGGAATTTATCGCTCCAAACGTAGGAACAAGAATAGGAATGGGTCTGCCAACCCGGTTCGAGACCAAGCACATCGCAGGGAACGTCGTCGCGTCTGAACTGGTCAGCCAGTGCAAGTACATCCGTTTGCGTGAAATCCAGGTCGCAGCGATACCAGAAGCCAAGTCCCCAGCGCGGCGGTAATGCGCCTCCCCCGGAAAACAGGTTGTACCTTTGCACCGCAAGCCGCAGATCGGGTCCGGCAAAAATATAAATGTCCGCGCCTTGCGCTTCCGGAACTTCGATCAGCATCTCACTCTTTTCATCGACGTGAAACTTCGAATACGCAGCCGGAAGAGATCCACCCACGCTGACTTGGCTCGCCGAAGTCTTGCGCGTGCGCGACGCATCTCTTTGATCTTTATTCCCGCAGTAGAAGGTGGCATAGCGGGCCGTGTCAATCAGCACGCCGTACCCGCGCGTCGTGACGTAGAAAGGGACGGGCGCATGGGAGTCGCCAGTGTCAATCTTAGGATCAGCATTGACTCGCAGCTTTTTCTTTAGTCCGCGCTGCATGAACGATTGCAGCTGTAATCCGAAGCCATAGACGAGCTCGCCGGGTGCGAGCGGGAGTGACAAAAGGTAACCGCGACGCGAAGACTGCCCAACAATTTGAGCCGTATCTAGAGGGCAGGTCCTCACGACAGGCAAGCGGGCAAGCCCATCCCGTGCGGGCTGATAACGTCGCGCGCGAACCGGCGTGATCGTTTCGGGGTTCCCGAGCGTAGTTTGAAAAACTCCGGGCAGGATCTCAACAGTTTTTGAGGTTTGAGCTTGTGCGCGCGACAAAAGCAGCGCACTGGATGTGTTCAAAGCAAATTGACGCCTGTTCAATCTCATTAAGTTACGTTTTCATTTCCGGAAGCCGCTCGACCGCCGCAAGATTGCCGGACGATGATCGTAAAATCCAGCAGGATCTCACGGCCGGTAAGATCGGGTCGAGCCAACCGCTGCAACATAGCTGTAATAGCGGCCCCGCCTATTTCGCTGCACGGTTGGTGAACAGTGGTAAGCGGCACGGGCAAAAGGCTTGCATACTTCACATCATCAAAACCGACAACTTTAAGATCGGATGGGATGTCCAACTCCAATGCCATGGCACTATGCATAAGCTGGCCCGCGGTAAAGTCGTTCGCGCAGACGATGCCATCCGGCCGTGCCTTTTTCATAAATCGCCGAAGCGCCGATACATCTGAGGGATCCATCTCTGCAACAAGCTGAGGCTCGGGTACGATTCCACCTCGCCATAGCGCTTCCCGATAGCCCGCGATTCGTGCTCCCGCGGTAGGCGCCGATCCCGGACGAAATATAAAAGCGATCCGCCGGCAATGAGCATCAAGGAGTCTCTGCGTGATTTGACAGGCAGCTCGAACATTATCGATCCCCACAAGATCGTAGTGGCTTCGCTGGGGGAAATTGTAGATACAGCGGTCCAGCAGCACGACCGGAATACCGGCTCGATCCAGCTCTTTGGTAATTTGAACGTTCACTTGATCCTTGTGCTCAGTCAACTCAACCGGCGCAAAAAAGATGCCAGAGACTTTTCGGGAGATAAAATAACGGCAAAGCTCGATTGCCTGCTGTTCCTTGGTCTTGGCCGAAGCAGAGATATTGCCCCACAACAGCGCCTGCCGGGTCGATTCGCCCGCCCTCGCCATCCCTCGGCAGATTGGCTCCAGTATTTCACCGTCGCCTAGATCGGCAATCAGGAGCCCGAATTCGTGCGGTTCAATAATTTCCGCGGGCGGGCAGACAAATGTGCCTGAACCTGCTTTGCGGCGCACCAGTCCCTCATATTCCAGATCGCGGATTGCACGAATCACCGTTAAACGTGAAGTAGAAAACCGATTCGCAAACTCTGAGTCAGTTGGAAGCCTGTCACCCGGCTCGTATTGATGTGAGGAGATCGCCTGACGGATGCCCTCACGTACCTGGCGGTATTTCGGCTCCTTAACGGGCAGTGGACCACCGGCGAGGTTATTTGCTGACACTGTACTCGTTATTCTACTTAAGACTTTAAGATTTGTATATACAGGTTCGGATCCAGTTTACCCAGCCCAAGTGAGTCTTTTCAATACAGTCCGCACACAAAAATACATACTTCCGAAAGTAAGCACAGAAATCCGCACGCCTAAGCAGCTATACAAAAACGACAAATCTGTTGACCAACTGAGGCTCGCGTGATATACCTGCCTTACCGTTATGTCTCAGCTTGGTTGGAACAAGTCGCGGCCGCTTTTTGCCGTAGCCGCCCTAATGCTGCTCTCTTGCCCAGCTTGGGCCCAGACTGGAAGTCTTTCCGGCAGCGTTAAAGATCCCAGTCAATCGCCCGTCGCCAATGCGACCGTTGTCTTGTCTTCCCCAAGTACCGGCTTTAAGCGAACTACTCAGACCAACGAGGCGGGTCTTTATACATTCACTTATTTGCAGCCGGGCGTCTATCAGGTCGAAGTGAGTTCGCCTGGATTGGCCACTCAAACGCGCCAGGGCATTCGGCTTGAAGTTGCTCAAACCATCCGTCTCGATTTCGAACTAAGTGTGGGATCCACTCAGCAAAAGATCAATGTCGTCGCGAGTGCAGACTTGATTCAGCCGGAGACCTCTTCGCTCGGTCAAGTCATCAGTGAACGCGCCGTAAATGAACTACCGCTAAACGGGCGCAATCCCTTAGCCCTTGTCGCTCTCGTGCCCGGCGTGGTACCGCAAGGTTCATCGCAACAAAACGCGGCCGGCACAAACAATTCCGCCTATGGGAATTTTCAAATAGGCGGTGGAACGGCCAATCAGAGCGCATTCATTCTGGATGGCATTTCTCTCATCGTGCCCTTCGGACACGCAGTCGAGTTAATTCCCTCCCAGGAGTTGATTCAAGAGTTCAAGGTGCAAACGAATAATCTTCCTCCTGAACTCGGCGAATTCTCGGGCGGCGTGGTGAATCTGATTACTAAAGGAGGAACGAATACCTTGCACGGGGAAGGCTATGAGTTTCTCCGCAACAAGGTTCTTAACTCAAATAACTTCTTCAATAACCGATCGGGTGTTCCGACTGGAGCATTTACCCAAAACCAATTTGGAGGAACGCTGGGCGGCCCGGTAGTGATCCCGCACATCTATAACGGTCACGACAAGACATTTTTCTTTGCGAATTATGAGGGTTTTCGCCTGCGTCAAGGACAGCCGCTACTCCTTTCCGTTCCCACCCAAGCCGAGCGGAATGGCGATTTCCGTGGATTGCTCGATTCCAATGGGAACACGCTGAATGTCTACAATCCTTTTTCCTCAACCAGCACCGCCACGCCCCGCCAACAAGTTCAATGCAATGGCGTCGCCAACATGATTTGCCCCAGCCAAATCAACCCGGTTTCTGCGAAACTGCTTTCGCTCTGGGCGTTACCCAATATCCCCGGCGCCCAAAACTCACCGGTGAACAACTGGGCCGGGAACGCCAGTTCCGGCGGCAACACGGATCAGGGAACTATACGCATCGATCATTACGTAAGCGAGAAGCAACGAATTTTATTTCGTTACACGTATTGGAAGGACAACGATTTAGCTGTCGATCCATTCGGGAACGGTACCTATGCGGGCAGCATCGGCACCCCCGAATGGTACAGCACGCATCATATCGTTCTTGATGACACCTATACCTTTTCACCCAACACAATTGCCGACTTTCGCATCGGCGTAATGCGCTTTTCCTATATGAGGAGCCCGGAGACGGCGGGCTTAGATTTAACCACCATCGGTTGGCCATCATTTCTGAACGACCAAATTCAACCGGCTGTACGTACCCTGCCGAATATTTGTGTCGCCGAGTTCAGTGAGTTCTGTGGCGGGAACACCGGCAGTGTTCTCGATTCGTGGGATACCAATTATGAAGCCGATCCCAGCGTGACCACGGTGCAAGGCAAGCACACGCTCAAGTTCGGTATGCAGTTCCGGGTTTCCCGTCAGAACTATATCCAAACCAATAACGGCACCGGCGGCTACAACTTCGATTCTTCCTACACCTCGGCAGTTCCGTTGCAAGCCGGAGCCGGTGGAAACGGCTTTGCGTCTTTTCTGTTCGGAGCCGTGCAAACCGGCTCGGTCCAGGAACCGGCGGCTACCGCAAGCCAACTGATTTACAACGCGTTTTATATCGGCGATACGTACAAGGCAACCGACAAGCTGACCCTGAATATTGGTCTGCGTTACGAAATTACAGGCCCATGGACCGAGCGTTACAACCGGATCAGCTATTGGGATCAAAATGCGGTGAACCCGCTAGGTGTAGCAACTGGTCTGAACACTTATGGCGCTGTTGGTCTGGTTGATACTCCCGCGCATCCATGGCGGAGTGCCGTGAGCACGAATTACAACCAGCTTTCGCCCAGAATCGGCCTTGCCTATCAGCTCACGCCGAAAACGGTCATTCGCAGCGGTTATGGCATTGTTTGGCTTCCCATCGATGTAAACCTGGACTCCGCCCCCGACCACGATGTCATCAATGCGATCACCGACAACATGGTTACGACGAATAATGGAGGCATCTCTCCGTACAATTTGTTGTCGAATCCCTTCCCGAATGGCATCACACAGCCTCCGCAGCGAAGCGCAAATTACCAGCAATACCTATACGGGCAGACCATCCTGACGCAATCTCCCGATAATCTGCTGGGCTACACGCAGCAATGGAATTTCGATATACAGCGCCAGCTTACCGGCAAGTCTCTGTTGGATGTAGCCTATGCCGGAACCAAAGGAACACACCTGCCGCTGCAGACTTACGACAGCAATTATCTAACAATTCAGCAACTCTCCTTGGGTACAGCGCTCACGCAGACCGTAACCAATCCGTTCTATGGCAAGGTACCGGCCACTAGCCCGCTCAGCACTCCTACCATCGCCGCAGGAAAACTAATGTTGCCTTACCCTGAGTACGGCAATGTTCAATATGCGAGCCAGGGAATGGGCGATTCCAGCTACAATTCTCTGCAAGCTAAATTTGAAAGCCGCTTTGGCGCGGGCGGCACTTTGCTTGCCGCTTATACCTTCTCCAAACTCATCGGAGACTCCGAGACTCTCACACCCTGGCTTGAATCGAACTACGCTGCTGGATTTCAGTATTGGGGCAACCTGAAAGCCGAGAGATCGCTCGCTACCTTCGACGTGCCTCAGCGATTCGTTACCAGCTACGTGCTAGACCTGCCAGTCGGCAAGGGCAAGAAATATTTGTCCAACGTGCACGGCGTGACCAGCGCGCTTGTGTCCGGCTGGGGGATCAACGGCATTCTGACCCTCCAACGCGGAACCCCGCTCTTCCTTGGTACGGCAAACAATTTAACCGGCAACTATGATGGTGGCTCCCGTCCGAACTACGACAAGGCAGCCTGTCCCAACGGCGTGGGAACGAGTGGTTCACGCGAGAGCCGCCTCAACGATTGGTTCAACGGAAACTGCTTTACTCAACCAGCCGCTTTTACCTATGGCAACGTGGGGCGCACCTTGAACTTTCGAACGGACGGCATTCGCAATCTCGACTTCGCTCTCTTCAAGAAAACGAGCTTCGGCCCGGACGGACGCATCACCTGGGAATTCCGTGCCGAAGCATTCAATCTTCTGAACACTCCACAATTCGGCTATCCAAACATGACAACCGGACTTCCCGGACAGACTGGCGTCATTAGCTCACAAGCCAACAACCCGCGACTTATACAATTTGGAACGAAGCTAAGCTTCTGAGCTGGATGCAACATGTTCGTTTGCGCGGAGTAAGTCGGTGGTTACTCTGCGCCGGCCCATTACTGGGCCTCCTAGGCCTGTTCGCGCAAGCGCCTTCTCCGTGGCCGCAGGATGCTCCTGAGTTCCGCATCCACATGATTGGCAACTCCCATATCGATGCGGTTTGGCTTTGGCCGTGGCCTGAAGGATTTTCCGTCGTAAACAGCACCTTTCGCTCAGCCCTCGAGCGCATGCGTGAGACGCCAGGGTTTGCCTTCACTGCCAGCTCCGCTCAGTACTACCAATGGATCGCGGAAAACGATCCGGCTATGCTCGCCGAAATTCGCAAGCGAGTGGCTGAGGGCCGCTGGGATCCGGTCGGCGGCTGGTGGGTCGAACCCGACGTGAATATGCCCAGCGGCGAAGCCCTCATCCGGCAGGGACTCTACGGGCAACTTACGTTTCGCCATCTCCTTGGACGAATAGCTTCGGTCGCCTATAATCCGGACTCCTTCGGCCACACCGGAACACTGCCCCAAATCCTGAAGCTTCAGGAGATGAACAACTATGTCTTCATGCGGCCCAAACCCGAAGAGAAAAAGCTGCCGGCAGATTTGTTCTGGTGGGAGGCGCCCGACGGAACCCGTGTTCTCACTTACCGCATTCCACTCGAATATGGCGATGACAAATCCGTACGGAGCCGCGTCTGGCACATAGTGGCGGAGCAGAAGGAACCAGTGAAAAATCTAATGGCCTTCTACGGCGCCGGCGACCACGGCGGCGGAGCAACGAAGGCAAATCTGACTTCAATCCGCGAAATCCAGCAAGACAAGCTCGCGCCGAAGATCTTCTTTAGCACGCCCGATCGCTATTTCGCTGAAATCCGTCACCAGTCTCTGAGTAATGTCCCCGTGGTCCAGGATGACCTGCAGCATCACTCAGTCGGCTGCTATACCGCCGAATCGGAAATGAAAAAAGAGAATCGCCATTCCGAAACTACCCTCGTTTCGGCGGAAAAGCTGGCGGCTATCGGATCCGCCGTGTGGGGCGCCAATTATCCCAAGGCAGAATTCACCGAGGCATGGAAGAAGGTCCTCTTTTTGCAATTTCATGACAGCCTGGCCGGCACCGCTCTGCCCGAACACTACGCCACAACCGCACGCGACGGCCACGGTTTCGCCGAATCGGTAGCGCAGACCGCCCTCTATGCGGCAGCCGAAAAGTTGGCGTGGCAAGTTCCCGCTGAAGATCCCGACTCAAAGTACCTCCTCGTATTCAATCTGCGGGCTTGGCCGGTGCTGGCTAACATTGAATACGATCTGGAATGGCCAACCGATGATGGCGGCCTGGTAGAGAACGATCAAGGTCGTGCTGTTCCGCATCAATGGGTTCGCGCCACAACTGAAGTGACGGAGCGGAAACGATTAGTCTTGCAGGCGGAGCTGCCCGCTTTCGGTTACCGCCAGTTTCGTATCCGAAAAGCCGGTCATTCTGATTCGGCTTCCGGTGAAAAGGGCACCGCGGGCGGCATGGAAAATGAGCATCTCAAACTCACTTTTTTGCCGGATGGGTCCCTGCGCATTCTCGACAAAGAGGCTGGCCGGCAAATCTTCGCCCCCGCCGTCGGCGGTGCTCGCGCCGTTGTGCTTGATGACCCGAGCGACACCTGGAGTCACGGTGTCCGTGCGTACGATAAAGAAATCGGCCAATTCGGGAATGCTCATGTCAGCGCAATTGAGAACGGCCCGCTACGCCAGCGTGTACGGGTCCAATCCACATTTGATCGCTCCACTCTGACGATCGACTGGATTCTCTACGCGGGTGCGCACACTCTCGAAGCGCGGGTCTCTCTTGATTGGCACGAGCATCTTCGCATGTTGAAGTTCTCGTTCCCTGTTAACGTGGCCAACCCCCGTTCGACCTACGAAATCGCGTACGGAAACATCGTTCGCGCGACTAATGGTGATGAAAACCCGGGACAGAGATGGATCGATGTTAGCGGAACGACCGGTAGTGGTGAGTACAGTCTCTCTGTTATCAACGATGCCAAATACGGCTACAGCGTGCTCGCTAACGACATGCGCATTTCCGTCACCCGCGGAGCCGCTTATGCCAATCATCAGCCCAAAGTGCTTGAGGCAAATGTCGAACACCTGTGGCAGGATCAAGGTGTGCAGACCTTTCGCATGCTGCTCGTGCCGCACCACGGGGATTGGCGCCAAGCGGCCATGCCTCGTACAGCGGAAGACTTTACCTCGCCTGTGCCAGTCATTTTTCAGGGCATTCATCCGGGATCACGGCCGCAATCCGCTTCTTTTCTGGCCGTCAATGCGCCGAATATTGTCGTTTCCGCAATCAAGAAATCAGAATCGGGCGACGACCTTATCGTTCGTTGCTATGAGACGAACGGCCAGCCGACCCGCGCTTCTCTCAATCTGCTTTATTCCAAACGCCACTGGACAGGCCAGTTTCGACCCTACGAAATCAAGACTATTCGCATCGACTCCCATACTGGCTCGATCAGAGAAGTAAACGCTCTCGAAGAGTAATGGCGTACGATCATCTATCGCGCCGAAATTTCCTTCAGAGTACGGCTGCTTCGGCCACGGCCGCCAAGATCGTTCAACCCGCCCCTTCCGATGCCCTCAAGTACAATTTCCGCCCGGAGAATGAGCCGCGCAAACTCTCAGACAATCTTTTCGTCCTGCAAGACACGTGTAATGTCTATCTCATCAAGAGCGGAGCCAGCGGTCTCCTGATCGATTTCGGCTCCGGCGCCATCCTGAATTATTTACCTGAGCTGGGTGTTACATCCATCGATTGGATTCTGCACACCCATCATCATCGTGACCAGGGCCAAGGCGATCACCTCGCTGTCGAGCGCCGCATTCCGATCGCCGTGCCTGTCCATGAACGCCAGTACTTTGAAAACGTAGAAAATTTCTGGCGCAACCGTCGCATTTTTGAACTCTACTACGTTCGCAACGATTTCTTTTCCCTGACCGAGGACATTCCCGTGGCCGCCGTTCTCCGCGATTACGACAATTTCCGTTGGAAGCAGTACGAATTCTTCATTCAGCCGACGCCCGGACACACCCCGGGTTCGCTCACACTTATTGCAAACATCGATAACCGCAAAACAGCGTTCTCCGGGGATCTCATGCACTCGCCCGGCAAGGTGCAGGCCGTATACGACCTCCAGTACTACTACGAAGAGCACGAAGGCGTGGACTTATCCGCCTACTCTCTGTCGGAACTCATCAAGCTATCGCCGCAACTTCTCTGCCCCTCGCATGGAACCGAGATCGCCGATCCCATCCCCGGAATGCAGTCGCTGGTAGATAAACTTCGCAATTGGTTCGGATATTGGAAATCATGGGGTGGCAGCCTTGGCACGAAGCCGCGCCAGCTCACATCTCACGTGATCGCCCATTATCAGACCATGTCGTGCTTTTACGCCATCATTAGCGACAGCGGAAAAGCGCTATTCCTCGATTACGGTGGCCCGAGCTGGAATTCTTTCTATGCATTCAAAGATTCCGTCGATGTCTATGATCGTTTTCGATTCGTCGAGCACAGCATCGAGAATCTGCGCGACAATCACGGCTTGAAATCGATCGACGTAGCCATCCCGAGCCACATGCATGATGACCACGTGAACGGCTTTCCCTATCTGGCAAAACACCACGGCACAAAGATCTGGTGTTTCGAAAATTTCGCCGACATTCTGGAAAACCCTGGTGGACACAATCTGGGCTGCACCCTCGGCCAGCCGATTCATGTAGACCGCGTCATTCGGAATAGAGAAATGTTCCGCTGGGAAGAATTCGAATTTACCGCCGTCCATTCACCTGGGCACACTGAGTTTCAAATGGCGCTATTCGCCGAAATAGATGGCGTCCGGATCGGATTTACGGGGGACGCCTTCTTCCACGATGCCGATAAGCCCTTCCAGATCCGTCACAACCTGATCTATCGAAATCGTGTGAAGATCGGCGATCACTTGAAGTCTGCCGCCAATCTCCTGGAGTTTAAGCCGCAGGTTCTCTGTCCAGGTCACGGCGAACCATTTCTACTCGACATGGATATGGTCCGTGATTTCAAAGTAAAGCTCGAGAAGCAGGACGCGTTTCTCCAAAGCCTGATCGCTGATCCCGATACCGATATGGGAATGGATCCATCGTGGGTGGAGATCTATCCCTACCAGTCTTTTGCCTCGCCCGGCGAGACTCATCCCTTTGAAGTTCGAGCACGAAATCACCGCCGGCGCACCATTGACTTAGAAGTGAAGCTTGTGCTGCCCGCCGGCTGGAGCTGTGTTCCCGCTGTCTCTCGTTTCACTGTCGCTCCTGACGGCTCTGCGAAAACCAGCGTATCCATCCACATCCCTAATAGCTTCCACGATACGCATGGCCGCCTTGCCATCGCGGCCGACGTTCTCGCCGACGGCAAGTATCTGGGCCAAATTGCCGAAGCAGTGATTGACGTTCGTGCGGAACCGCCTCCTGCTACCCGAACTGCTGCCGGCTTCTAAGCAATACGCCTGCAGCGGAAAAGCTGACAGTCTCCGACAAACTGTGTTAGCGTGATCGGCAGAGGGACGCATGTCATCTTCCAGACGCGATTTTCTAAAAGCTAGCCTGGCCGCCACGGCTCTGCCCGCTGTCGCCGGCGCCGTCGTTCCAACGAAGAGCTCAGCCACCGATTGGGTTACGCTCGGCCAGTCAAACGTTCAGGTAACACGCCTGGCATTCGGAACCGGAACGCACTCGGGCGCGCAACAACGTCATTTGGGCCAGGAAGAATTCACGCGTCTGGTCCGCTACGCGTACGACAATGGCATCCGCTTTTTCGAAACCGCGGACGCTTATCATGGCATGCCGGAGATGCTTTCCGTCGCCTTAAAAGGAGTTCCGCGCGATTCCTACCGGCTCATGACCAAGTACGACGTACATCATTCCGAAGACCCAATGGCCGCCGTCCACCGGCTAAACGCGGCGTTGGGCACAGAGTATGTGGATATCATGCTGCTGCATTGTGTTCGCAGCCCGAACTGGCCGCAGGAAACGAAACATTTGCAGGATGCCTTCCAACAGGCGAAAGAAAACAAACTCATGCTCGCGCATGGCGCCTCGGTTCACGGCAAGCAGGCTCTTGCGGCATTTCCCGGCAATCCGTTTCTGGACGTTGCCATGATCCGGATGAACCACAACGGCACGCATATGGATACTCCCTCTATGCAGGACATTGACGATAAGGGCGACGTCCCGTTCGTCGTCGATCATATGCAGCGAACCAAAGCCGGCGGCGCGGGCATCATCAGCATGAAGCTCGTCGGTGAAGGTGACTTCAAGAATCCCGAC
The DNA here is from genome assembly GCA_036272575.1 of Bryobacteraceae bacterium. GTDB lineage: Bacteria > Acidobacteriota > Terriglobia > Bryobacterales > Bryobacteraceae > Bog-105. Next base: position 12,799 of record DATAYL010000009.1, on the reverse strand, counting down.
GATCGTCAGGCCGCCTTGAATTACGCATTTCGTAAAGCAGGCGTGGATTGCGTGACCATCGGATTCGGAAGCACGGGCGAGATCGACGAAGCAATAAAGCGCATCTCAACTGCCCTGAACGCTTAACCGTTACGCCTCCGCGCGTTCCAAGTTGTGTCACCGCCGGCTTCACTCTTCGTGCATGAGTTTGGATGGATCGACGGCCAGCGCTCGCCTGGCTGGAATGGCCGACGCTGCGACGCCCAACAGCGCCATCGTCAGCACCGCGCCGCCCACGACCACGGGATCCCGGGGATTCGCGTGATACACAATCTGCCCCAGCAACCGGCTGGCAAAGACACCCGCCAGTAGCCCCACTGCCGAACCCACCCCGAGCAGCGCCATAGGTCGACCTACCGCCGAGCTCATAACCTGAGCTCTCCGTGCGCCTAACGCCACCCGGATGCCCAGTTCCTTGCTTCGTTTGCTTACGCTGTAGGCTGCCATGCCGGAGATGCCCGTCACGGCCAGCATCGCCGCCAGCAGGCCCATGACGCCCAGCGCCACTGTCGCCGCCCGCGCCGGGAACAGCTCAGTCGCCAGCGCAGCGGGCCAGCTCTGCAACGTGATTGACACATTCGGCTCGATGGCGCTCAGCGTGTGTTCGAGCGCCGCCGCGATCTCGCTCGGCGCCCGCCGCGACCGCACCACGAAAACCGTTTCACTCTGCTCGCTTTGTGACAACGACAGATACACGGCAGGTTGCGGGGACTCTTCCAGATCATGGTATTTACCGTCCTCCGCTACGCCCACCACTTCCGTCAGGTTGCCCGAAACAATAAAGTCTTGCCCAAGCGCCAGTATTTCGCCCCACATCTTGCGTGCGAAGGTTTTGTTCACGATCGCTACATGGGGTGTCTTTGCAGTGTCATGCCATGAGATATCCCGCCCGCTCAGTAGCCGCGTGCCGGCAGCCTCCAGGTATCCCGGTGACATCTGATACACGTACGTCGCCAGCACAGAATCGTTCAGCTTGAACTCTGTTGTCCCCGGCCGGAAAATCGGAGTCCCATGCATCCCGCCGGTCATCGGTGTCCGGTTCACCGTCCCCACTGCTGTCACACCGGGAATGCTCCGCGCCGCCTCAATCACCGCTTTCTCTTTCTCGACCGCCACATCGCCTGCCTGTCTCGCTTGGCTGAGGTCCAAATCGGCCAGCATCGCGCCTTGTGGCTGGATGCCTAGTGGGGCGCGCAGCGTGCGCTCCATGCCGCGCGCCGCCACCAGAGAGGCTGTTACCAGCAGCGTGCAGATTGCAATCTGCAGACCCAATAGCAGGTCACGTGGGGCAAATCGGCGCAGGTGTATTGCATTCCCCGGTCCGCACTTCATCGCTTGCAGCGGACTGCTCCCCCATGCCTGTCGCGCCGGAACCATCCCAAACAACAGAGCGCTTCCCAGGGTCAACACCAGCCCAACCAGGTACACACGCGCATCGACACTTGCGGCGAGGTGCGCTTCTGCCGCCGGCTGCCACCGGTTCAGCATCCTCAGCAACAGGTCCGCAGTTCCTAGTCCGGCTGCTCCGCCCATCAGCGATAGCAGCGCCGCTTCGGTCAGCAACTGCCTAGCTAACCGCCACCGGCTCGATCCCAGCGCTACACGGAGCGCCAGTTCCCGGCTGCGATCCGCCGCGCGCGCCGCAAACAGAGTTGCCAGATTTGCGCATGCCGCCCCCAGCACCAGCAACGCGAGCACAGTCACGCTCCAAAGAAATCCGCGAATGACATCGCCCTCATCCCCAATGAGTCCCGGATGAATCAACCGCATCGGCAATCCGTCATCGGTCTCCGGATACTCCTTCGCCAGCTCGGCGGCAATCGCATTCAGATTTTCCGTCGCCTGCCGCGGCGTTACGCCCGGCTTAAGCCGCCCAATCACCGTAACTGTTATAGATGTCCGGCTATGCAGGTAATCCCCTCCCTCAACCTGCTCCTCGTTCATCATTGGCATCCAGTAATCCGGCCACACAAAGCGCTCCGTGCCGTGGAACCGCGCCGGCGCCACACCCAAAACCGTAAACGGATGGTTATTGAGCTCCACGGTTTCTCCGACTACGCCCCGATCGGCTAGAAACGCGCTTCGCCACAGACCGTCGCTCAACACCACATACGGCGCCGAATTCGGGCCATGCTCATCCGTCGCGTGGAAGAAGCGTCCGGTCTCCGGCTGCACGCCCAGTACATCAAAATAGTTGCCGGTGACCTCATCGCCATGGACGTTCATCACCCTGTTACGCCAGCTCAGTTCCGCATGCGAATATCCAAAAATCCCTGCCATTCCGCTGAACGTGGTGTTGCGCCGCCGAAAATCCTCAAACGCCGGATACGACGTAGTTAGAAGCCTTCCACTCATCCAAGGTTGATGGCGCAGCTGATACAGGCTCTGTGGGCCGCTAACATCAAGCGGGTGCAGCAGCACTGCATTCAGTACTCCAAAGACGACGACGTTTGCCCCAATCCCCAGCATCAGAGTGAGTAAGGCTACCACGGTGAACCCGGGAGACTTGCGAATCACGCGAAGCGTGTAACGGATATCCATGTGGCTACTACCAGAGCATGCCATAGCTCAATTGGAAAGCGCTCCGGCTCCCAAACACCGTTCCGGTGTAGGCTATCCCTTGTGGGCAAAGACGAAACCGTAGAGACACTATCGATCGACGGTCGCGAAGTTCGAGTAACACATCCGGAAAAGCTTTACTTTTCAAAACAGGTACACCTCTCGAAACTCGATATAGTGCGGTACTACCTCGCTGTCGCACCAGCCGCTCTCACCGGTATTCGCGATCGCCCTCTCGTTCTCAAACGATTCGTGAATGGGGCCGAACAGGAAGCTTTCTACCAAAAGCGCGCGCCGACCGAGCGACCATCCTGGCTTCGAACTGTAACTTTGTCCTTTCCGTCCGGCCGAACCGCGGAAGAGCTCGTCGTGTCCGATCCGGCCGGTTTGGCGTGGGTCGTTAACCTCGGTTGTCTTGAGCTTCATCCGCACCCGGTACGCTCGGGCGATCTGGAACATCCCGACGAGTTGCGCGTCGATCTTGATCCTGGACCCGGTGTCACCTGGGCGGATGTTTGCAAGGTTGCGCTTGAGGTGAAAGCTTTTCTCGAAGAGGTAGGTCTTCGCGGATGGCCTAAAACAAGCGGCTCCCGAGGCATGCACATCAATGTAAGAATCGAGCCGCGCTGGACTTTTACCGATGTCCGGCGCGCTGCCTTGGCGCTGTCGCGCGCAATTGAAAAGCGTGCTCCTAGCCTCGCGACATCGAAATGGTGGAAAGAGGAGCGCCATGGCGTGTTTCTCGATTACAACCAGAACGCCAAGGACCGCACGACGTGTTCGGCATATTCCGTACGCCCGGTTCCCGATGCCCGTGTGTCAACGCCCCTCGAATGGAATGAGGTCCCACAGAGCGATCCAGCCAATTTCACCGTACTGACGGTTCCGAAGCGATTCGCCGAATCGGGAGATCCCCACGCAGCTATGGATGCAGCGCCCGGCTCACTAGACAAGCTACTGGAGCTCGCCCATCAGGACGAGGCAGCGGGTTTAGGCGATGCGCCTTGGCCCCCTCACTTCCGCAAAACAGAAAGTGAGGGCAAACGCGTTTCCCCGACCCGTGCCAGATCCGCCGTCGCGCGCCCGCCGCGCAAGCAGATGCCGCTCTTAGTCGTTGCCAACTCACCCGATAAAGAGGCCGCGCTGGCTGGCCTTGAGAGGTGGAAGAGCAAACATCCCCAAGCCGCCGGACACCTTGCTGTCGATGATGTGCTCGTGGATTCCATGCGGGGAAGGTCCTCCACCTGGACACGCATACGAGTCAACTTACGGAACGTACCGGAGCCGCTCCGCCCGACAGACGAAATTCCCGATCCGGACGACGATCCCACGCGCAAGTCGCGGAGTACGCACGCATCGAAGCGCAGCGCTAAGCATCGGTAACACAGGTTCATCGTCTTGCCCAATCGCATATTTCTGCTGTCACCCGCGAAAGCCGGCGGACCGCGTTATTCCATGCTGCTGCGGGAACAGGCGGATTTCGATCTGGCCAGTAGACTCCGCGCAGGCGCGGCCACAATCAGTGAAATCTACAGTTTCATTAGCGGCCTGTATTTTCGAGGGAAAATGGCTTACGCAGACACATTTCGCGCGTCTCCTTCAGGTGTCCCGGGCGCGCTCGTTATCGTACCTGGTGCCGGCCTTATTCCACCCGAAACGTTGATCGATCCCGGGCAACTTCGTGCCATCGCGGAAGTTCCAGTAGACGAAGCCAACCCGGCTTTCCGCGGCCCTCTGATGGACGCGGCCAAATTAGTGGACCAATATGCGGAAGGAACATGTTCGTATGTCTTGCTCGGCAGCGTGGCGAGTGGGAAATATACGAATCCGCTTCTTGAGATTTTTGGGGAGCGTCTCCTGTTCCCGGCAGACTTCGTGGGCCGCGGAGATATGAGCCGGGGAGGCCTCATGTTACGGCAGGCTCATTCGCGGATCGAGTTGCCGTACATACCTGTGCGGGGCGCACTATTGCGTGGTGTTCGGCCACCCAGGTTGGAAAAGTGGCGCAAGTTGTAATCTTTATCGGCCTGCAAGGGTCGGGTAAAACGAGCTATTTCAAAGCTCATTTTGCCGAGACCCATGTCCACGTCAGCCGTGATGTCTTGCGCACCGCTGAGCGCGAGGCCGCATTGGTCAGCGAATGTATCCGTTCCGACCGTTCATTCGTGATAGACAACACGAATACTACTCGGGCAGTGCGCGCACCGCTCATCCAATGGGCGAAGGACGCCGGCTTTGAGGTGCATGCATATTTCTTCGACACACCAGTGCGAACAGCAATCGGTCGCAATAACCACCGAAAAGATAAAAGTCCCCTCCCGGTTCCGGCAATTCTTCGTACAGCGAAGTATTTGCAACCTCCCGCTCTGGACGAAGGCTTCGATGAGATCCGAACGATCCCGACGGAGCCGGATTCAAGCCTTTCGAAGCCATGAGCGCACCGATTGGAGCGTCAGCATCTTTCACAGATTACTAGCGGGCAAACTAGTCGTCATGCTATCGCGGAATCGAGCAAGGATGGGCGTGTGGTCAGAGGGTTTATCCAGCGCTCGCGGCCCTTTGTCGATCTCGCAACTCTCCAGTCGTTGCGCTAGTCCCGTCGAGAGCAAGAAGTGGTCAATTCGAATGCCGCGATTGTACTCAAAAGCCTTTCGAAAGTAATCCCAGAATGTAAAGTAGCCGCCTTGGCCCGGATGTAAAACACGAAATGCGTCGATGTACCCGAGTCCCATCAAGGCCTGGTAGCGCATCCGGGGCTCGGGCTGAAACAGCGCGTCGTGCATCCAGGAGCTAGGTTTGTGGCAGTCGATGTCCTCGGGAATGACGTTGAAGTCGCCGCCAACCAGTGTTGGCATCTCGCTTTTTGACCAAATCAGCATTTGCTGATAAAGGCGGTCCATCCAGCCCAGTTTGTAAACAAACTTGTCGCTGCCGACCGGATTCCCATTGGGCAGATAGATGTTGACCACACGAATATCGTTGATCACGACTTCGAGAAATCGTGCATGGCTGTCTGTCTCGTCGCCAATGAGCGTTGTCGAGACTATGTTAAAAGGTTGACGAGATAAGATCGCAACGCCGTTGTATGTCTTCTGCGTAACCGCAGCGCTCTCGTATCCAAGCTCCTTGAACGGTTCTGCCGGAAACTCTGCTGCTTTGAGTTCCTGCAGCAATAGAACATCCGGATTTTGTGCAGTTAACCAGGTTCTTACGTGCTCCAAGCGAGCGCGAATCGAATTGACGTTCCAACTGGCAATGACCATCGATAATGTTGTCCTACTGAAGGACGCAAAGCACCATCACCGTTAACTCAGCTCTCCGCGTTTGGCAGTTCGGATCGCATGATCTGCGGCGCGATAAGCCAACGCTTGGATCGTCGCCGTTGGCTGCTGCCTGCCTGAGGTAACAAAGTTGCTGCCATCCACCAGAAATAAGTTTGGAATATCGTGACTTTGACTTGAAGCGTTTACCACGGATGCAGCGGGATTATTACCCATCCGGCAAGTGCCCATCAAATGCCGGGAGGGCATCATGGACGCAATATCGTATCGTTGGCCCCAGGTCTTTTGCGCGCCGGCGGCTTCGAGGATTTCGATCTGTTTGTCCAACATCCACTTCATCGTGGCAAGATCGTCAGGGTGGTAATCATAAGTCACTCGGATAGCGGGTAATCCCCAGGCGTCTTTCACGTCAGGATCGAGAGTTATGGTGTTTCTCGCCGTCGACAGCGAGGTGGTATGGGCCATCAGCGTCATCGTGCGCGTGAAATACTTTTCGAACATCTGCTTGTAGGCAGAGCCCCATCTGGGAGCATCGGGCGGCAGCCCGGTCAACGCGAAGCCCGCCGGATAATAGCCGAATCGGGCATCGATGCCCCCTCCTCCGTAGAAGCCCCGCTTGGGATCAGCAGCGTAGTAATCGTGAATCAGCCTGGTGACCTGAATGCCTTTGTAGTCATCGAGTGGATCTTCGAACAGCCCTTGCGCAACGCCGCCCGTATCCCACATCAGATGTTTTCCGACCAGACCGTTCGAGTTCGCGAGCCCCTCGCGAAAACGTTTCGACTTCGATAGCAACAGCAATTTCGGAGTCTCCGCGCCGTTCGCGCAGACGAAAACCGCCTTGGCGCGCTGGAAAATTTCCCGCCGGCTTTGATCGAAGTAGATGGCGCCCGTCACGCGGCCAGCCTCGTTTGTCTCGATCTTGCGCACGTAACAGTTCGGCCGGATTTCGCAGCGGCCGGTTTTCTCCGCGACGGGAATGACACTGACTAGCGTGCTCGATTTGGCACGCATCTCACAACCGAACGATTCACAAAAGCCGCAGTTCACGCACGCGGTGCGGCCTCGATACGGCTGCGAAAGGATAGCCACCGGTGCGGGGAAAGGATGCAGCCCGAGTTTTTTTGCCCCGCGTTCGAACAGCACGCCGGAGGACTTGACCGGCATGGGAGGCAACGGGTATGGCTTTGAGCGCGGCGCTTCAAAAGGATTTGCGCCAGCTAAACCGGAAATGCCGAGTTCGTGTTCGGCCTTTGTGTAGTAAGGCTCCAGATCGGCATAGGCGATAGGCCAATCGGCAAGGTCAGCGCCGCTCACCTCGCCATACAAGCTGCGCTCGCGAAAATCGCTTTCATGAAAACGCCAGTAGTTGGCGGTGAAATGAACACTGCCGCCACCAACCTGCCGCCCATACTCGATCGCCTTCATCGGCTGCGCCCGCTCCGTTTCCGACTCGCGGTAGGTCACCGGCTGAACTTTAGGGTCATTGGTCAGGCCCGACCCATACATATACTTGATCTCGTCGTGCGAAAAGTCTGCTTCGCGCAGGTACGGACCTTGCTCGAGCACCACCACCTGGAATCCCGCAAGGGTAAGTTCTTTGGCGACCACGCCTCCGGCCGCACCCGCGCCAATTACAAGAAAATCAATGGGATCGGTGGTGGGGAGGTTTGGGCCGATCATTTCTTCGAGCCAATTGCCGGTTCGCGATCGGGCTGTTTCGAGTTGACTTCCACGTCATAGTAGCCGAACGGCGGCTGCCAGGCCATTCGATCGTCAAAGCCGATCTCATGCCATCCGACTTTGCCACGATTTCCGCCATAGCTCGGGTTCCCCAAAAAACCCAACACCGTATGGGTCCGAAGCAGCTCGAAAAAGCTGGATGTCTCAATTGCACGGATAAGCGCCTTCTGTTGCTCATCGTTCAGCGCGGCAATCGTTGTTGATTGCGGGAATAGCTCCCGCCGCTTCTGCTGGAGCTCGGACATGCCAATGTGATAGGCTTCGCGTTCGTCTCTGGCGAATGTCGAAAGAGCGCGATCTATGAAAAAGATAACGCCCGCTTCGGCAGCCCCGGGTCCGCCAACGGATGGAATGATCTGAGCCGTAAGGGCTTCAATCTCTGCCGCAGTGTCTACGTCCAGAGTTTCAAAACGCCCGGTTCGCAACGTCACCGCGCCGTGCGCGTGTTGTTGCGCCGCTAAAACCTCCGGCCACACCGATATTGCAAAACATGTGGAGAGCCAGCTCCGGCGTGTCGGATCCATTGGAGTGATACATTATCATGGCACGCGCAGACGATGTTGTGGGCTTGCGAGAACCCGGGTGCCCGACTTATGAAAAATTGAGCCTGCTTATTTTTTCCGATCGGCGTTCATCAGTGGCGCATAGTTCTTGTTATTCTCGCCACTGAATCTCTTGAAATTCGGCTACGGTTTCTTCAAGCAACCAATCAGCCCGCATCGCGTAGTATAGCGGCAGGATCAACTTGGGCAGCGCGATGAGCCGGCAGAAATCCTGCCCGCAGCCCGATCATCATCGTCGAAATACACCCCGCGGCGAGTGCGAGAGGATCGAGCGGCGACACTTCGAACAACAGGCTCGTCATCATTCTCGTGAGCGCAAATGTTCCCAGCAAACCGAATACAATCCCGCCAACGACCAGCCCTAGAGCTCCGCGCAAGACTTGCGACAGCACGTCGCTCGACTGAGCGCCCAGCGCCATGCGAATGCCGATTTCCTTGCGTTGTTGCGTTACCGAATGAGAGATCAGTCCATAAAGGCCAATTGCGGCGAGAAGGACTGCAACGAACGCGAAGCCGCTGATAAGCGAGGTCGGGCGGCTGATCGGTGAGAGCGTATTGTCTCGGATTTGCTGCATGGTGGCTACATCCGCTAGAGGCAAGCTGGGATCGACTTCGCGTACGGCCCGCCGAATACTTCCCACAACCCCTGCCAGATCGCGTTTCGAGCGAATGAGAAATTTGATTTCGGGATTGGGTGACTGGGCTATGGGAACGTAGACCACAGGAGGATCAGGCGCGCCGGGCGAAGCGGTACGCTCGCTTCGGATGACGCCTACGATCTGAACGTCCGACATCACCGACTGTTGCCCAAGGTAATCGCTCGACGTCAAGCGGACCATTTTCCCGACCGGATCTTTGATCGCCGCGACGTCTGCCAAACGCGCCACTAGCGCCTGGTTGATGACGACCACCGGCGACGAGCCAAGGCGGTCTCGATCGTTGATGCCCCGCCCCATCAGCACAGGAATCTCGAGCGCTTGAAAATATCCGGCATCAACACGCTTACACCGGATCAGCACCGGTTTCTCGGTTCCCGGAATAAATATGCCCTCCCCATTACTGATCCATTGAAGCGGCAGAAAGGTAGATATTCCAACCCGCGCAATCCCGGGCATGGAGCGAAGCCGTTGCGACAGCACTTCATAGAAGAGCGCGGCTTTCTGCGGAGTCCCATAAGCCTGCTCGGGAAGATTAATCGAAGCGGTGATTAAATTTTCGATGCGGATGCCCGTGTCGAGCCGTTCCAGCTTTTGAAGACTTCTGAAGAGAAGCAAAGCGCCACATACCAGAACGAGCGAGAGCGCCACCTCTGCAATGACGATCGCGCGCCGAACACCCATACGCAAAGCCGACGACCCGCGAGATATGTGTTTTAAAGTATCGGTCAGATTGCCGAGAGAGGCTTCGAAAGCTGGAAACGCACCAGTTATCAAACTAACTCCCAAGACTACGGCCGCCGCGAAGACCAATACCCGGGCGTTGATTCTGACCTCCGCCGTGAAAGGGAGGGCTTGCGACAGCAGAGGTGTCGCAATATGAATCAACACGTAGGCCGCGGCGATTCCCGCCGCGCCTCCCAACACGCACAAGGCCAGGCACTCGGTAAGCAACTGGGAAACCAGGCGCCCGCGCCCTGCTCCTAGCGCGGCGCGAACGGCTAGTTCCGTCTTGCGAGCCGCTCCCCGCGCAAACAGCAGGTTGGCTACGTTCGCGCACGCGATTAATAACACGATGAAGATCCCGCTGAATGCGATTGCGATCTCCCGTCTCAGGTCGTCTCCAGCGAGCAACCGGGATAGTCGCTCGACAGCAATGGTCCCGGCACGATCTTCGTCCATCAACGAGTTCGCGAGGAGAGACGCATAAACGGACCGCATTTGCTCGCGGGCTTGGATTACCGTCCCGGCCCGTCGAATACGCCCATAGACCGTCAGCCAGTGTATCGGACTCTTCAACTCATCCGGCGTGAAAACGAGCGGTCTCCAAAATTTTGTTTCATCCCGATCAAAAGCGCCCGGCTCGAGTACTCCGATGACCTGATAACTGTTCGCGTCCAAGATTACGCGCCGGTGCAGAATCTCGGGGTCTGCGCCGAAGTCTGTCCGCCACGCCGAATGGCTCAAGATCAACACAGGTGCCGCGCCGGGCTGATCTTCTTCGGCTCTGAAGCTGCGGCCGAGCGCCATGCTTGTAGCGAAAACCTTAAAATATTCAGCCGTGACCAGCTTGCCCGCCACTCGCGTCGGACCATTTTTGTCATTGAGGGCCGCCGAGGTGGGTTGCTCCGCCCCCATGGCGTCGAATAGAGTGCCCAGGCGCTTCCACGCGAGAAACTGGGGCGCCGTTGTGCTGTTAACGACACCCGGCCGCGGAGCTTCCCAGACTTGAACGATGCGATCAGGCTCCGGGAAAGGAAGCGGCTTCAGCAGGACAGCGTCAACTACGCCGAACATCGCGACGGTTCCTCCAATCCCGACCGCCAGCACGCCAACAATCACCACAGTGAAACCTGGTGCGCGTCGAAGCGATGCAATGCCGCATCGGAAATCCCGAAGTAGCGTCTCCATCCATCGGATACCGCGGCGATCCCGATGCTCTTCCTTCATCTGCTCGATTCCTCCAAAGCGCAGACGCGCGTCCCGCCGGGCTTCTTCCGGTGATAAACCGCGTCCAATCGCGTCTTCCTCCGCCAGTTCCAGGTGTGCCTGGATCTCGTCTTCGAGTTCCAACTCGAGATGCGGCTTACGCACGAATGCCAGACAACTTGCGAACGCGCGGCGAAGAGTCACGTAGATGCCTCCAGAAAGCGGGCCACTAACGCCGTGGCTTTTTCCCAATTCGCCACCTCGACAAGGAGTTGCTTCCGCCCTGTCCTAGTCAGCGAATAGAATTTAACTTTCCGATTCGTTTCTGATATTCCCCAGTTCGTGGTGATCCAGCCTTCTTGACAGAGGCGAATAAGTGCCGGGTAAACGGAGCCCTGGCTGAGCTGCAGCGAATCACCGGAGACTTGTTCGATGCGCCGCGCAATGGCGTAGCCATGCATCGTGCCCATGGTTTCCAGAGTCTTCAGGATGAGAAGATCCAGTGTTCCGTGTGGCACCTCGGCTTTTCTCTTCGACATGTCTACAATCGACAGCTTAAATTATCGAGCGGCCCGTGTCAATGTCAATTACCCAGCTAGGAGATTCAAGTCACGGAAACTGATTGCTTGGCCGCGAACTACCGTAGGAACTGGATGATTGGTAACGGATTTGGGATCAGGCGCGTCCGCGATGGTATGGGCCGTCTCCTGCGACGAAACGTCATCGCCCTCTGCTGCTTCGCAGGACTGGCCGCAGCGACTGCCCCACAAGACGCCACGCCGGTATTTCGAAGCACGTCCGAGCTCGTGTTGCTGGATGTGCAGGTGGTTCAAAAGAAGACGGCCATTTCGACGGCAGCGCTTCGACGAGAAGATCTGCAGGTCTTCGAAGACGGCAGGCCCCAACAAATCACTTTTTTCAGCCGCGATCAATTGCCGTTGTCGATCGTGATGCTGTTCGATATGACGGCGACCTCGCAGGCCGTCCTGAAACGCCTCGCCGAAGGCGCGCAATCCGCGCTGGCGCATTTGAAGCCGCGCGATGAGGTTGCCGTAATGGTGTATGCGGCGCATGGACGGGTTATCGACGGATTCACCACGGACCGCGAGCGGACTGTTGCCGCAATTAAGCGTACTGCCGGGGAGAATCAGCCGGGAGGTGCTTTTTTCAACGAAGCCGTTTGGGAAGCTGCCGAACTGCTACAGAAATCTGGCGGTCCGTCGGGCAGGCGCGTGGTGATCTGGCTCACCGACAATTTGCCGAATGTACCGATGCAGCGAACGGATTCGAGCGATGGGGAAAGCCGCACCGTACATACGGAAAGCGAAGCAATTCGCAGTCTTCACGAATCGGGAACGGTTGTCGCCCCGCTCTTGCTGCGCAGCTCGCTGGCGATGGGGTGGGCGGCGCCAGTGCTCGCTTTCGAAGCCCCCTTTCGGCATTCGCATCCGCCAGGCGATGCCCATAAGTACGCGGAACTTACGGGCGGCGAGGCCATTGGTCTGGGGGGCAAGAGAGTGGAAGAGCGGCTGGGCGAGCTGATCGACGATTTACGGTCGCGCTACACCATCGGCTACCGGCCGGCCGATGAAAAGCCGACCGGAACATTCTGCATGGTACAGGTGTCGCTCGCCCCAGGCGGTGCGCTACGCCCGCGCGAGTGGAAGGTCCTCACCAGAGCAGGCTACTACAGAAAATAATTCAGGCTCGAACCGGCCCGTTTACTTTCCCAATGCTATTTCTCACTCGGGCTATCGTCTGCCTTCAGATCGCCGAGCGCATACTGAATCCCCGCAAGCATATGCGCCACAAACGGTCGCAAGTAGTAAACACTCTCGTCATGGCCGTGCGCTTCGTAAAATACGCGGCCATTACCGACGCGCTGAATGTAACTCAATGCGTAGTCGCCGTCGGTGCGGCGCGTGGCGGCCGGTTCCTTGGCCTTATCGTCGGGGCTCATTTTCTTGTAGTTGACGCTGGTCAACACATGAACACGCTTCCGGCTGAACGAGTCTTGCGCGAAGGTGTA
>DATAYL010000008.1:0-24320 GCA_036272575.1 Bryobacteraceae bacterium | reverse complement strand
ATCTGTACTGCCGAAGGTGGGCACGGCCCTTTCCGCGGACTGGATGCGCCCTTCGCGCTAGACGCTACCTTAACGCTTTTCCAATAGCGAGTCAATCGTGCCCGAATGGATCCCGAACGAGTCCCGAACGGGGACGGAGAGATATGGCACCTTGGCAGAAATCCGGCATTGAAGCCAAGTTGAGCCAATTTGCTGGCAAAGAAGCGGATCGGTCGCGGAGCGCTCCACGTCAGATCGCGACAATCGGTATGGGATAAGCGGGAAACGCCTTTTTTCGACCACATATCTGCTCAAAGTATTGAGTTTGGCTGCCCTATGGACCGGTGCGAGGTCCGCGACACAGCGTTGGGGCCATATCTCTCCGTCCCCATTCGCCCCATTCCATTCGCCCCATTCGCGCCCCATTCGCGCCCCCCATTCGCGCCCATTCGCGCCGTCCCTATGGACCGGTGTGTAGTGAACCCCCAAACTGAGACGCAGAGTTCGGGGACAGAATGGAGTTTGACCTGCCCCGGGAAATGAGACAGCGGATAAGTTGAGATTGGGTGTTCGTGACCTGCCCCGGGAAATGAGACAGCGGATAAGTTGAGATTGGGTGTTCGGAAGTGGTCCGAAGCCCCGGATTTGGGGCTGCCTGTGGACTAAAGTATCTCAATTGAACCTCTCAAGTAAACCGGCTCTTCGGAGCGGCCCTTCGCCCTCATATCAGTCTCCGAAGGCGGCGCCGGCGGCGTGTCAGGGGCGGGCGTTTTTTGCCCGGCGGCAGCGAACCCTTGACACGCTATGGGCGCTGCCTTATCTAGGATGGAGAGGGCGAAGGGCCCACCGCGGATGCTCCGGACAAATTCTTCTGGTGTGCGGTCCGCAAGCGCGCTATGTGGGCGCACCTGATTGTAATCATGCCGCCAGCGCTCCAGCTTTTCCCGCGCGTCCGCCAGGTGGAAGAATACCTCGCCATTCAGACATTCGTCGCGCAGTCTTCCGTTGAAGCTTTCGATATATCCGTTCTGGACCGGCCGACCGGGGCGGATGAAATCCAGTTTCACTCCGGCCTGATGCGCCCACGCATCCATCGCCTGCCCAGCAAATTCACTCCCGTTATCGGTGGTGATCGACTCCGGCACCCCACGCAGAGCAACCAGACGCTTCAGTTGCGCAACGACCTTCTCGCCCGTCTGCGAGCGGTCGGCGTAAGCGCACAGACACTCCCGCGTGTACTGATCCACTACCGTCAGAATGCGGAACCAACGCCCGTCCGCCAGTCGATCGGTGACAAAGTCCATACTCCACCGCTGATTGGGACGCACCGGCTCCGGTAACGGAACCCGCGTGTGCGCGGCTCGTTTACCTCGCTTGGCAGTCCGCACCTGCAAGCCTTCATCGCGATACAACCGATACACCCTCTTCGTGTTCACCTTCCAACCTTGCCGTCGCAGCAGCACCGCGATACGACGATATCCGTATCGAACTCGACTACCCGCCAGTTCCCGGATGCGCATGCGCAGCTCGGACTGCGGATCGCGCCGGCTTTGGTAGCGATTGATCCAGCGCGTAATCCCAATCAGCCCACAAGCACGCTTTTCGCTTAGCTGATAACCCTGCCTGATCTGGCTTACCAGTTGACGGCGTGCTGTGGGCCTCAGGCCTTTTTTGAGAGCACCTCCTGCAGGATGTGCTTGTCGAGCGTCAGATCGGCTACCAGCGTCTTCAGTTTGCGGTTCTCTTCCCGCAACTGCCGCAGCTCTCGCAACTCGGTTAAACCCAAACCGGCATAGCGCCGTTTCCAGCTGTAGAACGCCTGCTGCGAGATACCCATTTCGCGACAAACATCGCTGACCTTCTTGCCGCCTTGCGCAAGGCGCAAGGCCGTCATAATTTGCTCTTCGGTGTGACCCTTCCGGGGCATTCTTCCTCCTTCGGCTTTCGTCCAGAGGACCATATCCAGAAGACCGATTCAACTTTCCCGCTGTCTCATTTTTGGGTTTTGGGTCATCAGGAGATAGGGTCCATCCAGACTGCGACTGATTTATTTATCCGTACAAAATCTAAGCAGCCTTGAGATGGTAAGTCGAGTCGCGAACTGGTCTTTGCCGGCCTTGGCTAACTGAATTCCATAGAAGCGCAAAGGGCGCGACCCAGAGGTACCCAGCGCCGCCAAACAGCAAAGGAACTCGCTGAATCTTCGGGAGGCGTGCTCCAAACTGTGCCCGTCTTGCAGCCTGATCGAGATGGGCCTGCTTCGATTGTCGAGATGCCGGTCGATGGAGACCATAAGCTCGGGCCTATCGCTGCGTTTTCCGCTCGCCCGAGGAGGGCTTCTTCGCGGTCTACGCGGTGGCGTGGCGCTGGGGCGACGCTCGAGCGCGATAACGTCAGGGTCGCTGCCGCTACTTACGAGAACCACGCCATTTATCTGAAGGTATTTCACGGCTCGTCGGCGATTGGAACAAGATTTGCTTTAGGTGTAGCGACCACATCCGGTCAATCGTTGAAAGGAACCTCCATCGTGAATACAGATCTCAAGCTGGCTCGCCAGGTATTGGAATTGCAACTGAAGGAAGCGGCTTCGAGCCGCGGATTGGGCGATTCGATTCATATACAACAACTAGCTGACCCCGTTGACATGACACAAGAAGCTGCCGAGCGGGACGTAGCCGTGCAGTTAATCGACCGCGAATCGACGCTCGTTCGGCGGCTTCGTTCCTCTATCGACCGCATTGAGAACGCGTCTTATGGCATCTGTCTCGAATGCGAAGAGGAAATCGCCCCGAAGCGTTTGAAAGCAATACCCTGGGCCGAGCTATGCATCTCCTGCCAGGAGCGGGCCGATGATTTGGCGAGCCACGGCGAACGTATGCCGAAATTCAAACACCGGACCGAAGCGGCATAGGATTGCCATGCTTCTTTTTGCGACGGGACTGCCGGAATTTTGCGCATTGCGCTCAAATACACTGATAATCGAGTGCGAGGCGTCGGCTTGAGGGCTCTGACGAAATCGCCAGTACAATACGAGGCGTCCACGCCCATGCCGATTTTTCAGCCAACTAAAGTCAGGATTGCGTTCGGGATCGCGCTGCTTATGCTGACCGCCGCCGCAATCGTGTCGGTCTGGGATGTTTCAGCCGTCGAGAAAGCTGCGCGTCAAATCTCAGATGCGAACCGTGTTCTGAATCGCCTCGACGACGTTTTAGAGGCATTCCGCGATTCTGTCAGCGCTTCGCGCGGGAGTGCTCCTGACGCAATTGCGTTGCATAGCCACGCGGTCGAATCCATGCGGTCGGCGATCCGAGACCTCCGCCAGGGGACGATCGACAACCCGGACCAGCAGCAGCGCATCAGGTCGTTGGAAGACAGGGTTGATCAAGTGATTGCGTTGGAGCGCCAAAGACTAAATGTGGTCACGCGCACAGGAAGGGACGCCGGTGACGCGGTATTTCGTAATGGCGGTGGAGGTGAACTCGACATTCAGATCCGGCGAACGGTCTCTGAGATCAAGAAGGAGGAAGAATCTCTCCTATCGCTTAGGAAAGAGCAGCAACAGCAACGTGTACGAAGATCAGACTCTGTGATTGGGGGCAGTGTTCTCCTGGGACTGCTCATCCTCTTTGCCGTTTACTACAACCTCGAATGCGAGATTGACCGGCGCCAGCGCTCGCAGTCCAGGTTGATTCATTTAAACCGGCTCTATGCGTTCCTAAGCCAAACCAACCAGGCAATTGTCCGGGCGGGCACGCGCGACGGGCTGTTCCGTGAGATTTGCCGCGTAGCCGTGGAGCACGGCCAATTTACCATGGCCTGGATTGGAGCTCTGGAACCCGAAAGCGGACTGATTAAGCCAGTCGCCTCGTGGGGCCGAGAAGATGGATACCTACAGAGTGTAAGACTGTATTTCACAGCCGAGTCAGATGTGCATGGTAACTCCGGTTTGGCCAGCGTGCCTAAAGATGGGCGTCGAGTCGTAAACTTCGTCGACAATGACTCCACTTTGCTCATTCCGTGGCGGGAGGAGGCGCTTAGACGCGGCTACCATTCGTGCGCCATGCTCGCGATCAAGTTACAAAACAAAGTCGTTGGCGCCCTGGCCGTATATGCGGACCAACCTGGCTTTTTTGATGACGAGAGCCTTCGGCTGCTTGACGAGGTGATTTCCGATATCTCCTTCGCGCTCCACACGATCGATCAGGAGAAGCAACGAACGGTCGCCGAGAGTGAGATTCGGCGCCTGAATGAAGAACTCGAACAACGAGTTCTCGAGCGGACCTCTCAACTCGCTGAGGCGAGTAGCCGATTGGCCAAGCAGAATGAGGAACTCGCACGAGCAAGTCACATGAAGAGCGAATTCCTGGCGCGAATGAGCCACGAATTTCGCACGCCGCTCAACTCCATCATCGGTTTTTCGGATCTCCTGGCAGAGGAAGGAGAGGGTCCTCTGGGGGAAGCTTACGCCGACTACGTGCGCCACGTCGGTGCAGGGGCGCATCATCTCCTGGCTCTGGTAGATGAGATCCTGGATCTTTCCCGAATCGAAGCCGGGCGAATTGATTTACGGCATGAGGAGTTTGCCGCGGCTGACGCAATCTTTGAGATCCTATCGGTCACGGGCCCTCTCGCGGAAGCCAAGAAAATCGAGCTCCGCGGCGACGCGTCGCCCACGCTGTTCGCATATGGCGATCGAACTCGTTTCAAACAGATTCTCTATAACCTTTTGAGCAATGCGGTCAAATTTACCCCGCGCGATGGCAGAGTGCAAATAAGCGCCGAAGCCGACTACGGCCAGATCCGTTTCTGTGTGAGCGACACCGGTATCGGCATCGCACTCGAACAGCAAACCGCCATATTTGAGGAGTTCACCCAAGTGGCTCCGGCGACGAGCGGTGTGAAAGAAGGAGCCGGCTTGGGCCTGACGATTACGAAACGAATCGTGGAACTCCACGGCGGGCGCATGTGGGTTGACAGCACACCGGGAGAAGGGAGTCGTTTCTTTTTCACAGTGCCGGCCGCGCGTGCTGGCGAGCATGGTTTAGAGCAGCAGTTATCGATTACGGTGTAAGGATGCGCCAGAACATCATGGAAAAAGTTTTGATTGTAGATGATAACCGGGCGAGCCGGGACTTACTTCGCGCCATTCTGAAAACCGTGCGTTGCGATATTATCGAGGCCTCGCATGGGCAACAAGCGCTCGATCTGCTGCAGCAGGAACACCCCGACTTGGTCCTTTTGGACATCGATATGCCCGGTCTGGATGGGCTGGCGGTGGTCAAAAAGATTCGGGGGGATACGTCGCTTGCTGATTTGCCCATCGTGGGTGTCACTGCATTTGCAATGGAACGTGATCGCGAAAAAGCTATGGCTGCCGGGTTTACGGAGTATCTGACCAAGCCTGTGCGAGCCGCTGCCTTGAGGCAACACGTGCAGCACCTGCTTGGCATGCAAGCCTGAGGGATGAATACATGGAACCGCACCTTGTCACAGTAGTCGCAATCGACGACGATAAAGGCAGCCTGGATTTCATGAAGGCTGCACTCAAGCAGCACCCGGTGGAGATTCTGACCCAAACCGATGCCGACACCGGATTGAAGATGGTGCTCGATCGGCGTCCGCAAATTGTGCTGCTGGATCTCATGATGCCAACCATGAATGGGCTGGAAGTTCTGGACCGCATCGTCGAGGCCGCTCCTGAAACGGAAGTGATTCTCATCACGGGACAATATTCGGCCGAATCGGCCGTCGAAGCAATCCGCCGCGGCGCCAGCGATTACATCACGAAACCAGTGAATGTGAATTTGTTGCGAGACAGAATTGGAAAGCTTGTTGCGGAAGCTCAGCAACGCCAGGCGGAGTTGCAGCTGGATACAGAACTCCTCAAGGTGTACAAATTCGAAGGACTGATTGGACGCAGTCCGCTTATGCTTCAGGTGTTCGCCCGAATCCGGCGTATTGCGCCTCATTATCGTACGGCACTTGTTACGGGTGCGAGCGGGACAGGCAAGGAATTAGTAGCAGCCGCACTGCATAGGCTTAGCCCCGTCTCGAACAACCGATTTGCCGTATGCAACTGTTCCGCCGTGGTGGAAACCCTGTTTGAAAGCGAGCTTTTCGGACACGTTCGAGGGGCGTTCACCGGAGCGGCGCAGGATAAGATCGGCTTGTTCGAATACGCCCATGGCGGGACCGTGTTCTTGGACGAGATAGGCGAGATTTCGTTCGAGATGCAAAGCAAACTGCTGCGTGTGCTCGAAAATCGAGAAGTCCAACGCGTGGGCTCCCCTGCGGTAAAGAAAGTGGACGTACGCGTGATCGCTGCGACAAACCGCAATCTTCAGGAACTGATCGCTGAAAAGAAGTTCCGCGAGGATCTCTATTATCGATTGTCCATGGTCGAGATCGAATTGCCGCGGTTGGCCGATCGCAGGGAAGATCTGCCCCTGCTGCAGCGTTTTTTTATTGAGCAGTTCGCGGAACAATACGGCAAGCCCGTCAAGGGCATCACTCCGCGAGCCCAGATCGTGCTGTCCCGGCATCCATGGCCGGGTAATATCCGAGAGTTGAAGAGCGTCTTCGGCAGCGCGTGCATGATGGTGGAAGGCGAACTGATCGACGTGCGCGACTTGCCGGAACGCATTCGCACTCGTCCGGCAGAGGCGGAGAATGAAGATGCGAGCGAGCTCTTATCGCTTGCCGAGGTAGAGCGCCGGCATGTGTTACGAGTCCTGGAACAAGTAGGTGGCAACAAGGTGCAAGCTGCCAAAATCCTGGGCATCAATCGCGCTACCGTTTACCGGATCGTGAATGAGCCAGACCCCGGTGAAGAAGCAGCGGCGGGGGCATGAGAGACTTTCTCACTCGTGCTGCTGGAAGTAACGCCATCTCGAGTACAACTCACTGCGCAGCGGATGGCTCTAGACCGTTTGCCCCACTAACAAAATTGTGAAGCGCTTTCAGCCTGAAACGTCTCCAGCACCGGCACATCCTTTAGGAGCAAATCGTTCGATGACCCGGTCACACATATTACCTGCACATCAGGTCTCGTCTCTCGGATTTGATGTACTGCTTCATTTCCTGTCATTACCGGCATTCTCAGATCCCGTGAGCACCAAATCAATCGAATCGGGACAGGAGCGAAACACTTCTATCCCTTCGAGACCGTTGGATGCCGTCAGGACGTCGTGCCCGAGCTATTTGTCATCCTCTACCACTAAGATTCGTGCCATTACGATTCCCACAATTGCGCCATGGACACATGCTGGATCCGGCTATTCGCTCGCAATTTGCGTTCTCACTCTCGTCGCGCTCCAGCGAGCGAACCGCCGGATAACTACCTCAGTCGCCAGCTTGGGTCTCCGAGTTTCTTGTCCTTGGGCCAGCCGCAATAGTTTGCTGTTTATCCTGTGCCAGCACTTTGTCTTCCTGAGTGGAATACATGAACTCATGTCCGATTGCAGATCCGGGATAAAACCACTTCAAGAGTACATCCGGCTCGGCCGACCCCTGCTGCACCAATGTGACTGCGGTGTGGCCAGATGGTTGCTCGCGCTCGGCGGGAGTTGTCGGGAGCATGTCATAGAGTTTGGTCCCTGCTGAATTGAAAATCTGCACAACATTCGGGTCAGAACCGTCGTCTGCCAGCTTGAATAAGTAGGTCCCCGCCGGCAACACGTGGCCAGGGATTTCTACCGGCGCACTGAACGTGATAGTGGTTGCCTCATCCGCCTCATCAGCATCTGCGGCAATCGAATAGAAAAGACCAAGTGAGATGACCATACCAATGATCACGTAGAGTTTGTTTATTCTTTCCATAGTATTTTCTCCTTAATAACAGTTCTTACTTCAATAGCAGTTCTTACGTTGCGCTTAGACGATGAACTTTAGAGCTGCGTCGGTCGCTTTGGTAGTATCCACTACACAGAAAGCAAAAATCATCACGCTAATCAGTTTCTTCATGTCTCCTCGTTGTGATAGTGAGCTCGTCCGTGGCGTATCGGTGTGAATGTCGAACCATGTTCCGAATTCACTGTATTCGGCCACTTAGAGCATCCATCGTGTTTGTCTATTCACGGTTTACATGAGGGCACGGCTGCGGCCAGAATCGAACAGGGTCTAGGGCTCCGTATAAGTAATTGCATGATCAATAGTTATCTAAAATCTTTGGCAGTTCAGAATCGTCGATCTATCCCGGGAGTGCCGATATCAGCAACTGTCTTGTTGTAATATGCTCGATTATTAATCACGTTGAGCAGGCCAGGTCGCCAGGGTGTGCCGAATGGGATCGAATGAATCGGGAATAGCACGAGGGCTAGGCGTCGGGCCGGTGTTTAGCGGAATAAGATTGGGGAAAAATCCATCGACCACACTGGACAAGGTCAAGCCGAGTGTAATGACTAGAGTTTTGGATGGAAGTAGCGGCGCGCAGGGCTCCATGCACAAAGGGTTCATCTTGACAAAAAGATCGCTCGCACCTCGCGGGCACCGCCGGGCGAGTTGTTTGAATGTAAGTCGAGCGAGGAGCGCGTGGTATACAAAAAAGCTGAACTCAACGGGGACGTTGATTGAGAGAACAACCATGGAGGCTCCTCAGCAAAACATATGTATTACATTGGGCTCTACGTTCACAAAAACACGATCAGCTATTGCGTAAAGGATGCAAGCGGGCGGATTCAGCGGGAGGGACGATTCCGGCGAGTCGTACGGAACTGGACTGCTGGATGAAAACACTCCCACAGCCGTGGACAGTGGCTATGGAAGCCAGCATCTTCACAGGCTGGATTTACGATCACTTGCTTCCGCATGTGCACAGGGGAAGGTCGCTGCGAGCGATTGCGGCTTCAAAGAAGAAGAACGATCGGATCGACGCCGGCAAGATTGCTGATTGCTTGCGTTGTGACTTCCTGCCCGAATGCTATATGGTCTCGACAGAGATTCGGGATCAGCGTCGCACACTGCACTATCGGCATCTGGTCGTGCGATAGAGGTTCAGATGAAGAACCGGGTGTCAGGCCTGTCATTGGAAACCGGATGAGCCACAACAAGCAGCGCTTGCACAAGGTAGGCTATTTCGGCGAGCGGTGTTCCTTAGCGGGACTCCGTCATTTGACGTCCCGACGTTCGTCCTGGGGCCCTGTGTGTTGTTGGCCGTTGCTATTCTTGCGGCATCGGGACCCGCGCTTCGAGGAACCCAGATCAGCACGATGGACGCGGTGCGGAGAGTGTGACCGCACTTCATGTCTAATGCATCAACGGATGAAAATGACCACGAAAAAAGCAAGTGCGCTGTCAAGATTCCGCAACCAGCTTCAACACGCGCCCAGGCGCAGGCAACCGCTTCACCCGCTGCCTGGGAGGAAGCTTGAGTAAGGCGATTAAGAACGGTTTTCTTGCGGGATCCACAGGCGATCTCGTTCTAACTTCCCTTGCTGCTGAACTAAGCTGCAGAGGGTGTGCGTACGCTAACGACGGGACTACGGACGCTGTAGGAGATCTAGCCGCATCAACAGCGCTCCGGCATCATGCGTGGTCCTTGGATATTGTGGTTCACCTCTCCACCAGGGCTCCTCGTACCGATACGCCCCTTTCGCAGGCGGATGAGAACGGGATTTTCAATACCTACGCGGCAACAGAACACGGGGTGCAATGGAGAAGGAACGAGAGTCTATCGACATGAAGCTTAAAGAGTTTATGGCAGGGTGCGCACTCCTCGGCGCATTGTGGTTTGGCGTGATCGGTGCACAGGCGCAGACGGTTGGCGAGAGGACCGCTCCGCAGGGATCGCAGACTCCCGAGACATCGGTTCCGGTGAGCGCCAACGCGTATCAAAGTCCAGGACCCCAGGGGCCGAGTGGATGCACCGGCTGCTTTCCGGTGAAGCCTGCGAGCCAGGGACCAAATCAGGAATCGGGTCTGCCACAAGCGGTCCCGCAGGGTGGTGGGTTCGGGGCGGCGGGCCAGCGCGTTCCCCGCATAGGTCCTCCGCCAACGCTGCCCAATCCCTTGCCTTACGATCTGCTGTTGCAGCATGGCCATGTGATCGACGCAAAAAATAATATCGACCGTGTTATGGATGTCGCGATCAAAGACGGAAAGATCGCGGCCGTCGGCGAGCATCTCGACCCCAAGGAGGCAGCGAAGACCATCGACGTGGCGGGATTCTACGTGACGCCGGGGTTGATCGACATTCATACGCACGACTACGCATCCACGGGCGAAGCGAGGTCCTATGCGGGCGACTACGGCATCTGGCCCGACGCCTTCACGCTACGCACTGGAGTGACGACGGTGTGCGACGCCGGCAGTTCCGGCTGGCGTAATTTTGAGGATTTTAAGGAGCACATCATTGACCGCGAGATAACGCGCGTACTATCGTTCATTAACATTGTCGGCGCGGGTATGAGAGGCCCGCGCTTTGAAGACAACGTTGACGACATGCAGATGGCGCCAACGGGCTGGATGGCGCTGCGCTATCCGGAGACCATCATCGGCATCAAGAGCGCACACTTTACCGGCCCCGAATGGACCCCTTACGTGGAAGCGGTGGGAGCCGGCAACATCGCACACGTTCCGGTGATGATCGATTACGGCGCCAACCGTATTGAGAGGCCGCTCTACGACCTGCTGACCAAATATCTGCGCCAAGGTGACATCTACACACACACGTATTCCGGGCTGCGCGGCGAGCAGGACACAATGTCCTTGGGGCCTTCCAAGGCGATGATTGAGGGGCGCAGGCGCGGTATCTACTTCGATGCCGGGACTGGTGGCGGCAGCTTCCGTTTCCGGGTGGCCGTCCCGCTGATCAAAGCGGGCTTTCTTCCTGATTCGCTCTCTACGGACCTGCATGCTGACAGCATGAACTCGAGCACAAAAGACATGCTGAACGTGATGAGTAAATTCATGGCGATGGGCCTAACGCTGCAGCAGGTCGTGACCGATACGACGTGGCACCCCGCCCAGGAGATTCACAGGCTCGAGCTCGGCAACCTGTCGGTGGGCGCGCCGGCAGATGTGGCTGTGCTCAGCGACGAGCACGGCAAGTTCGGATTCCTCGACATGGACAATACCAAGCTGATGGGCAACACGCGGTTGATTTGCCAGCTTACACTGCGCACGGGAAAAGTGGTTTACGATTTGAATGGCGTCTCGATGGATGAATGGGACCAGGTGCATCCGTCGAGTAATCCGCAAGAAGCCACCCACTGGACCACGTTCCGGCCGAGGCCTCCGCTCCCCGAACAGATTACGCCCCGGCGGCCGATGACGCAGCCCTAGGTCCTGCCCGTTTGCTCTTGTACCATAATGGATGCCCAGGTCTTTGGGAGTCTTATAGCCTTCGACAATCATGTGAACCGTGCCACGGGGACGAAGAATTAGGTCATGAAGAGTGCGAAGAATGAAGAAGTCAGGCGCAACGCGGCGACGCTCACACGACAGGTGGGCATGACAGCACTGGTCTTGTCTTATGGATTGACGTTATGCGCAGCGGTAGCACTGGCGTCGGGTCAAAAGACCGCGACGGTGAGCTGGCAAACCCTGCAGACGCTCAATTTCAACCTTCCCAAAGCGCAACAGAAAGGTGCGGTGCTCAAGCTCGAGGGCAAGCCAGTGAGTATTCCCGGTTTTATGGTGCCGCTCGAGGACGACCTGGAGCAAGTGAGCGAGTTCCTACTGGTTCCCTATGCCGGCGCATGCATTCACGTGCCGCCCCCGCCGCCCAACCAGATCGTGTACGTAAAGATGAACACTAAAACAAAGGTGCATGTTACCTTCACTGACCCTATACTGGTCACCGGCGTTCTGCAGATTTCCACCGTGCAGAGTCCCTATGGGGATGTCTCCTACGATCTTTCGGGAGAGACCGTCGCGCATTATCAGCCTCAGTGAAGTAACCGCATCATGGATGCTTTCGCGGCGATTCATTTAAAGGACGTCAGCTTCGGATACGATCCCCGAACACCGGTGATCCAGATTGACGAGCTAAAGGTGGAAGCAGGCAGACGAATTTTTCTTTACGGCCCGAGCGGCTGTGGTAAAACGACGCTGCTCGGGGTTATCACCGGAGTGCTGAAGCCGCAGCGAGGGAGCTGCACGGTGCTAGGCAAGGAGATGACGAAGATGTCGGCGCCAGCGCGCGACCGTCATCGGGGCTCGGAGATGGGCTACATCTTCCAGAGCTTCAACCTCATTCCGTATCTAACCGTACGGCAGAACGTGGCACTCCCATGCCAGGTGCACCAGCGTCGGTGCAGACAGATTGTCGCTCCGACCCTGGCCAAGGAAGTGGAGCGGCTTGTGAGTCAGCTGGGACTCAAAACTCAAATCGATCAAAACGTGAAGAAGCTCAGCACTGGGCAGCAGCAGCGTGTAGCGATCGCGAGGGCGGTAATCGGCAAACCCAGCCTTGTGATTGCCGACGAGCCAACTTCGGCGCTCGACTCGGACCGGCGTCAGGAGTTTCTAAAACTACTGTTTGAGGTCTGCGACGAAGCAGAGGCTACGCTGGTCTTCGTCAGTCACGACCGCTCACTGATCGAGCAATTTCACGAATCCATCGCACTCACCGAAATCAGCAAGGCGCGCTCTTGACCATCCTGCGACTGGCCTATGAGTCGCTGTGGAGCCGGGTGTTCACGACCGGCCTTACGATCTTTTCCATCGCTCTCAGCGTGCTGCTGCTCGTTGGCGTGGACCGGATCCGACAGGGAACACAGGTGGGATTTGAAGGCACGCTCAGCCAGGCCGACCTTGTGGTCGGGGCACGCGGCGGATCGCTGCCGCTGCTTCTCTACGCTGTGTTTCACATCGGCACGGCCAGCAACGACGTCTCCTATGCATCCTACGAGCATTTCGCCAGGCATCCCGCGATACTCTGGACCATCCCGCTCTCGATGGGCGACAGCCACCGCGGATTTCGCGTGGTGGCTACAGATGATAATTTTTACGAGCACTACCGCTACCGCGGTGATCATTGCATTCAATTCGCGCAAGGCAAGCAGCCGGAAGGAATTTTTGAGGCGGTGCTGGGAAGCACGGCCGCGGCAGAACTGCAGTACCACTTGGGTCAGAAGATCGTGCTCAGCCATGGCCTCGAGGGCAGCTTCCTCAAGCACACCGCCGACCCCTATACGGTGGCTGGCGTTCTGGCGCGCACGGCCACACCCGTGGACCGTACCATCTACATCACATTGTGGGGCAACGAAGCGATGCATCTGGGCTGGGAGAACGGCGCGCCTCCGCTCACAGACATTCCCGGATCGCAAATCCATAAATCAGACCTGCACATCAAAACCATCAGCGCCTTTCTCTTGCGCACCAAATCGCGTATGAGCACGCTGTTCTTGCAACGCGAGATCAACACGTACAAGCCGGAGCCGCTGACGGCGATCATTCCCGCTCTTACCCTGGAAGACCTTTGGAGCGTATTGAGCGCCGCGGATGTTGCCCTATCGCTGGTAAGTAGCGCGGTGCTGGTAGTGGGGTTCATGGTGATGCTGACCGCGCTGTATACCGCCCTAAACGAACGAAGGCGGGAGATCGCGATCCTGCGCACGCTGGGCCTGCACGCCTGCCAGATTTTCGCGCTGTTCATCCTGGAATCCACGTTGATTAGCGGGCTGGGAACGGCCTTCGGATTAGCCGGCTCTTACGCGTTATTGTTCGCCATCCGTATCCCGGTCGAGAACCGGTACGGGATTCCGCTGGCGATGGTTGGCTTATCCTCCCGTGCGGTTTACTATCTGTTCGCCGTAGTGGCCGTGGGCGCACTGCTGGGGATCGTTCCCGCTATCCGCGCCTACCGCAATGCGCTTGTCGACGGCCTAAATGCCGGCTAGCCCTTACCTCTTCCTTACTGTCATCACTTCAAATCCGTCTTAGTTTGTTCCTCCTCCTTTTTACACCCCAAAGTAGTTCCTGCTCCTTTGGTCTAACCACTGGAGGAATGATAGGTCAGGAAAGTGCGGATGGTCTCGAACTGTGCGTGAACTAAGAAGCTTTAACTAGGACGGGCAATGCATAGCTTTCAAAGTGCCTAAATTTTTCAACCTCGCCTTGACTGTTTCCAGATCCGCCGGAATCGGATGCGCCATAATCTCGCCCTAAAACGCCCCTTACAAAAACTCCAAGCGAGGGGTGAAAGACTTGTTCGCTCTGGAGCTTTCACGTCTTTTAGAGGTGCGTCAAAGCTACTCCGGTCCGCTAGCGCCGCTATCCGGGCTCTCGCTTGGCCGTCTCTTCAACGTAGGGCGGTCATCGTCCCCGCCGCCGCTCGACTTCTTGGATGGATCAGTCTCATCTTCGATCGGCGTATTCGATCCAGGATTACGCCGCAGCGTCGGCTTATTCGGATCACCTCCCGGCCGATCGGGGCGGCGTTGATTTTCGAGCGTCGCCAAGCGGGCCTTTACGTCGTTGAATTCGGAAGTCGTCACAACATACTCTGCCTTGGGTTTTGATATTGTTGCGATCTCGTTCTGAACTTTTGCGATTCGGTCTTCGGTAGGCGGATGAGTGGCGAAGAGCTTCGAGATCGTTCCTGGTTTGCGCTTTTCGAGCGTCTCAATCTTCTCGAAAAAATCCACAAACGCTGTAGGATCATATCCCGCCTTGTACATGTACTGTAAGCCCAAGTAATCGGCTTCCGCTTCGATGTTGCGTGAGAATTTCAAGAAGGTCACGGGCACAAGCAATCCAGACGCCTCGTAAATCCCATAAGCGGCGGCTCCGCCCATGAAGATCAGAGGCACCGTCGCGAACTGAGCAATCTGGGCCTTGGTCGCCTGCCGCGTACCATGCCGCGCAGCGACGTGCGCGATTTCGTGTCCCATCACCCCGGCCAGTTCTGCCTCGGTATCGGCTTTCAGAATCAAGCCGGAGTTGACGAACAGGAAGCCTCCCGGCAGGGCGAACGCATTGATCTGCGGGTCTTCAAGCACTTTGATCGTGAACGGCACCTTGGCATCGGAGTTTCTCACGAGGTTTTGACCGATTCGATTGATGTACTCCGACACGATCGGATCACTTTCGAAGTCCGCTCAACCTGCTGAGCCAGTTGTTCCCAAGCGCGATCTCTTTCTCAATCGAGTAAAAATTTACTTTGCCGCTAACATTGCGATCTCCGATGGCGTCCGGGTCCTTTTCTTTATCGTCTCCAGCAAAGCCCGGTGCCGAAATAAGCAGCAACAGCAAAATCGAACTCAGAAAGGAGCGGAACGAAAGCGCGTAACTCATTTCAATAACTCCTTCAGGCGAAATGCCGTTACGCTAATGATATCGCTATATCAGCAACAGTGGGACGATCAGGGCTCCAATTGTGACTTGGTTTATCGATCTCGATCTTTCGGGTCAGCTCTTAGCAGTTTCCATGGGGCGAAGTGGCACGCCGCCGCCGATACGCGTCGCGCGCCCTTGCTATGTAACTTTCGACCGACTGGGCAACCGGCTTGTGCCGTCACCGATGACGGAACAAAAACTTGGTGCGGCTGCATTCACGCCCTTTCCGCCGATTGGACCATGGAAGGCCAACACGTGACTATTGCGCCAGCCTTGAGTGGTCGGCCAGATCGCGGCCTTTATCCGGCAGTGTTCGACAACAAGAAGGTCACGATCTACCGGAACGGGGATCGTGCTGTGCAGTCGCGGGTCTCCCTGACCTATCCGCCGGGCGTAGCTTGTTGGTCACCAGCATCTCCCCTTACTCGCTATCGGACAAGAGGATGGCCGCGTGTTGGTTATGGATGCTTCGGTGCTCGAACCGACCGCCGGGACAGAATCTACTTCAGACCCGAGTCTGGTTCTTTGAGAATCTGTCCGCGTGCGTCCAGCTCCACATTCGGAGACACAGGACAATAACGAACAGCGCAATTCCGCTTGCCAGCGCATAACGGTCGATATTCACCTGAGCGAGTTCCCCGATAGCTAGTGTGTACGAGGAAAGCACCACGACAACACTAAGACAGCTCGAAGTGCGGCGAGCATCGAGGGAATCCGTGGTGCCGCGCCGCTGCACGACGAAAGCGTTGTAGCCATCGAGACCGTCGACCGTAATTATTCCCAAGCTGAACATGCCACCCAGTAACCAGGCATTATTTTGATGCACCAGCGCGAGGGCCGATAATTGCGACGCCGTCTCGAACCCGGCGGCGAAAACGATTCCGAGAAGAATGGGACTGCTGGTCGCAAGAGCATAGCGGCGCTGATGTCCGCTCCGGTGGAACAGCCGAATCAGATTTAACGTGCCGATCGCAATCAGCAGCCAAGGCGCGAGCGGCTCAACCCAGGAAAGCGCCAGGTGACCGACACCAGCGGCCAGCAGCGTCACGACAATGCCGTGACCAAACGCAAAAAGCATACCATTCCACGGACTTGCGTGCACGCGCGCCAGACCGTCGATTGCGGCCAGATGATCCGGGTCCAAACCATGTCTGCATCCGAGCAGGAGTGCCAAACCTAGGAATGAATAGCTCATGAAGAAGCGGAGTTGCGTGTGCCGCTTCTTAATGATAGCTACGTATCACTACAGAAACAAGTTGGCAATCGGCTATTGAAACCTCATCGTGCTTTGCTCCAGCAGAACGGTGGCAATTACTCCGCCAGCCAATGATACGAGCGCTCCACGTGTGCCGAGCAACTTTCGTTGCCGCCAGAAAATATGTCCGCCGAGAAAGAGGAAACTCGCGCAGGTAACAGCTAAGGACAAAATGAGCGCCTCAGAACTCGTGGCAGGCAACCAGCCGTGAAAGAGACCTCCCAGCACGATAGTGCTGGCCGTCAAAATCGCCGCCACGAGAGCGCCCCTGTTGTCTTTAGCCGCTGACCGAAGCATCATGCCAAATAGCGCAGCTTCTGGAATCTTATGGGCCAACAATCCAGTCGTAATGCCCGAGCGAACCGTGGAGCCTACCTGCTCGGTGAGACCGGCTACCCAGCCGTCGAAAAAGTTGTGAAAGCAAATTGCTATGACGAGCGGCAGAAGCGCGAGGGGAGAGATGCGGCAATTGTGACGCATATGGTGAGTGCAACATGGGCAAATCGGATACAGATAGCGATCGAAAACATACAGTGCGGCCAGCGCCACCGAGACGGTGAGCAGAGAATGGACAGCACCTATCTGCTGGGCGATGTCCGGCCAGATCCAAAACGAACCGACACCCAGCAGCACTCCGCCGCTGATCGCGATAAACTTGCGATCGAATTCCCGCCATTGCATGGCGTAAATACCAGCCATTGTGCCCAGGAGATCAATGAAAAACACTAATGACAGAAGCTTGTGCATCTAGAACAGGATTACATTGTTAGTGATTTGCCGGTACACCTGATAGCACCCAAAAAAAACCAAATTCCTAGAAATTTTGATGAACAGGCTGTGTGTGACGGTAAGCGGCTTATGAGCTCTGAGGGCGAGCTGTTGCTTTTAGGCCGAGCTCGCCCGATAGAGCTCCATCTGAAGCCTTGCGAGGCTACTCGGCAGCGGGAGGGCGCGTTCCGCGCGGTGACAGGCGCTCGCCCAGTCGGCCAGATCTCGATATTGACTGAATTGCTGCAGATCGCCCAGCCAGATCTCCCCTTCGGCGCTGTTAACCTTAACCACGTTCGCGACATCGCACGGCCCAAGGCATCCGCATATCGAGAGATGCACGTTCTTCAACAAGCGCCGGGCACACTCTTCCTTCAGCCATTGGTCCGGTACGGCAGGTTTACCCTTTTTCGTATTGCCGCAGCAGCAGCCGACACACACGGATACGTGGGCGATGACTTTCCTTTTGGTGGAGATTTGGGCGATGCTCATCGATATTGATATTCAGTTATCACTAACAACTCTGTCGCGGATCTATTGCGGTCAACTTTTCGGGGATCTGATCAGTTTTTTGCCCTGTTACCGCAATCCGGGCACCGACCGTAGAGCACCAGATTGTGCCCGGTAATCTCGAATTGACGAGGCACCAGCTCGCGCAGTTTGCCCATGCAAGCCTTGGTCTCAAAAACCTTGGCGCACGAACTACACCGGAAATGATGATGATGTCCTTTGCCAGCCAATTCGTAGCGAGGCCCCTCACCCGGCAAATCAACCACCACCGCGTTTCCATCCTCTACCAGACCTTTGACGTTGCGGTAAACAGTGGCGATACCAAGCGACGACATTTCTCTTTGGGCGGCCTCTAGGATTTCGTCGACAGATAAAGGGCGGTCCGCTTCCGTCAAAACCTGTTGAATGATTTGCCTCTGCTTTGTGTTACGAATCACCATACGTTCGAGTCGCTTACATTGACGATCTTACTTAATGATATCGTCCACTCAACTATTCTGCCGTCAGGGCTCAAACAGCGCGACCGTTCCGTCTTCGGTACCCACAGCAAAAAAAAGGTCAGTCGGATCCCATTCGATCTGAGTCACCGGAGAAGCAAGTTCGATGCCGCTTAGCATTCTCTCGGATCGCTTCGGCTCCCATAGACAGACTCGCCCATCGCGGCCACCTGAAACCAGCAACCTTCCTCGCCTTTGAAACGCCAGGGCACTAACGAAACCGTGATGCCCCTTGAGTTCTATCGGACGCGTGCCGCTTGGTCCTTTACCGTCACACTTCCAGACGGTCACGACGGGACTGCCTCCGGTGGCCAGCAGAGTACTTCCCGAATCCCACGACAGCTCGCGAATCTTCGCTGGATACCCACTCATTTCGAGGTCGCGGCCCGTCTTGCGGTACCAGAAATGAACGGTCGCGTCCTGGTTGCCAGTCACCACATAGTTCGCGTCGGGGCTCCAGGCAACCTTCAAGATCGAGCCTTTCCATGCGAACTCCTTTACGGCCTTCGTTGAACTCGCCGAAAACGTCGAAAGCTTTCCGTATGCTGCGACAGTAAAGAACAGGCTGTCTGGCTGCCACTGCACATCTGAAACAGTGCTCGGCTGTTCGGGATAGGCGATGAGAGTCCGGTCGGAAGCACTGTGAAGCAAAAGCTTTCGACCGCCCGCGACGAGAAGATAGCCCCGAGTCGGAGAATAAGCAACGCACTCGACCCATTGCACTCCTACGGAGATTTCCTCGATGCACCTGAGAGTTGCGGCGTCCCAAATGCGTGCCTTTCCATCCTGCCCTCCAGTCGCCAGGCGGTCCCCGCTGGCATTCGAGCAGAGACAATTGAGACCGTTATGAGAACAAAATTGAGCAAGGACCTCAAGATCCTTGCTCATTAACGTCACCGCACCGCCAGCTACGCCTGCAACTAGTTGTTTGCTGCTAAGCCAGCGAAGTGCGACGACAAAGTCGTCGAGCTTGCGGTCCTGCACGGTGCGCAATGCCGGAGCCGATGATTGCATCACGCCAGGCATGCTTGAAAATCCTTCTGGAGCGTCGCCCGGTCGAGATTCCGTCCAATAAAAATCATCGAGTTATGTCTCGGCTCCACTCCCCATGGGCGATCGGGCCTGCCGTCGAACAGCGTGTGAACACCTTGAAAGACGAAGCGGTTGTCTTCACCTTTAATGCTCAGCACGCCTTTCATGCGGAAAATGTCGACGCCCTTTGAACCCAACAGATCGCGCAGCCATCGATTGAGTTTCTTGATCTCAAGATCGCCGGGCGTCGTGATGCCGACAGAGGAAACCTCCTCGTGGTGTTCGTGGTCCGGCTTGTACTCTTTCGACGTAAGCACTTCGAGAGTTTGACCGGCACACTGAACCGATGCCGAGAACCTCCTCGAGGCGGTGCTCTGTGAATAAGGCGTAAGCTCCCGACTGATCAACTTGTATGGGGAAAACCGATGTTCCGCCGTTCAGCGCAAGGTGGTAGAGCTGGTGGCCCGGAGTTAGGGCCTGTTGCGCATGAAGAATCTGCTCCGGTGCAGAGAACTCGAGCACCGCATCCATTTGCGCCTCTTCCAGTCCTGCGTGAGATACCGACTTGACGGGGAGAAGAACCACCTTCATCGACGGATCCGGCCCAGCGTGCACCACCAACTGGGACACGCCTTTCTCAAGTTGGTAGATACCGCCCCACTCGAACGGGTACTCCGGTTCGAGGAACATAGGATCTACTTCAAGAGCCCGATCCAGATTGAATCCCCCGACATTCAGAATCCTCTCCAGATCGATGTAGGCATTCTGGGTTCGGTGAATTCGGGCAGCGGGGTTCATGGCGTGAATGCGAGCTTCAAGGCGGTCCAGATCGTCCGGCGCGACCAGGTCGGTTTTGTTCAGCAGGATGACATCTGCAAACGCGATCTGCTCCTTGGCTTCATCAGAGTCGTCGATATGCTGCCATATATGCTTCGCATCGACCAGGGTGACGATGCCATCCAGCGCCATCTTCTCCTTCATCTCGTCGTCGACAAAGAACGTTTGCGCAACTGGCGCAGGGTCGGCCAAGCCTGTCGTTTCGATCAGGATGTAGTCGAACCTGTCCTCGCGGCGCATTAAATTACCAAGAATGCGAATCAAGTCGCCGCGAACAGTGCAGCAGATGCAGCCATTGTTCATCTCGAAAATTTCTTCTTCGGCGTTCAGTACGAGTTCGTTATCCACTCCCACTTCGCCGCATTCGTTTTCGATAACGGCAATCCGTTTCCCGTGCTGCCCGTTGAGAATTCTATTCAACAAGGTCGTTTTACCGGCACCTAGAAATCCCGTTAGGACTGTAACCGGGACTCGTTCGGTTTCTGTCATTCAGTCGTGCTCCTTTTCTGATTTGGTTGGCGTCGCGTGAGTGCCAGCGCTTGGATATCGCTGGCCTCTACCTCCGCCATTGGTCTTTGCAGCTTGTAATTCTCGACACTCTCTGGCCAAAAAACGAAGATCGCAGTGTGGATCGGAGCGCAGCCGGGTTCGCTACACTCCAGTTCGTTCACGACCACCACCGTGTCGTCCGGCAAAGCAAACTCCGCGCGCACCATCGCTCGTATTCGGGATGAGGCGCTGTCTGGTCCCGTTTGGCCAGTGAGCCGTTCAAAAATGGAAGAGATCATTTTTGTTCTCCGTCCTCCACGCGCAATCACCTGCAAACCCGGATTACACGAATGTTTCCTGTTTGGTCGGCAACAGCCAACCGTTTGCCGCTCGGAGACCAGGCGATAGCCTCTATACTCGTGTCTGCCTGATGCATCAATGTCGGTTGTGCACCGGACGCGGGGCGCGAGAGAAACACCGCGCCAAGTTCGCAACCAGCCCCAAAGACCGCGCTCGCGGGACGGTAGGCGCCACACCGCATCCTGTACGGCAACTTCCTGCGTTTCTCCAACCTGATGTCGCGTTCATTGCCGGTCAGAGCAATAACCCAAGTCTCCGAATGTGATCCCGCCAGAAGTTTGCGTCCGTTTTTCTCCCAGTACAGGTGCTTGATCGGTTCGTCACACACCGGGCTGCATACCGCTCGCTCGCTGAGGGCGTCCACGATAACTACTCGGCCGTTCTCCTGCCCGATAGCAAGCCAGGGAGAAGCCGCCGACCAGCAACTTACTTGCGACCGAGACGCGAAGCAGAAGCGCGACTGTATAGCACCAGTAGAGTTCCGATAGACGGTAACTCTGTTCTCTTCGAAGACCGCCAGATAAAGATCACAGTCATATTCGCGGGGTGATCGTCGCGTGCTCGGTTTCAATGGTCCAATCGGCGCAAAGGGCCTGGACGCAGCCACACCACACCTTTGTTCCGTCTTCGGCAACGGCACAAACCGGTCGCCTGATTTATTGAGAACGACATCTCGCAAATGCCCGGAAATGTTCACTCTGGCAAGACGTGTTCCCAACGTGCCTACTATTAAGTCGCCCTCCTTCGTCCTGCCAGCTACTCGACCGTTTGCAAAGCTCAGGTTGAAGACAGAAGGCGCGTGAGCCGCCGGCTGCGAACCACTGCTTTTTTCGTTGGCAACCAAAAGAGGCGGCCCGAAACATCGAAATGCCAGAGAGTCTCGCCGCCTGTGGACCAGGCCAGCGCTGGAACCGCGCCCATTTCTTTATACTGATAGCTCCGTATCATTAGCAAGAGCAAGCCTCTTGGCTCGCTATGAGGAGTTTGTGAAATGAACCCCCTTTCGTTCCGTTCCTTACTGAGTTCAATCTTGGTGCTGCTGCTCCTCGCTCCGATGCATGGCCTGGGCCGGAGATGACAGAGAAAAGGACCCAAATGCTATCGGCGATCGCAATATCAGCGGCAAAGTAAATTTCTATTCGTTTGAAAAAGAGATCGCGCTGGTAACGCCGTAAAGGTGGCTAGCAACGAACGCTCCGTGACGAATGTGCATTACTGCGACGAGCGTCTGAGGACAGAGCCAGGCGGGTCCATGTATTGTCCACTTATCACGCTGGGCTCTGCCGTACCGGCGTACAAAGTCACCTATAGGTTCACAGCGCCGCCGGTGGCCTCGGACGAGTACGGCAATACATCATTCACGTTCAGCGTTTATTTCAGCCCAGATGATATTAGTCCAAGCCTGCGCCAGGCGCTGTTATCAGGCAAGGTAAGCCGCGCGGAGGCATCCGAGTACTTTCGGATCTCGGCATCGAGGGGCTCCGCTTGGCAGGTCATAGTCGACGACGGGGAGTCGAACTTTTGCAAAGGAGACTACATCGACGGCAATTGGTCTCCCACAAATCCGAAATGTCAAACCACATAATCGACAAAGAGATTGCGCGCGCGTCCTCTTACTTAACGGTGAAAGTCGATGCCGTTCCTGCTCGCCTGGAGCAAATTCCAAGCGAAAAGCTGATGAAGGCCGACGATATGGTCGACCCTGTACTTGCTGGTTTTGACCAGGGCGAAGTGATTACGATTCCTTCCCTTGCAGATCCGCCGACTGGGAGGCATGCGAGGCAGCCCGGCAGAATCTAATCCCTAACCTAGCGCGGAATTCTCCTGGGGCGCGTTATGGTGCTGCTGCTTTGAATTCAATTGGAAGCAGATGAAAGGTTTGAAGAGAAGACGCATAGACGATGATTCGTCTAGGCTCAAGAGCGGCCATATGCAACACGCAACACAGTTGCTAAAACTTTCAAGAGACCGACCCAATTGCAGGCATGCGGCGTCTAGGATTCTGCCGAAGAACGCCATCGCCTGCTTTGGCCATTGCCGTGTTCCTGCACAGGTGAAATTGCAGAAGGCAACTCATGAAAGGAAGACATCAATGCTTAAAAAACATTTCGGAGCGCTTCTGTGCAGCACTTTCTTGCCATCAATTCGGACAGGCGCGTAAGACTATACAAGGTTTAAGAACGCTGGTGCCGCCCAGGCCCTCCAAAGCTTCGTCACAGGCACAAATAATAACGGTAGTCGTCAGAGTTGTTCGATCGCCACAACGGCATCGAGGTGAACGACGCGACGCGACGAACACTCAAAACCACAATCAGGTTAGTGTAAGCACCAAAACGCATGAAGCTACGACCGTAGATGTAATTGGGAATATAACCGAGGGTTGTGTGTTTTGTCAGTGGAGGACACTGACCACAATGACTCTACAAGAGCAGGCATCGACAGACGACGCAAAGGAAGTAGTATTAGGCCTGGGTAAGGCCTTGAACGATGAGAATTTCCAGATCGCTAGGGAATTTGTTAGCGATGACATGAAGTACATAGGACCGTTCGGTGTCCGCGATGGAGCCGAAGCATATCTCCACGAAATCCAGCGGCTCCGTCTAAAATTCGACATTCAAAAGGTCTTTGTTGATGAGCGAGATGTTTGTGCGTTTTATAACATCGCGGTATCAGGTATCATCGTATTCGCTTGCGGCTGGTTTCACGTTAAGGCCGGAAAGGTTAGCTCGCTGATGGTAACTTTCGATCCTCGCCCTCTTCTTGCTGCATCAGATGCAACTCGGTCGCTCGAATCCTGACCGTCGCAGGACCTTGTAGCGAAGTAAACGGCGTGATGGAAGAGCGCGGCTCCGAGGTGCACCACGGCCCTTGCGATTTTGCGAAAGAAGCTAGCTCACGTAATCGATGCGAGTCATCTCGCTGGAGATCAGAGGATGCCTGCGACATCCGCATACTCTGGAACAATGGCGGTGCCCTCTCCCGCCGCGACAAGAGCAACCACCCCCGCAGAGGCACTGGCCGTGGCAGCGATCTCCGGAGCAAAGTTCGCCTCTGCGCAAGGCTCATCACCGCATTGTAAGAGGGCCGGGGAATACTTGGGATCGTTCAGTACGAAGCGCTCGCCGGCCAACTCCTTCATCGGCACATCCTTTCCGTTCGCCAGCCTGTGCGTTTTGGGTAAGACGGCAAGAAGCTTCTCTGTCTGAAAGCGCTCCGAACGCAAGAACAATGCATGAGCCGCCTCGAGCGGCCGTGTGAAGCCCACGTCGATCGTGCCGTTCTGCAAGGCTTTTTCCTGTTGCGAAGGAACCAAC
>DATAYL010000007.1:0-3973 GCA_036272575.1 Bryobacteraceae bacterium | reverse complement strand
CGGTACCGCAGACGGTCATGCAACCGGTTCATCCGCCCTTGCCAGAACTCAACGCTGTCGGGTACCACCCGGTATCCACCCCAGTACTCCGGTACCGGTACATCGTCAGTCGCGGCGTATCGCATCTCCAGTTCGGCTAGCCGGTCTTGTAACGGTTTCCGGCTGGGCAAAACTTGGCTCTGATTCGACACGAGGGCTCCCAAACGGCTTCCCTTGGGCCGCCTTTTGAAGTACGCTTCCGTCTGCTCGCGGCTGACTGGCAGCGCCTTTCCTTCCACCCGAACCTGACGCTCTAATTCCGCCCATAAGAAGGTCAGTGCACAGTATGGGTTCGTTTCTATCTCCTGACCTTTGCGGCTGGTATAACTCGTATAGAAAACAAATCCAGCCTGACTAAATTCTTTAAGTAATACTATACGGCCTGAAGGCCTGCCGTCAGCCGTTGCGGTAGCCAGGCACATGGCATTAGGTTCTTTTAAATCAGCTATTTGCGCCTCGTGAAGCCAGAGCTCGAACTGCTCAAAGGGGTTCGTTTGGCAATTTGCCTCGTCTAATTCTGCCCGCCGGTAATCCTCCCGCATGTCCGCCAACGCCCGGGGAGTTCGTTTGGCAAAATCGCCCATCGCTCCAGTTTGGCACTAGCTGGTATACTGCGGTCTGGCAATGCTGTACCTGATCACGATCCTGCACGTCGTCATCTGTTTGTTCCTTATCATCGTCGTCCTGCTGCAAAGTGGCAAAGCAGCCGATCTGGCAGGTGCCTTCGGCGGCATGGGTTCACAAACCGTTTTTGGCCCGCGCGGCACAGCTACACTGTTGTCCAAGGCGACGACGATCGCGGCCAGCCTTTTCATGCTGACCTCGCTCGTGCTGGTAATTATGGCAAATAATCGAGGCGCCGGCTCAGGCAGCGTTCTTGAACACCGGCCGGCGGCAGTGCAGCAGAAAACAGCCCCCCAGCACCAGCCTCAAAATTTGCCGAAAAAGAAGTAGGTTTTCCTTGCGGAGATGGCGGAATTGGCAGACGCACTAGCTTGAGGTGCTAGCGGGTAACACCGTGGGGGTTCAAGTCCCCCTCTCCGCACCAACCACAAAACAAAAGACTACCCTCCTCCTTCATTTCTTCTTGTTCCTCGTTCGTGCCACCGATTGTGACATATTCAGCGCCCGAAGACACTGCGCGTGCGATGGCCGGTGATTTTCATGCAACGTAGATGCCAAGTGGATTGACTCTCGCGGACGATTTATCGGTGGGCGGAGTAAGGCGATCGTGAGCGCGCTTTCCAGTGAGACCTTTGTGTGATTGCCCGGAATGATCCCGAGTTGTCTCGAGCCGCGTCGAAAGTACTAAGGTGATCCCCAGCGGGGCGAAGAATGACTGAAATGGATGCTTGGTTCGACTTGATTTCAGCGCAAAAAGGTCTCCCATCGTACTTGGAAGAAGACCTGTTAAAAGATGGATTTATCGTCGCGCCCGTCGACTTCGCCAGCGACAAGCAAGGGTATCCGACGGTAGGTTCATTTACATGATTAATGAGTTACGAAAGAGAACGGAGCAATGTGTTGTGTTCACGGCTCCCAATTTCTGACCGAGGTTCCGCAGAATTTCAACTTAATTCCGGTTGCGGTCCGGCTGGCTGAGTCATCATATTCAATGGATCGACATGGCACGGGCACGGGGAGAATCAGACCGATCAAGCACGACGATCTATTCAGCGAGCAAATATCCGGAGCAACGAAGGCTCGGGCGAAGACCTAGTCGCGCGGATGCAGCCGGAAGCCATTGGTCGCATAGTGTTCTGGCGAAGTACCTGCTGGCACTGTAACGATTTGTTCTCAGGAGCAAGGCTACTCGTGATATCGATATTCATTGGCGGCGCAGCGGCCTGCGGCGCTCCGTCGCATGGAGGCCGCAAGTTGAAATTCCATCGCATTCCTGATGAAGCCGATGGAGGGCGCACGAAATTTGAGATAGGAGCACCGCCTCAGGCGTTGTTGGCGGAGGTGGAGACGGCCGCCGCTACGATGATGTAGCTCTCGACCATGGCGACTACAAAATTGATCGGTCCGAAAAAAATGACCGCAAGTCCTCCCAGGCGTACGATGAAGCTTGACGCGGAATCAAATGTCGCGGAGAACCCTTCTTTCGTTCGCGACGGCACTCGCCGCGATGCCGCAGTTTCTCGCTGCCGCCTGGATGCCGACTATCTGGGAACGATCGCTGGGAAAGGGGACCTCGTAGGCACGGATCTCGTTCCGGGCCCGGCTTGCTGTAGCGTTTTCACGCTGCGCCCACTTGCACCTGTATTGTCGGGGACGAGGTCCTCTGGAGTTGTCGCCATTGTCCGGGTGAGGTCCCTTCCCATTGGTGGAAAGCCCGGAAAAAGGAGTTGGCGTCCTCGTAACCCAGGAGATAGGCGGTTTGATTCAGCTCCAGAGATGAATGGAGCAGGTAATGGCGGGCCAGCTCACGACGCGCTTCTTCCAGCAAATGCTGAAATGTGATACCTTCCTCGGTAAGCCGCCGCTGCAACGTTCGAGTGCTCAGGTGCAGCTCCCTCGCTAAATCCCGTATTCCCGGGCGCTGACCCGCCACTAAGCGTTTCAGAATGGCTCTTGCTTGCTCGCTGAAGGTTTTGTGGCCGAGCTGTTCAGCCAGTTCCGCTTCAAGCTGCGGCGCGACGACTGCCAGCAACTCAGCGTTGTAGGTAACAAAGGGCAGTTCCATATCTGCTTTGCTGAATATCAACGCATTCTGCCTGGCTTCGAACTTTATGGGGCAGCGGAAATGCGCTTCGTACATTTCCCGGTGTGCTGGAGTTCGTTGAAACTCCACCAGCTTGGGATTCAGGGCTCGTCCAACGCCCCGGCGCGCAATGGCGACGATCCATGCGAAACACATGTCCACCAGTAAAGCGGGCTCTTTCTCATGCGCTATCAGCCAGACGAACTGGACGGAGCATTCATTCCCCCGTTCGACTAGGCGGATTTCCTCCGGGCAAGTGAGTTGTTTGTAGCGTGCCACGCGCTGCAGCGCATCCCGAAACGACCGGGCGGAGAGCGCAGTGATTCTAACCGGGTCGTAGCGCTCGACGCGATCCTCGGTCCCCAGCTCCAGGCCAAAGCCCGGATCGTCCGTTGCTCCCGCAATACCTCGGTAAAGCGCGAAGAACTCATCCGTGCTCACCAAAATCTTCTTCTGGTTGAATAAGCTCATCGGGAGACCAGCTTGCCGCAGCACTCCCTCTGGCGAAAGGTCCAGTTCTTCAAGCCTTCTCGGCAGCAGCCTGGGTACTCGAAACTGGTTCGTCATGGCTTGCCTATTAGCATAACTACTTACTTTATTCGCCCCCTAACTCATGGGACGGGTGCGGCTAAAAGCCGTGCCCGTCCCCAAAACCATTTCCTTATTGAGTACTCACCGGCCTACCATTTTTTGCAGCGCTTCGGGATAGCGAGCGCCTTGCACCGGAATCTTCGAGGCGGCAATGTCCAGTTCGCGGAGATCTTCAGGCGTAAGTTCGAGGTCCGCCGCCCCGAGATTTTCTTCGAGACGATGAAGCTTCGTTGTGCCCGGAATCGGCACAATCCAGGGCTTCTGGGCCAGCAGCCATGCCAGAGCGATCTGCGCAGGCGTCGCCTTTTTCAGTTGCGCGAACCTGCCAATCAGGTCAACGACTGCCTGATTCGCTCGGCGATTCTCTTCGGAAAAGCGAGGAGCGATGTTGCGGAAATCGCCTTCGTCGAATTTCGTATCTTC
Organism: Bryobacteraceae bacterium; assembly: GCA_036272575.1. Classification (GTDB taxonomy): domain Bacteria; phylum Acidobacteriota; class Terriglobia; order Bryobacterales; family Bryobacteraceae; genus Bog-105. The sequence continues at coordinate 213 of DATAYL010000007.1, read as the reverse complement.
GCTGATCTTCCCCGTGAGAAAGCCCCTGCCAAGAGGACTGTATGCAACGAACCCAATCCCAAGTTCCTCGACTGTTGGGATCACTTCCCGTTCAGGCTCTCGCGACCAAAGAGAATACTCGGTCTGGAGGGCGGTAACCGGCTGCACCTTGTGAGCGCGGCGGATGGTCTGAACTCCCGCCTCTGAGAGCCCGAAGTGCTTCACCTTGCCTTG
>DATAYL010000006.1:0-7014 GCA_036272575.1 Bryobacteraceae bacterium | reverse complement strand
CGCCCAGTTGCAGCCAGAAGCCCATGATCTTGAGGATCTCGGCCTGAACCTCGGGATGTGCGGTATTCAGATCGGGCTGAAAATCGTAGAAGCGGTGAAAATAATAAGCGCGCGCATTCTTTTCCCAGGTCCAGGTCGACTTCTGCACCCCAGGAAACACCACGCCCGAATCCGCATCCTCCGGCTTCTTCGCTGACCACACGTACCAATCTCTGAATTGCGATTTGGGATTGCGACAGGCGTCGCGAAACCAAGGGTGTTCGTTGGAAGTGTGATTGACGACCAGATCGATCAGCACGCGGATGCCCCGTTGACTGCACCCCTGAGTAAACTCAACGAAGTCACCCAGTGTTCCGTATCGCGGGTCGACGTTGTAATAGTCGGCGATGTCGTAGCCATCGTCGCGAAATGGCGACGGCTGGAACGGCATCAGCCAGATGGCGGTGATTCCCATTCCCCGCAGAAAATCAAGCCGCCGGCCCAAACCTTTGAAGTCGCCGACTCCGTCGCCGTTCGCATCCATGTAGGTGGCGACGGAGAGAGAGTAGACAACCGCGTTTTTGTACCAGAGATCGTTGATCATGCGTTGGGTCTTGGATAATCGCGAGTGAACTGCAGGGGCAAAAGCTTTGATGCGCGAATTGGAATGGTGGAAAAGAGCAGTCATCTACGAGGTCTATCCGAGGTCGTTCCAGGACAGCAACGGCGACGGGGTCGGCGATCTCCGCGGCATTCTGAATCGCCTCTCTTACCTGGTGGAATTGGGTGTGGACGCGATATGGATTTCTCCCGTTTATCCCTCGCCTATGGCCGATTTCGGATATGACATCTCCGATTATTGCGGAATCGATCCAATTTTCGGCACGATGGCCGATTTCGACACGCTGCTCGCGGAGGTGCATCGGTGGGGGCTTCGTCTCATTCTCGACTTCGTCCCGAATCACACATCGGATCGGCATCCGTGGTTTCTGCAAAGTCGTTCATCGCGCGAGAATGCCAAGCGCGACTGGTATATTTGGCGGGATCAGCCCAACAACTGGACCAGCAACTTTGGCGGTTCTGCATGGGAGCTCGACGAAGGAACAGGCCAGTACTATTACCACTCGTTCCTCAAACAGCAACCGGATCTCAACTGGAGAAATCCCGCAGTGGCGCGGGCCATGTTCGATGGGTTGCGCTTCTGGCTACAGAAGGGCGTGGACGGCTTTCGCGTCGACGTGATGTGGCTCATGATCAAGGATGACCAGTTCCGCGACAACCCACCAAACCCCGGTTACCGGCCCGGCTCTCCTTCGAATCACCGCTTGCTTCCTTTATACAATTCTGACCGTCCCGAAGTGCATGCGATTGTGGCCGAGATGCGCAGTGTCGTGGACGCATTCGTCGATCGCGTCTTGATCGGCGAGATCTACCTGCCAATTCCGCAACTCATGACGTACTACGGTAAGGACCTGGAAGGCGCGAATCTCCCCTTCAACTTTCACCTGCTGCAATGCCCCTGGAGCGCCGCCGCGATCTCCGAGGTGATCGGCGAGTACGATCGCGCATTGCCGGGGGGAGCGTGGCCGAACTGGGTTCTAGGGAACCACGATCAGCAGCGCATCGCCTCCAGAATCGGCCAACAGCAGGCACGCGTGGCGGCTATGCTGCTCTTCACTTTGCCTGGCACGCTCACCATGTATTACGGAGAGGAGATTGGAATGACGAACGTCCAGATCGCTCCCGACCAGGTGCAGGATCCCGCAGAAAAGAATGAGCCGGGCATCGGGCAGGGTCGGGACCCGGAACGTACGCCGATGTGCTGGGATCAAAGCCCGCTCGCCGGCTTCACGACAGGCATGCCATGGCTGCCGCTTGGCAAGGACCACAGCGACGTCAACGTCGCAGTCCAGCAGCGGAACAACGCATCGATCCTGCAGCTTTACGCAGGACTTATCGCTCTGAGAAAATCCCATCCCACCCTGATCAGCGGCAAATTGCATGCAATTCACGTTGATCAGAACTTATTGCGTTTCCGAAGAAGTGGGGGCGAAGAAATTGAAGTCCTGCTCAACATGACTCACGAACCGATCGCGGTTCCAACCCCGCACGCTCTCGTCTTGGCAGCCACGCATAGCGACCGTGAAGGCCAGACGGTGAGCGGGTTACTGACGCTTCGGGCCGCCGAAGGCCTTGTGCTTCTCCCTGCGTAAGTCGTGGCTGCGGCGAATTGCGGGCTGGTTCAATCAGGCCAGAAGGTCATGCCCGCTAAGCATGAATACATTTCCTGAACGCGAATGAATCGCGGACGATGCGCTCCCTCGCGTCTTCCACGTGCAGATAGGTTTCAAGCCCCGGCACTATTCGTTGAGCTTCCCCGGAACCTCACATAACCCCTGTCCCTAACGGTGGTGATTACTCGTCGAGGCTGCACGATGATGTTCTGCGGGCCGGTGATGCTATGCGGCGAGCCCGGGGCCTGACTGGTTGAGGTGGTCGTCACCGTGAAGACGTAGAGGCGGCGTTTGTCTTGGCTGATCGCGTATAGATGGTTGGCATTGTCCCAGTAGGCATGTTCGATGTCGACACCGGAAAGCAGCGTCTCGTAGGCCTTCATCGGAGAGGCGCCATTGAACCAGAAGATTTCGATGCCATTTGAGCCAGTCACTGCCAGCAGCTTTCCGGACGGAGCCATGCTGAGATTCAAAATCGGTTCGACCGTTGTGGAGGGCATGTTTGCATCGGTGCTGGAGGTCGTCAGCGCGCCCGAGCTGCCAATGGTGTAACTCGCTAGCTGAGTCGGGCCATCCGGGCTGGATGTGGTGGGGTCGATCGGTTGCAGGCGCCACGGAGACTTCCTGGGGAGCGCATTCGCAGAAACGGGGGACGGCACGGCAGCACTTCTCAGTTCAAAACCTTACCCACCAGCAGGTTGCTCTTTCGCCTGGTTCAGAAAGGCCGATTCCGAAAATAAGCGGAGTGGAAGCGCTGGGTTTCACGCAGCGCCGCTCCCAGACTCGCATTCGCAGGCATGGCCAGAAACCGCCGTACGCGCGCCTGGGCCTGCGCACGCTGAATTCAGGACGGTGAAGCAATATGCCCGTCACCATCGTGGTCACCGGATTGACGTACACGACATCTTTTACGGGGTTGTAATTGCGCACATCCGCGCTGAGCACCACCTGCCCGAGATTGAAGCGATTGGACACGTTCGGATTCACGTCCGTCACGACCACGCCAAAATCTTTTGGCAGGTTCATGAGCTTCACGGGATAAATGCCACGCACGTTTGTGGCATTCATCTTTTCAAACAGCAATCTTCCATCCTTGCTAAAAACTGCCACATCGGCTCCCGCCAACGGATGATCCGTAAAAGCGCTGATACGCAGCCAATTGTTAAGTTGTCGTGACTCGCCCGCCCGCTGCCGGTTGCAACTCCGGATACGAGCAGAAGCGCCATCGCAATTGCAGAACAGAGCATTAGATTTCGCATGGCAATTCACCTCAATAAGCGACTCGTCATCGAGGGTGACGTTTCATGACTGCCGAATCGATGGAAGGGAGGCTTCAAGGGCCTCTATCGGGACTTTGAAGCTTCAAGACTCAAACGCTGTTTCCTGAACGGGGAATCAGCAGCTTAGCGGGAAAAAGCAAGCGATACGCAACGCGCAAATGTCTCGTCCTGCCAACGCGCCGGAAGATACCACGGCTACGCTAGGTTTGAACAGCGGATTCGAGATATCGGGCGATCCCTTATCGAAAATTAGAGCTTTCCGTTATTGACATTGACATCGGATCGGGCCGGGAATATAAATCTGTCGCTCGCCAACGCAACTTAGGTTTTCCGTTTTTTCCCGTTGGGTGTAGTCGGGTCCCCTCACATGATTAGTTTCGGGAAGATGGCTTGCTCGCCATCTGCCCTGAAGGACCGATGATCTTCCGTCAGAGTCGGCACGTGTGTGTCGACGAGGTGAAGTGACGTGTGCAAAACGACGCGAAGCCGCAATGGGTCCGCGTGCAGCTCAAGAGCGCGGAAGAACGACCTTAGCTACTTCCCTGTACAAAGTCACCATTGCATGGGCGAATACAGCGACGACTCCGGATTTCTCTTTGTAACAAAGGAGCTGAGGAATTCCGCTGGAGCGCTCGTGTGGTTATGGTTATTTTCGTCGGACCCGCCATGCCCTGCCCGGAGTTGACCCTCGTGGGCCTACCTAAAGTCTGATCACAAAGGAGGTTACTGTGAGAAATCGCCGCCGTTTCATTACGTTTTTCCTGTTTCTGCTGTCACTGTCGCAACTGGGGTTCTCCCAGGCACCAGGTACCGCCTATAACACGGCATTCAACTATGTCGTTACTTTCTATCCGCGCTGGTTTACATATCATCAGTTTGCGAGCCCGAACCGGCTGATTGGACCAAACCGCATCAGTCCCATTTACCACGCTGTGGTAGCTATCAACGTCGATACGGCTTATGCCAGCGCGTTCTTTACTATAACGAACGAGCCTGTAATCGTAACCATCCCCTCGACCAATACCATCTATTCCGTCCTTATGTTGGACGAGTACGGAAATCTTGTGCCGGGAATGAAAATCACTGCCTCGCAACCCGGAACGCCTCCCAAGGTGTACGCGCTCATCGGGCCGAACTGGAGCGGCGGCACGCTTCCAAGCGGCGCAATTCAAATCAGACCTGGCGTTAACATCGGTGCAATAATCTTCCGCGCCGACAATTACATAAAAAATGGAAATACGTATCAGGACATGCATGACGAAGCAAACACTTTCCGGAAGAACCTTTGTCTCGTTCCGCTTTCACAATATCAGCCTTGTCCCAATGCCGGAAAGACAGAGATCCTTCCCCAGTTCATATTCGCTGTTCCCTACAAGGGTATCGCGGTAGGACTCATTGCTATTGACCCCATCGCGTTTCTCAAAAATCTTCGGACAGCGGTGTTGAGTCCAACCACTGATCTCACGCCGGAGGAGCAGACGCTTTCGGACAACTTCAACGCCTTTTTCCGTAATCCGCGCAATTGGCCACAAATGGCTGCCGCCACCAAGGCCGCACATGCGGACATTGACCGAAACTATTTCGCCACCACTTGGCAAGGCACGAACTGGATCCACTTTACGGATATCGCCGAATGGGCCCAGCCATCGCAATACCTCGACCGTTCCTCCGTCACGGACTACATCCAGTACGGAAACAACATTACAGCCGCTTCTTATTACCATGCGTTTGTGGACGGCAACGGCATTCCACTCGACGGCAGCAAACACAACTACGTCCTGACGTTCGAGCAGGGACAGCAACCTCTGGTGCAACGATTCTGGTCGGTGACGGCGTACCTCCCTCTCTCCATCGAGCTGGTACCGAACCGGGCAAACAAGTACGCAGTGGCCAGCTACACTCCAGGCCTGGACACGGCCGGGGATGGCTCGGTGAGCATCGTGATGGCAGTAAACAAACCAGCCGACGTTCCGGAGGCCAATTGGCTGCCGATCCCGAGAGGCCCATTCAACATCCTGCTTCGCGCCTACGGACCACAGAACGCCGCTACGTACGTCCCGCCGCAAATACAGGTGTTGTTGCAGTGAAAAGAGCTGTGAGGTACCAGCCCCGGGCGGTTAGTATCCAGAAGAAGGATGCGAAACCCGGGGCACCGCGCCCGCATAATCGCCGTTGCTCCAGGTTCAACTCTCGAACTATGGGCAGAAGCCCGATCGCGTAGTTCACCGCACCTTCGAGGTACAAGTCATGAGGCAGCTTCAGCTTTGCTCCCTTGCCCTTTTGCTCATCGTCGCGATGCCTCTGTCATCGCAGGACATGCCGGACTACCGCTCGCGTACTATCTACTTCCTTCTGACGGACCGCTTTCACCCGCACCAGCCTTACAATCCGTATGTCGATCCGCGGTTCCCAGACGCGACTAATTCAGTCGACTGCTTCACGAACAGCTGCAACACAGAGGAAGAATTCCGCAAATACTGGGGCGGCGATCTCCAAGGACTCGAGGAGAAGCTCGACTATATCCAGCACCTCGGTGCCTTAGCCATTTGGGTCACGCCGCTGGCTGAGAACGTTCCTATGTACGAGGGCGGCACAGGGTATGGCACGGGATACCACGGCTACTGGGTCCAGAACTACTACCAGGTAAATCCGCATTTTGGCGATTGGGCTGATGTTGAGGACCTGAGCGACAATTTACACGCCCGCAGCATGCGGTATATGCAGGACATCACTCTCAATGACTCAAACCCGAATGACAATCATGTCTACGGCCGTGTTTATAACGGCGACGGCAGAATCTTCGTCCGCAGCTTCAAGAACGACTTTGATCATGTTTACGGTGGCCGTTTCTACAAGCACTATGAGAAGACACCGCAATGCCAGCAAGCCGCAACCATTACAGATACGGAATGGACGTGGTGGCAATTGCATCACTGCCCGCTGGCCGACCTGAGCGGCTGGAACCAGCATGATCCGTTGACCGCGCAATACCTGACCAATGCAGGCGAGACGTGGATTGACCATGGCGTCGACGATTTCCGGCTCGACGCAATCAAGTTTGTTTTCCCTGATTTCGTCAGCAGCTTCACGCACGCCATGATCGATCACTTCCAGGAACTGGGGCGCCCAGACCCTTACATCGTGGGAGAGTTCTCCGGGGGCGGGGTTGGCTATTCAAAGTCCCTGGTTTTCGCCAACCACTACGGCTACTTCAAGACAAACATCCTCGACTTTCAGCTGTCGTTTGAACTGAATCGCTTTATCGGCGGCTCCTATGAAGTAAGCTCCGAGCAGGCGGATGCGGGCGACCTCGACAGGCTGTTGTGTCAGCGAGTGATTGCGTTCAAGGGCCGTGATGACTGGATGGGCACGTTCCTCGACAACCACGATGAAATTCGCACAATGACGCGCCTGAAGGTGCTGAAAGTGCCCACGGAGACAGAGCGTCGCCAACGGATGGACCTCGGCACTGTTTTACTGATGACCGTGCGGGGCATCCCTATCATCTACTACGGCGACGA
>DATAYL010000005.1:0-8017 GCA_036272575.1 Bryobacteraceae bacterium | reverse complement strand
CATCGCTTCACTGAACCGTGCCGGACATCACCGGCCGCGAAAACTCCTGGCACACTTGTCTCCAAATAAAAGGGCTCGCGTTCCAGTGGCCAGTTTGCAGGCCGTGCACCGTTACGCAGCAGATCAGGCCCGGTGACCACGTAACCTGCTTCGTCCCGAGCGACGCCTACCTCCACCGCCCACTCGGTATGCGGCAAGCCGCCGATGCAAATGAATACCCAGCGCGTCCTTATGGTTTGCTCTTCACCCGACTCGGTATTAGAAATCGTGATTGCCTCGAGAACTTCGTCACCTTGCAAGCTCGTGACTTCTCTATGTGGCAGGACTTCGATGTTGGCGGCGGCCTTGATCCGATCTACGAGGTATTCGGACAGAGTGTGTTTCAGAGATTCGCCCCGAATCAAGATCGTCACTTTTCTCGCGTAACCGCAGAAGTGCATGGCGGCCTGGCCGGCCGAGTTTCCTCCTCCCACAACGACGACGTGCTCGTTTCCACAGCGTGTAGCTTCACTCGAACCGGCGCCATAGTAGATTCCCCTGCCCAGAAACCTATCTTCGTTCTGCAGACCTAGGCGCCGGTAATCCACGCCCGTTGCGCAGATAGCAGCCTGAGCGACAAGTTTTGTACCATCTGCTAAGTAACCAACTCGTTTACCAGGGAGAAATTCGCCGCGTATTCCCTCTCGTCCCAACAGGATCTCGGCACCAAACCGGCAGGCTTGTTCGCGCGCCCTTTCCGCTAGTTCGGCGCCGGCCACGCCGTTCGGAAATCCGAGGTAATTCTCAATGCGAGAGCTGCTGCCCGCCTGACCTCCGATGGCAAAGCGTTCGACCAGTACTGTTCTCAGTCCTTCGGAAGCGCCATAGACTGCCGAACTAAGACCGGCTGGGCCGCCCCCATAGATGGCAAGATCGTATTCCGAGCGAGAAGGGTCTCGGAACCAGCCGAGCTTTTCTGTAATCTGCCGGAGAGTAGGGTTCTCCATACGCGTGCCGTCCGGAAAGATACAGACGGGCAAACGCCGGTCTTTGAGGTTATCGACTCCTGCGAGGCGGCGGGCTTCTTGATCGCTGTTTAACTCCGCGTAGTCGAAAGGAATATCGCTGCGGTGGAGAAAGTCACGAATCGTGTAAGCGGCCAGTGATGCCGGAGGGCCTAAGAGCTTCAAGGTTCGAGATTGGTCATTTACGTCAGCCATGATAAATCGCAAAAGCGCCAGGGCCCTCGCGGGGCAGGCAGGGTCAGAACATCTCTAAGGCGTGAAAGCAGTTCACTCACCAAAGGAGTCAGAGGCGGTTACGAAGTCTATAGATAGACATCCGCTTCCAACGTTCGACGAGAGAGCGAAGCCGAAAGACGGTTTGCGGATGGATTTATAAGTACTGTTCGGCTGGCAAACAAGCTGCACAACATTCCGCGAGGTACTCACGCGTGAAAAGATCTTTACCAAGCTCTCTTTTGTTACTCGCATTTGCCGGTGTTGTCTTAGCAGCCGTTAAGACCGACTACAGCCACTCGGTAGATTTCGAGCATTACCGGACTTACTCCTGGATCAAGGTATCGGTGGAAGACCCTCTTTGGGAGGATCGGGTAACTAGGTCGGTTGATTCTCAATTGTCGGCAAAAGGATGGACGAAGGTTCCGGATGGCGGCGATGCTGCTGTCGCAGCATACGGTTCCACTCGCACCCAGAAAACTCTCCAGACCTGGTACCAAGGATTCGGAGGAGGATGGCACTGGCACGGGTTCGGTGATGGATTGGCCACAACGAGCGAGGAGGACACGCCTGTTGGAACCCTGATGATAGATATATTCGACGGCGCAACACAAAAATTGGTCTGGCGCGGCGTAGCAAGCGATACGTTGTCCGGCAAGCCGGAGAAAGACGAGAAAAAAATGGACAAAGCGGTCGCGGAGATGTTCAAGAACTTCCCGCCACCACCGAAAGGCTAGAGAGGTCACGGGGTTCCGGTCTCTCGGGAGCGATGATCCCATTGCCTGACCGGCCGCAAAATCAACCCGTTTAGGCATGGCGCCGCGATCGCTGGCCGCACCACTCTCGCAAAGCTTGCAACCTCTCAGACATGGCGATCCATTCCTACGTAGCGTGCCTTGGGAACGCCCCAGTTCTCTGAACCCAAAATGCGGGATTATTGTTGGTGAGGTGCTCACCGCTTCGGCAACAGCTCCCAAATGGGTAAAACCGAGGATCAGCCGAAGACAAAACGGAGCTCGAACGCCGCTCGCTCAAAGGGGCGCGGTGCTGCGGAGATTCGGCCCGAAGAACAACTGTGCAAAAGCGATGAGCGATTTCGACGATATTTCGAAATCGGCCTGATTGGCATGGCGATCACGTCCCCCAGTAAGGGCATTGTCGAGGTTAACGACGAGATCTGCAAAATCCTAGGGTACGAACGAAGCGAATTGCTGCAATTAAAATGGGCAGAGCTTACACATCCCAACGATCTGGCCAGCGATGTCGAGAAATTTAACCGCCTCATTGCCGGTGAGATTGACGGTTATTCGATGGACAAACGATGGATACGAAAGGACGGGAAGGTCATTGACGCGACCGTTTCAGTCAAATGCCTACGCCTGCCGGACGGTTCGGTTGATTATTTCGTCGCACTGTTGCAAGACGTCACGGAGCGTAAGCGCGCGGAAGAAGCGTTGCGCGCGTCCGAAGAACGCCTGCGTCTGCTAATCGAGAGCGCCGAAGACTACGCGATTATGACCCTTGATAACGAAGGACGCATAAGCGGTTGGAACGCCGGAGCTATGCGTATGTTCGGCTATACCGAACCGGAAATCATCGGGCATCCCGGCGAAGTCCTATTCACGCCGTACGACCGAGAGCGCGGCTCCCTGCCGGCGGACATGCGGCAGACGAAGGAGGAAGGCCGCGCGGAGGAGGAGCACGACTATATACGCAAAGACGGCACGCGGTTCTTCGGATCAGGCGTGCTAGCCGTTTTGCGCGATCACAATGGACAGGGTTACCTGAAAATCATCCGAGACCTGACGCAACGCAAGCACGCGGAGGACCGCTTGCGCCGGGCACAAGCGGAACTGGAACAACGGGTCATAGAACGGACCAAAGATCTGGCGGCTGCCTATGAAAAGCTCGCCGCGAGCGAACAGCGTTTCCGGCTCCTGTTGGCGTCGATACCGCAGCTGGTCTGGAGCGTGCGCATCGACGGTTCGGACGGATATTGGAACCAGCGATTGATCGATTACACCGGGCTCACGACCGAGGAACTGCAGCAGGGCGACTGGGCCGGTGTTCATCCCGACGACATCGAACGCGTCCGGGCAGCATGGCGGGAAGCATTGTCAAGACGCACCCCATTTGAGCAAGAACAGCGCCTGCGCGGACGCGACGGTCTTTATCGTCGGTTTCTGTGCCGTGCCGTTCCGGTCCCGAGCGAAATAGGACAAGTTTCGGGGTGGTTCGGTACAGCCACCGACATCGAGGACCTCCGTCAAGCGGAGGAGGCATTGCGAGATATGCGGACCGAACTGGGTCATATGGCTCGCGTGACGGCTATGGGACAACTCGTAGCCTCCATCGCCCACGAAGTCAATCAGCCACTCACGGCAATAATCGCAAACAGCACTGCAAGCCTTCATTGGCTTGCTCCGGATACGCCCAATCTTCGCGAAGCGAATGAGGCCTTAACCCGCATTATCAACGAAGCGAATAGAGCGGGCGAAGTGATAAGCCGAATTCGCGCCTTCCTAAAGCGTAGCCCAACGAAAAATGTCCACCTGAGCGTCAATAACCTCATCCGCGACACGATTGCACTGGTTGGCGGTGAGATACTCAAAGAGCGGATTGTTCTGCAAGCCGATCTAGCAGCCGATCTTCCGGCGCTATTGGGCGATCGCGTCCAATTGCAGCAGGTGATCTTGAATCTCTTGATGAATGCGATCGAGGCTGTTGCTGCGAAGAGCGAAGGTACGAGGCGAATTGTTATCTCATCGAAAAACCAGCCATTTGATCAGATTCTTATCGCAGTTCGCGATTCCGGCATGGGAATCGACAGGGCGACTGTAGAGCGACTGTTCCGGCCATTCGTCACTACTAAGGCCGGCGGGATGGGGATGGGGCTCTCGATCAGCCGTTCGATCGTGGAAGGACATGGGGGCCGGCTATGGGCAACACCCAATGAGCGAGAGGGTGCCACTTTTCAATTCTCGGTTCCGCTAGTTGTGGCGGCCCGAGGCGCCGGCGAAGTCAGTTAGACAAAAGCTTTCGAGCAGCCAATTCAAAAGGCACGCACTCCAACTTCATCGAGGTGATCGACGAGACCTTTCGGGTCTTGATAGACACGATAAGCACCGGCTGTCTGGAGTTCTTCTTCCCCGTAGCCGCCCGATACCAAGGCTGCCGGCCCTACGCGCCGCCAATACATCCCATACACAGTCTCCAACTACAATCGCTTCGTGAATGCGCACGCTCAGCTTTTTTGCCGCCGCGAAAAACAAATCCGGATCGGGCTTCGCACGTTGGACTTCCGTGCGCGTGACGACCAGAGTTTCCGGTCCTACTCCCAATGCATCTAGGCTCGGCCGAGCGCTTTCAATGCGCCCGCTTGTCGCGATTGCGTAGCGCACACCGGCATCGGTAAATGCCTCAGCAGTAGCGAACGAATGCGATGGCATGCCGCTCCTGAAGGCGCTCTGCCTGCTCAGGAGTCAATTGCTTCTCGATTTCTCGTCCGAGCGCCTGGACTCAAAGCCCGCCGCTCATGCCGATTCGGCGATGAATACGCCAGACGGCGAGAGACAGGCCGACCTCTTCAAGCGCTTCCCCGCCACGCAAGTACGTGCTGATAAACGCTGTCGATCAGGGTTCCGTCGAGGTCGAAGAGGAAGGCGGCCATGCGGATGGTTGATCTTTTCGCGCTTCCTTAACTAAGACAAGTGTTTTCGAAGGAAGCTGGCAGTCGTCCAAATCTCAGGCGGATGATGGCGTCTGCGCCAAGTAACTGATAAGTAGGGGCCGTCTCGATCGATCAATCCGACAAGGGCTGGGGTTAATCCATTAAGAGCGACATCTCTTGAGGTACCTTGGTTTGTAAGCGATTGGAAACATGGAGCGGGAGACGGGATTCGAACCCGCGACAGCGACCTTGGCAATATAGCTGTCGATTGACAATAAAGGACTTATGCGTCAATAGCGGTGGGTTTTGGCAAAAACGGCCATTCAGTTTCAAGGAGTTACGTCCGAATCGCGATTCGTGGAGTAACTGGAGTAATTGCGACAGGCGCTCATCGCGTTCAGCTTCTTGCCTCAAATTGCGCACGGAAAATGCGCATCTTTTGAGGTGAGGATTGAAGAATAGCCATTTAACCGGAGCATTTCCGGGTGTAATCAAACGTCGCTCAATGGAGCGCGCCGGTGCGATTTTGCACCAGACCCATCGCGAGCTGATCGTCTCAAAACGTACGATCGAGAAGGCGAAAGGGGTGGAGGTGGTTCGCATAAAACGTGAGCAGGCAAATCAGGCGCTTTGCTTCTCATCCAGACCTTTCGTGCTCTGCGGTTTGCCAGTCCGCCCTTTGCCGCAGAATCAACTTATCTATCAAAGGCGCAATGGCCAGTTTGTGCTGCAGATCACCGGACATCCGGACTACGGCGTGCCATTTGGTCAGGATCGTATCGTGCCTATCTTCCTGGCAACACTAGCTGTGCAGCAGAAAAGCCCAATAATTCGGTTTCGGAGTGCGGGGGAGATGCTCGAGACCTTCGGAATGCATAAGGGCGGAAAGGAATACCGACGCCTAGTGAGCGCCTTCGAAAGAATTTTCGGTGCAACCATCTTTTTTGGCACCGACCAAATCCGCGCGGCGACGAAGCTTGTCCAACGCACGCGATTCAATTTTCTGAGGGAAGCGCAGATTTGGTACAACCGCCGATCCGATCAGCCCGTTTTATCCGATGAATTTGAGAACGTTGTCGTCTTGAGCGACGACTTCTATCGCGAGATCTCGGCGCATCCGATTCCGACCGATCTGGATGCCGTACGGGTTCTGTCCGCATCGCCGGCCGTTCTAGACCTGTTTATGTGGCTCTCGTATCGTTGTTTTTCAGCCAAGGGTGAAGAGACTATTCCCCTATCTGGAGGATTAGGCCTGGCCGCTCAGCTTGGGAATGCCGAGTACGCCCGTCCCCGAAAATTCAGAGAGAAGCTGATTGACTGGCTGCAGGTGATCAAGAGCATGTGGCCAGAATGCCCGGCCAAGTTATCAGCAGACGGCCAGAGCCTGCTTTTGCGGCCGGCGGCGGCATTATCCGCAAGGAGGACTGCGTAAATGGCGTCTGCGTCCTTTGCACCTCAATCCTTACCTGGGCGGCGGGTGGCGTTGGCCGAGATCGACGCCCTCGTATCTGCACGCCTCGGTCCGACTCGGGGGTTGGGCAACTCGCAGCCTGCTTGCTTCAACCGCCAAGTGGCCATGTACCTGGCCGCACGTGTTGGCCGCTGGAGCACGACTGCCATTGATCGGTTCTATGGCGGAAGAGATCACTCGACCGTGTGTTACGGAATACAGCGGGTCGAATCACTGAGTGAGAGCGACCCCGAGGTCGATGCGTTGCTCGCTGATCTGAAACAACGCCTAAGTAATCATGCCGTGGATGCCGAGCCGTTGAGAACAGACCAGCATGACTTCAGCGATATGGAGATTGAGAGGATTGCAGGTGCTGTCGCCGAGAAAGTCTACGCCCTTCTCACTGCCAAGCTCGAGGAAAGATTTGCACGGGACTTTAGGGGCGCTTGAGTGCTTATGGCCGATTCTGATTTATTGCCGGACACCTATCAGTCCCTGCTGCAAGCGCTTAAGCAGCGCATTCGGGATTCGCTGGTGAGAACCGTGGCGCTGTTTCCACACGGCAGTATCTGTGACGGATTCCGAGCGCATAACTAATTCGATTCTTGACTTCACGGACCCGCCGAACAGAAAGCTCCAATATTGTTTTTCGAATCTTCAGGGCATCATCTTCGGTATGAATACCTCGACGAGCGATAAGCTCCGGATGATGAAAATCATCGAGGAGAAATGTCGAAGGGAAAATAGAACCGACTTTGAATTTCATCTTGCTCGTTATTCTCGTCGGGTGGGCAAAATGGAAGTAACGGATTTGAGCTTGATCAAGTTTGCCTGACAAACACGCCCACGCTTGCGGCGGCAGATTGACACTTAGCGATGCGTTTTCTGCAATGGATTTACCGCGAGCGACAACCCGGCTGAAACTACGTGTTGGGGGCCCGGAAGAGTGATTCCTCATGATCACGCCTTGGCGATTTAACGGGGCTGTGAATCAAGCCGACGCTCAACCTCAAAGTAACCGACCAACAACACGATTGGTAAACACTAGGCCGCTACACATTACTAATCTGCAACCGCACTCCGCGCAAGAGGCAAATACTCTACTGAATGCTCAAGTCGTGGCGTCCCAGAAGCGCGTTTGGCGACAACATCGGAGCCGGCCACGACGCAGCGGCTTGAGCTAGGTTTAAAGGGCGCGCCGTTTTTAATCACGTTACCGAGATCGGCGTTTATCGCGACTTTGAACCTAATGTACGAGATGCGGGTTTTTCCGTCAACTTGACCGCAGAGGAGGGGATCGGCGGACTGAAGCCGACTTTCTGGTTCCCAATGGACCGCGTTAGATCTCGTCCTGTTCGCGATTGCAGGAGCCCCAGTTGTGTGCAGTATAGCGCCGCCGCCGATCTCTTTGTGGGGTATGCGTATGCGCCGCTGTGCTTAGGTAGGGCACGGCCTGCCCTTGCACTGACAACAGTTGCATCGGGTTCGTTGTCATACCGAATCCTAAGAAACGTGAGACGCGATAACAAAGGCGCCAAGGACTGCGATTGCGTCTTCGAGCAGCGCGATGGGAAAGTCCTTGCCTGCGACCGGGCGTCTTCGGCAGCTTGTCAGTGACTAATTCGCCGATCGCTAGCAGGCTAACGATATATGGGGTAACGGCGGAGCCCAAAAAAGCCA
>DATAYL010000004.1:0-15656 GCA_036272575.1 Bryobacteraceae bacterium | reverse complement strand
TGACGGTTGGTGTTCCGGGCTTGGTACAGAGTGGGGGGTTCAGCAGCTTCTCCAAACGGTATGGTACTGCTGCTGCTGGCCTGCTGGAGGCAGAAATCGTGACTGCGGACGGGAAGGTACGGGTTATCAACCAGATGAACTTCGCCCGACCTGTTTTGGTCTCTCAAGGGCGGCGGGGGAGGGGTCTTCGGGGTGGTTACTCGTGTCACGTTGCGCACTCGCGAGCTTCCCGAGTATTTCGGCGCGGTAGTTGGCACCATTCGAGCTCAGACCGACGCGGCGTTCCGGGAACTGGTCTCCAAGTTTGTGGATTTCTACGCCGATACTCTATTCAATCCGCACTGGGCCGAGAGGTTTGTCTTCGGCAAGGATGCCCTGCAGCTCACGATGCTTTATCAAGATCGTGGCAGGCGCGCCGGCCTACCATGCGGTCTATGCCGACGATGAAGGCGAGATCGGCTGGTTCATGATGGCAGGAGGCTTTCTGGGGAGCGAATTATCCAGCCCTCACAGCGGCCAAGAAGAAGTACGATCCTGATGGTCTTTTCTTCGTTCGTCACGGCGTTGGCAGCGAGGGGTGGAGTGAGGACGGGTTCGTAAGGCTTGGAAACTAGCGGTCCCATGTAGAAAACGTCTGCAGCAAATGGATGCTCACCGCCGGTGCACCGGGTCGCGACCCGATTTGCTCAGAAAATCGACGAGGCATCGCTTAAGACAGTCACAACCGGGCTTGAAGTTAGCTCCCTTATTCGCTACTTAATCGGGCTCGCTCGTGCGGCTCTAGTCCATGCATTCTCATGCGGAGCCAACTTACCCAACGAGTTCGCTCCATTGCGGTTGCTAACGGAAAACGCATTTCACATCTGGAACTGGGCCGAGTTTCGAAATCCCGATTCATGCCCGAGTGAAATTCGAACACTCTATCCTTGGCCGTTACTTATGATTTGGGCTCCTGCAACTCCTACATCTACCGCGCTGCACATGTGGATGATGCAGAGGATCGATCTCCCATGGGTGGCGAACGCCGAGGAGGGAGGACGTATAATTCCCCGGAATGCAACAGCACCACGGAGAGGTATCTTCGAACTCAAGGGGACCCTGGTGGACTGCAGTCGTCCGAGACGTTCAATTCTGGGTTCCGCTAATCGTCCTTTTGGTCGGATTATTGCTGCTCCGGATAGTTCAATGAATGCGCAAGGAGATGGCGTGATCCCACCTATCGATGACGCTCCTCCCGACTTCTCGCGTCAACAGGTACTGCACCGGCTCGGGATATTTTGTGGCCTTGCGGCGGCACTCTGGCTGGCGGGAGCCGAAGCCCCGACCAAGTTGGTGACGACAGCGGTTTCGCCCGTGGTGATCTCGTTCATGATGGTCTTCGGTGCGTTCATATCGCGCTGGAGTCTTCCCGCATTGGCGCGTGGTACCGGCGATACATTCCGGGACGCCCGGCAAGTGCCGCATCTGGTCTTGTGGGGCGTAATGGCCGGTTGCCTGTGGGCGGTCGGCAATACGCTAACAATCTTTGCGGTGCGGGACATTGGACTGAGCCTGGCGTTTCCGCTATGGAACTCCAACAGTCTCATCGGGATTCTCTGGGGCACGCTGCTGTTCCGGGAGTTGCATGGGGCTGGCTGGCTTCGTAAGGCGGGTGTAGTCGGCGGGGCCACGGTTATCTTTCTTGGCGCAATGCTGATTTCGGCGGCGTCCGTGTCTCAGTCAGCGCACGGGGACCCACTCCACGGCATTACCGCGGCGGTGGGTGCGGGGCTGATGTTCGGATCGATGTACATCTCTTATCGCAAGGCCTACATCACCGGCATGAACCCGCTCACGTTTCTTACCTTCTTCACCTTTGGCGAGCTGACGATGATGACGATCGTAGCCGTAGTATTTACCGGAGGTATCGGGCTCTTCTGGCGCGAGCTGGTTGCGAATCGCGCCATTCTGCTGTGGCCCATGTTGGGCGGCTTTATGTGGGTAGTGGGCGACCTGTTTCAGAACTATGCTGCGAAGTATGTTGGCATCAGTCGGGGAATCCCGCTATCGAATACAAATCAGTTATGGGGCTTACTGCTCGGGTTGCTGGTGTTTCATGAATTGCACGGATTGACCGCGCGCGTCTACGCCGAAGTGATCGGTGGCTCAATCATGATGGCGTTAGGCGCGCTCGCAATTTCAACAAGCTCAGCGTCGAAGGGAGAATACGCCAATCGGAAGCGAGCAGCCATGCGGGAAACCGAACTTTACGGAATTGATCCCGAATATGTGGAAGCGCGGACGGAAGGACGCGATGTGAACGCGGGCGGACTTCGCCGAACCTGGAAGGACTGGCTGCTCGTTGCTGCTGCCTTATCAGTGTTCGTTGGATTAGGCGTGTTCGCTCGCGTGCCACAGATGGACATTCGGACCGGCTGGCTGGGGCTCTTCGCGGCTGCCCTTGTCTTCGTGCTCGCCGCTGGCGGCGGGGTGTTGTGGCGTATTACGAAATTTAATTGACGGCCTAACGTTATTTCACTTTCGCGGCCTGGGCGGCACCGATCATGTGATGCATACCGGCCGAGATTACTTGCTGGGCGCGGAGGCCGTCCCGATGGCTGGTCGGGAAGGCCGCACCAGTTCGGCAGCATTCGATGAACGCGGCAAGTTCGGCTTTATAGGCATGTCCAAAGCGGTCGACAAACTCAGGCAGAGGCTGCTCATACTCGCGCATTTCAAACGTCTTGAACGCGATCGGCTCCTCCCGGCCCCGCCGACCGTACGCTTCGACTGTGATCGTGGTCAGACGCTGGTCAAAGCGACCTACATGTATCTGCCCTTCTTCTCCAAAGATAATCGTTTCCACGCGGTAACCAGACACGTGGTTCCGGCTGACCTGCACCTGTGCCGAAAGATCCTCTCCGAACCAGAGGCAGAGCAGGGCGTCGTCGAAATTTTCTTCACACGTCGTGAGCGCATGGCTATATAGCCGTGAGCCGATAGCCAGAGCTTTGGTGGGCATAGCCCCCGTGAACCACAAAATCTCGTCCACATTGTGCACCGACATGTCAGACAGAATTCCACCGCTGCTATAACCGTTGGGCGCGGGATTGGAATCTTCCAGCGCGGAAAAGACTTTGAAGACTCTGCCAATCGCTCCACTTGTCCATAGATCTTTTGCGTATCGTAGTGGCTCGTCAAAACGCCGCTGAAATGCAAGCATCAACGCGTCCGGATGATCGCGGTCGAGTTGCGCGACGAAGGCGCGATCGGCGTCTAACGTTCCCGTGAGAGGCTTCTCAAGCATCACGCGGTAACCGGCGTTGATGAGTGTGGCCGCGTGCTCGCGGTGTTGCTCCGTAGGTGTGACGACCACGGCAGCGTTACAGATCCCGGATTCAGCTAATGCATCGACGAAAGGGAAAACCGGTATGTCCAGTGCTGTGCCAGCCAGGAAGCTGCGGGCGCGCTCCAAATCAGGTTCGGCCAATGCTACCAGCTGGCAGGTTTGACTATCGCGAGCCAGTTCGTAGGCGTGAAGGGCATGAATTGCACCCATGCGGCCGAGACCGGCGACGGCGATCTTAAGCTTTTCGACCATGAAGCTTGAGCATACGACGGCCAACTTTAACGAGGGCTCAAATGGAAGGGAAGGGCCATCAGCAGACTTTGGTCTCCGTCTCGTTTGTAGTGGCCGTCGATCAGTAGTCTTGGTTGATCAATCACGGGTAGTCCCAATGTGTTTACGAATCCGCCAGCGGCACTCCCGCTATTTTGGCGTGCGTAAATGATGCGATTAGTCCGCGAAACTGTTTACCGATATTGACGCTCAACGGCAGCAATCCACAAGGAAGCATTAGTGAAGGACCTCAACTGGATCCATAAAAGCGGCGCGAAGCGAGGGCACCAAAGTCGCCACGCTCGCGATAAAAAGCAACAGCAATGGCATCGCTATGAACACCGAAGGATCGGTTGTGGTCACTCCAAAAAGCATGCTGCTCATCAGGCGTGTAAGCGCAAACCCACCCACAAGGCCGATAACAGCGCCGATTACGCCTACAATAAATCCCTCCAGCATGGTGTTGCTCGTGATCTTTCCAGGGGTGGCGCCAAGGGCGATGCGAATTCCTATTTCTTTCCTCCGCTGCAATACTGATTGGGACACAATTGCATACAGGCCGATGGCTGCGAGCAGTAAGGAGATGCATGCGAATCCGCCGAATATGGCGCCGCTGAATTCGGAGGGCAGTTCCTTCGCAGCAATAATATCGCCCATGCGTTCCATGTCCACCACGGGTACGTTTCGATCGAGCGATGAAACGGCGGCACGGATTTCGCTGTTCAAAGATGCGCTGCTGTGTGTCCGAACGACAAAGGACATCTCCCTGGTCAGCGGCTGGAACATGGCTATGGCCTGACGACAAGGTACAAAGATTACCGGTAAGGTGTCCCAGTCCAGACCGGCGTGCTTGACGTCACCGACTATTCCCACTACCGTCATCCACGGGGGCTTGGCTCTTTTCAACACCCTGCTTGATCCGTTGACCGATCGGATTTTCGTGTGGGAAGTAGCGACGGACCAACGTCTGATTGACAACAGCCACAAGCTCCGAATGCTCTGAATCGCGCTCAGTGAACCTCCTGCCCGCCAGCAACGGTATTCGCATGGTCCGAAAAAAATCCGGGCTGATGATGTTGTTCCCGGTGAGCATGAAGGCGTTGGGGCCGGCAGGATGTCCCAGAATGCTGAACCCAAATACCACCGTCCCTTTCAACGGAAGCGCCGTAGTAGCCGCGGCCGACTCTACCCCGGGTAAATTGCTCAGTTCTTTCAGCAGACGGTCAAAAAAGTTGTTCCGTGCAGTGGCATCCTTGTAACCCTCGCCCGTGAGCTCTACCCTGAACGTCACGTCGTTGCCAGGATGGAAACCGAGGGGTTGGGTCGTGAGCCGCACAAGCGATTTCAGCAAAAGGCCGGCGCCGATCAGCAGGATCACACAGAACGTTACCTCCGAGGCCACGAGCGCCTTGCGCCAATAGTGCATACGACGGCTCGTCATCAGACCTCGGCCCGTTTCTTTCAGTGTGCCGAAGATGTCGATGCGACTGCGGGTACGAGCCCGAACAGCGTACCGGTCAGAAACGTGAGGCCGGACGTGTAGGCGACCACTCGCGAGTTGATTCCGATTACGTTGATTTGCGGGAGCTCCTCAAAAGCCTCACTGGCTATGCGAATGAGCAGCTTGACCCCGAGGATTGATAGCGCGAAACCCGTCAATCCGGCGACAATCCATAGCAGCATGTTTTCGGTCAAGAGTTGTCGGACGACACGCGCACGCGCCGCACCGAGGGAGTATCGAACCGCCATCTCGTGTCTTCTCTCGGCGGCGCGCCCGAGCAGCAGCCCAGCCACATTCATGCATGCGATGAACAGGACCAACCCTACAGCACAGGAAAGCGCCTTCAGCATCGGTGTGCTGAATTCGGCACGCTGGGCCTGCAGGTCTCCGACGATCATTCCCTGGGGACGATCGGAAAGGGGAATGAGATCATGAGTTGCGCGTAATACCGCTGCGGCTTCCGTCGCGGCGGCTTGAGGCGTAACGCTGGGCTTCAGCCTGCCCACGACGCTGACGCGATTCGAGTGTGCCAAATCACTTGGTGTCAGCAGCGTCCAGAGTTCCGGAGTTGCCTCTTCTTCCGTCGGGAAGGTGAAACTTGAAGGCATCACACCCACAATCGTGTAAGCCTGCGAATTCACGTTTAAGGATTGCCCGATGACATCACGCCCGCCAAAAACTCGCGACCAGAAGGCATAGCTGAGCACCACCTCGCGTGCGTCAGGATTATCCGTGGGCAGGAACGTGCGCCCGTGTGCAGCGGGAATGCCGAGCATAGGCAGGTATTCAGCAGTCACGCCCTCACCGGCAACGCTTTCCGACCGATCACTGAGCAGTACCGTGTCTCTTTCCCCGGTTGCAGCCGCCAGCGTTTGGAAAGCGCGGGTATTCTTTTGAAGGGTTAGGAAATCCGCAGGGGGTAGCATTTGCCGCTTCCATCGCACATTTCGGGGTGGCCTCTCCGAAACAGCAACAATGCTGCCCGGGTCACGAAAGGGCAGCGGGCGAAACCATACGGCGTCAATGGCGCTAAAGAGGACCGTGTTCACCGCGATGACGAGCGCCAGAAGGATAATCGCGGAGCCGCTAAACAGTGGCCTCCGCAACATCATGCGAATCCCAAAGCGAAGATCCTCGACGAGCCGCTCGACTGCGGTCCAGCCCCAGGATTCGCGGATGTCCTCCTTCAACTGCAAGGTGTTGCCTAAGGCCCGCTGAGCGGCGTAGCGGGCGTCTTCATGAGACAACCCCCGCTGCCGCTGCTCGTCCGTTTCCAATTCGAGATCTGAGCGGAGTTCACGATCCAGATCCTCTTGTCGGTTTCTTTTCCACCACCGCACTTCAATTCTCCTCAACCGGCCACATAATTCGCGCAAGAGCCCTGGTCATGCGTTTCCATTTGGATTCTTCCGTTCTCAACGGTTTTCTGCCTGAGGCAGTCAACCGGTAATACTTAATTCCCGATTCCGGTCAGGCGCGGTTTGCCACTTAGACACCACCCATCCCTTTGCCTCAAACCGGTGCAGCGCAGGATAGATCGACCCGTGCTGCACTTGCAGAAGATCATCCGTTGTCCGCTGGATGTGCTTGCCGATCTCATGCCCATGCGCGGGACCGAACAGGAGCGTTCGCAGGATGAGCATCGCGAGAGTATTTTGAAGATCTGCCCGATCCAAGGCCCGTCCCTTCATGGAAGACATTCTACCCCAATCTTTCTCGAGAACAGAACGGCCGGCGTCGCTCGAATCGCATTGGGCTCGTGTCGGCACGCCTGAGAAGCGAAGTGTCCTCAATTACACGCGTGTAGTCGCGAAGGGTTTATCAATCGGCGGAATCGGTTTGATGCGAATATGGCTCATAAGCCGGGAGGCTCATCGCCGTCGAACCTCGGATCGTAGCCAGCGAAGAGCTGGCACTCCAGTCTGTCCGCCTCAAACAAGATATCTCCAGGGATTCGCTTCTTCGCCCGGAGTGATGAAGCCAGCAATCCTGCCGAGCGCGGCCAGCGTTGCCAAATGGCCTGTTTCGACAGTGACGCATAACCGGCAATTCGGAAGCAATCCACCGGGATGTTTTACAGCCAGATTGGAGAATTGCCTCAGCGCTCGACAGGGTTCTTTATCGGCTCAGTCGCCGACTGCGCTTTAGCCCACACCGCTGTAAAGCGTGGGAACCAAGTGTCAGCACGGGCGCAACGGTAGATCCAGGTTCGATACGGTCTCCCGTCCGCGCGGAGGAGTTCCGGGTAATATCCAATCCTCTCGATGTAGATTGTAAGTTGCTTTAAGATCTCAGAAGCTGCATCTCGATATCTAGAGTCGCCGGTCGCGACCGAAAGGTCGAACAGGCGGTCGGCAAATTCAACATTGAACGCCGGCCACATCGTCCGCCCATGATACGACGCGACCGCAATCTTTTTCAGGAACTGGATGCGGGGATTGTTTGCCGCCACGAGAAAACAGCGATGGGACTCATCCTGCAGTTCGGTGTTTTGAAGAAAGATTTCGGCCGTGTTTCGGAACAGTTCGATTTCCCGTGAGGAAGAGAAGGTCCAAAAGCCGCGGTGAACATGACAGAAATCGAGGCTGACATTGCGATGCTCCTCTACCTGAAGATTCTCAAGAGAGTCGGCAATGTATCCTCGTTCGCTGAAGAGCGCCAGCAACTGTTGCTTATAGGTATCGAGTGTCCGGCCAATCCGTCTTTCAATCTCGCTTTGCGCAACGATACCCAGCTCGACGGCTTTCCTGAATGTCGTCCATACGTTTGCGTTCGCGATGAAGCGCCGCCGCTCTAACCGCGTATCGGTTGCGGTGGACCGGTTATCGTCGCGGTCGATTAGCGGAACTTTCAGGTTCCCACGGCCGAACTCGCGAAGAGAATCGATGAGGTGGTCAAGTTGAAACCGCAGTTCGGCACGATTCCCTTCCAACAAAGCTTGTCCCTCGCTGGCGGCACGCTCCAAGATGTCGCGGTACAGCTCGCTATCCTGCAAAGCGGGATTCGTGAGCTGTTCGATCCCTGAAAATACGCCGAGCAGTGAATCGGAAGGCTCGCGTATGCAATTCACCGGGACGAATTTCCTAGGACTGATGGGGATCAGGGTCGTGGAGTACGGAACGTGTCTCGTGCTTCGGAAGATGATCGAGAGGCTTCGCCTTATGAGCGTGACGCGCCGATCGCCGTCATGCCGGCTAGTAAAGGTACAAGGGTCCAGGAGTGTTGGGTAGAACCATGCGTAGTTTCTCAAATACAAAACCCTGGCATGCGGTGAGCCGGTGGTGATGAAATATCCACTCTTTTCGAAAGCCCGCTTGATCGAGGTAGCATAAATTTCCTTCATCGGTGAAGGCGTTTGCGCGGGTGATCGTCCGGGAATCCCATGCAGCACGAAATTTGCTACCTGGACGCCGAACGCCAAGTGCCGGCCGATAGGCGTGGTAGTGCTGCTAACCGTGAGGTTGTTCGATTTCGACTTCAAGAACATCCTGGGGTGACCCCACACGTAAAGGACCATGGAGACGCAAAAATAGAAGAGCAGGGCGTACGCCAAGATAAGCAGCATCACTAGACCGTTACATTCAGTTTAAGGTTAGGGACAATCGTGTGTCAGAAACCGCTGTGTGGTCCATCACCTGAATCCAGCCCAAACCGGAATGTATCTCCGAATTGCGGCCTATAAGTTCGGCGCCGGTAACTGCCGGACCTGACCGAAGGTTCTGATAGGGCGAAACTCCCACAAGCGTGTTCCGCGTGATGTGCATTTCTGACTAGCGCGAGGATCGCGCGACTCGCCTTACGGTAAGCGTTCTCCGAGAAGACCACCACCTGATCGTGACTTCTCGAAGTGGGCGTTCAAATTAAGCAACAAACCGTGTGCATTGCAAGAATCTTCGTCAGAGAAGGCGCAGGCGCCCTCACACTTTCGTGCTGCAGTACCGTAGAGCATAGGCCATAAATATGGTGAAACCCGTCATACTGACCGTCGATGATGATCCAGATGTGCTGAGGGCGATCGAACGCGATCTGCGTCAGCGCTACGGTGACCGCTATCGCATTATGCGAGCAGATTCCGGGGCGGCCGCGTTGGACCTATTGCGGCGTCTGCAGATACGCAACGATCCGGTTGCTCTGCTCCTGGTGGATCATCGCATGCCGCAAATGAACGGTATCGAAACTCTCACAGAAGCGATGAAGCTTTTCCCGGCAGCGAAACGGGCTCTGCTGACCGCTTACGCGGATACCGAAGCGGCTATCAAAGCAATCAACGATGTTCAACTTAATTTTTATCTGCTGAAGCCCTGGGACCCGCCTGAGCAAAGGCTCTACCCGGTGCTGGATGATTTGCTCGAAGACTGGACCGCCACCTACAGGCCCCCCTTCGAGGGTGTTCGGGTTTTGGGCACGAGGTGGTCCGCAAAGTCTTATGAGGTCCGCGACTTTCTCGCTCGAAACCAAGTCCCTTTTCAATGGTTGGATGTCGAAGCGGCCGACCGGGAACCGGAGGTTCGCCACTTGCTGGATCTCTTAGGTCCGGATGAGCTAAAGCTGCCCGTCGTATTTTTTCCTGATGGCGATGAGTTGAAGGAGCCCTCGTCCCAACAGGTTGCCGAAAAGCTCGGCCTCCGAACCCGTGCTGGTTTGGAATTTTATGATCTTGCTATCGTCGGCGGCGGCCCGGCTGGGCTGGCAGCAGCGGTCTATGGCGCTTCGGAAGGTCTTAAGACCGTTATGGTGGAGCGTGAGGCTCCCGGCGGTCAGGCTGGGTTGAGTTCTCGAATCGAGAATTACCTTGGTTTTCCTTCCGGCTTATCGGGCGGTGACTTGGCCCGTCGCGCCGTCGCGCAGGCGCGGCGCTTTGGAGTAGAAATCGTGTCGCCACAAGAGGCAGTAGGCGTAAACATCGAAGGTCCTTATCGCTTGTTGAACCTGAGCGATGGAATGAAACTCTCCTGCCATGCACTGATCCTCGCAAGCGGCGTGCAGTGGCGTAAGCTTGATATTCCCGGTGCAGACCGGTTGCAGGGCGCTGGTCTCTACTACGGCGGCAGCACTACCGAGGCTATCGCGTGCCGGGACGAGAGCGTGTATATCGTCGGGGGCGCCAACTCAGCCGGTCAGGCCGCCATGTTTTTTTCTCAATACGCCCGTGAAGTGGTTATTCTGGTGCGCGCCGAATCTCTTGCTGCAACCATGTCGCAGTACCTGATTGATCAGATTAACCAGACGCCAAACATCCGCGTAGAACACCGTACACGTGTTGTGGAAGTCCATGGCGAAAGCCACTTGGAGTCGATCTCGATTACGTGCAACACGACGGGCGATGTGCAGCGGGTACCCGCCAGTTCGCTCTTCATCTTTATTGGTGCGGAGCCTCGCACCCAATGGCTCGACGGCGTAGTCGAGCGGGACGATCGGGGTTTTGTATTGACCGGACCGGATCTGATGCGCGATGGCAAACGGCCCCAGCGTTGGACCGCTGATCGCGATCCAGGCCTGCTCGAAACTAGCGTGCCGGGAATCTTTGCTGTCGGCGATGTACGGCACGGCTCCATCAAACGCGTTGCATCCGGTGTGGGTGAAGGTTCCATCGCAATTCAATTCATTCACCAATATCTGAGTAAGGTGTCCTGAAATGAGCGACGCGGCAATTTCTGTTCCCAACCCTCCTGAGCTTCCGCTTACGGACGCGCTCCGCCAGATTTCGATTTTTTCCGATCTGGAAGAGAGCCAGTTACAGTGGTTCGCTGCGCATGCGGAAGATCTTCATCTCGCGCCTGGCGACGCGGTCGTTCGCGAGGGAGACCCAGCTGATACATTGTTCGTCCTGCTCGAAGGCGAGGTGCAAGGGCGTTCTGAAGCGGGGGGGCCGGATACTCCGATTTACATCGTACGTGCGGGTCAGGTAACGGGGATGTTGCCCTACTCGCGCATGACTCACTTTACGCTTACCGTGCGTGCCGTAACGCCGTCACGTGGTGCTCGGCTACATAAGGACCGTTTCGCCGAAATGCTGCAGTACATCCCGCAGCTCCTTCCTCGTCTTATGGGAGTTATGGCAGACCGGATCCGGGAAACGAGCCGCAGCGCGCAACAGCGTGAAAAACTGATGGCCCTCGGTAAACTATCCGCGGGATTGGCGCACGAGCTCAATAATCCCGCCGCCGCTGCCCGAAGGTCCGCCGAAGGGCTTCGCCTGGCCGCGCTTGCTCTGCGCCGCATCAGCGCCCGGCTGAATCGGGAAGATCTTTCACGGGAGCAGCGACTCTTCCTGGCGGAGCGCGAAGAAAAGGCCATAGACCATCTCCCGTCGGCCGCGCCCCTGGATCCGCTCGCGCAAAGCGACCTTGAAGAGGAGTTAAACGCTTGGCTTGACAGTGTCGGCGTCACGGATTCCTGGAAGCTGGCAGGTGCGTTTGCCGAGGCGGGGATGACCGTCAAATCTCTCGAACCTTTGGGCGCACATTTCACAGTGCCGCTTCTGCAGGATATCGTCGAACGTTTTGTATACGTCCTGAGCGCCGAAAAGCTCACGCGCGAGATTGAGAACGCCACAGGGCGCATCTCGGAACTAGTCGCAGCTATCAAAGAATATTCATACATGGATCAGATGCCCGAGCAGGACATCGACCTGCACGCGGGCATCGAAAGTACTCTGACTATCCTCAACTTTCGTCTAAAAAAGGGCGTCAAGGTGGTTCGGGAGTTTGACCGTTCTCTGCCTCGCATTAAGGCGCATGGCAGCGAACTGAATCAGGTCTGGACCAATCTCGTCGATAACGCCATCGATGGCATGAGTGGAACGGGCACATTGCTCATTCGCACCACCCGGGAACTCGAATACGCGCGCGTCGAAATCATCGATGACGGTGCGGGAATCCCTCAGGAGGTGCAATTCCGCATCTTTGAACCATTTTTTACCACCAAGGAGGTCGGAGCCGGAACGGGGCTTGGGCTGGACGCCGTTTACCGCATTGTGCAGCGCCACCACGGACACGTCACCTTCACGTCGAGGCCAGGAGAAACGTGCTTCCAGGTGCGCCTTCCCTTCCGTCAGCCCGGCGATAAAGGCTCGGATCGTACCGCGTCTCCAAAGGACCCTCTCATTCAGACCTAAGCGGCACTTCCCAACCGAGATCTGGTCAGCTAACTTGATGGATACTTGCTGCACAGGATCGCTGCGTGGAGCTCTCTCTCGCGGTCCTGCGCCGGATCACTTCTTCTTCTGGGGAGCGTTGTCGGCTCAAGCCGCCACGAAACGATCTCTACCCGCGGTCGAGGCGCTCGATCTATCTCGCCTAACTCCAACAGCTCGTCAACCAAGACCAGGTTTATATTCAGAGCCGGAGCACTAACGTTTGACTTGCTCCACAGCACCTGGGCCCCTATCTCCGACAACATAGCAGTAAGCCCGAATTGGGTACAATTCCAGGACGGGGGCAAATAGCATTCAGCGCGCTTTGCGGCGCGATGGCTTTCGGCACAAAAGTAAGCCTGTGGCGAGTTCGGATGTGATTCGATTGAGTCCTAGGCTATGGTTACTTCTGGGTGTGTGCCTGGTAGGAAGCGCGGTTCCCGGCGTGTCGGTCGCCGATCAGGCAGCCCCGCGCCACGCGGGATCAAGACGCAACATAAGTCCTCAACCTGTCAGGCTACCGCTCGTCGCCGCCACGGACAATCGATTCGTACGTCTCTCCACAGCGCAAGGCCCATCTCAGATAAAAGTCGATTCCATTGTGCAGGACGACCAGGGCTTCATGTGGTTTGGAACTCGGTTCGGATTGTACAGGTATGACGGCTACACCTTCAAGGTGTTCGTTAATGAACCTCGAGACCCCAACAGCCTCGACGGGGTAAGTGTTAATGCACTCTTTAAAGACCATGATGGCGCACTTTGGATAGGGTGCGATCAATCACTTAACAAGTTCAACCGGACGACAGAAACGTTTAAGCCCTATCCAATTCCATTCGCGAATCATATTACTCAAGACGCCGCCGGAACGCTGTGGATAACCAGCCGCAGTGGCCTATATAGCCTCGACCCGGCATCAGGGCGAATCCAGCATTATTCCTACGGCCTTTCGGGGTTTGCCAGCAACGATCTTTCATACTGCGGCGAAGACAAGAGAGGCGTATTTTGGGTTGCAGATAGCGGGTATCTGGATGAATTCGACCGCGGAGCAGGCAAGGTAACTCGGCATGTTCTAATGCCTGACGCACCGCATGGCTTTAACTTTTATGAGGACCGCTTTGGCGTCTTCTGGATTTATCACAGTTCACCCAACCCGCTGGGCGTATTTGACCGCGAAACCCAGACGCTGACCAAATACGCGTTTCCTGAGAGGGAACCAACCGTAATGCGCGTTTCGGCCATGATGGAAGACCGGAACGGCGCCTTATGGATCGCCACGCACGGCCTTGGCTTGCTCAAATTGGACCGAGAGCACGGTCGATTTACGTTTTACAATAATCGCCCTGAGGACCCTGAAAGCTTTCCCCAGAATAGAGTGGATGCCCTGTTCACGGATCGGGTAGGGAACATCTGGGCAGCGCCGGGCATCATGGCGCCGGTGTTGCTTCCTACAAAGCCACCGCCGTTCCAGAGGCTGCCAAGGGCCCCCGGCAGTACGATAGAACCTTACGTCGGCGCACTTTATGAGGATCGGCGGGGTGTCCTCTGGATGGGTACGCCCGAAGCGCTCAACCGCGTGGATCGCAATAACGGGCGCATTACCGCCTACCGCGCCGGTGGATCGGCAATCGGTACCGACGTGGTCTCGATTGCCGAGGACCGCTCAGGCAATCTCTGGGTTGGCACCTACAGCCATGGGCTCCACCGGTTCGACCGGAAAACAGGGAAATTCAAGACGTACCGCCACCATCCGGCCGATCCGTACAGCCTGAGCAACGATGTGGTGACGGGCCTGCTCGTCGACCACAACGGGACGTTGTGGGCCGCCACCGGTGACGGTCTCAATCGTTTCGACCGGATCACTGAACGTTTTACCACGTATAAGCTCGACCCGCAGAGGACCGTCTTTGGGCTGACCATAACGGAGGACCAGCAAGGGAAGCTGTGGATCGGCACGGTATCATCAGGTCTCCGGCGCTTCGATCCAGCGACGGCCCAGATCGTTGTGTACGAGCACAACAGAAGCCGTGCGGGTACGTTGAGCGATAACCGTGTAAACTCGGTGCACTTCGATCATTCGGGCGCAATGTGGGTGGGTACCCAAAATGGGTTGGACAGATTTGATCCGCAGACGGGCCAGTTCAAAGCTTTCACCCAGCGGGATGGTCTCCCCGGCAACACAGTCGGGTGCATCCTTGAAGATAGGAACGGCAATCTCTGGATGAGCACGAACAACGGTGTCGCCCGGTTCAATTCGGAGCGGGCCGCGTTTTCGAATTTCTCAACCGCTGACGGACTGCCCGGCCCAAATTTGACCGGTTCGGGCGCATGCTTTCAAAGTCCGAGTGGGGAGATGTTCTTCGGCGGGTTTAACGGCGGAGCGTCTTTTTTCCCTGATAAAGTTGCGGATTCCTCGTACGTACCGCCAATTGTTCTCACCGATTTCCGCTTGTCCGGTGATCCGGTGGAGATCGGCGGCCATTCCCCTCTTCGAAGATCCATTTCATACACGAGAGATTTGATTCTCGCCCACCAACAAAATGTTCTCTCGATCACTTTTGCTGCCCTAAGTTACGTGAGTCCAGCGACCAATCGCTACCGGTACAGGCTCGAGGGCCTGGAACGCGACTGGAACGAAATGGGCAGCGATCGAAGGCAGGCGACATACGCGACGCTGCCCGCAGGCACGTACACGTTCCGAGCACAGGGCGCCACTAAGGATGGGCCCTGGAGCGAGCCCGGTGTGGCGCTTCGGATCAAGATCCTCCCGCCCTGGTGGAGTACGACTCCGTTCTTTGCTGCCGTGGGCGGGGTGCTGTTTCTAATAGCGTGGGTTGGATACCGTCAGCGTATTCATCAGGTGGCCCGGCAATTCGATGCCACGCTTGGGGAGCGAACTCGCATTGCGCGCGATCTGCACGATACGCTGTTGCAGAGCTTTCAGGCTTCACTATTCGAAATGGAGGCGGCGCGTAACCTTTTTCCCCGCCGCCCCGAACAAGCCGTTCAAACTCTCGATGAGGCTATCAATATGGCGGAGGGCGCAATCGCCGAGAGCCGGGACGCGATTCAGGACTTACGTTCCAAGCCGCCATCTCAGGGCGATTTAGCACAGTTGTTGACGGTAACGGGTCAAGAGCTGGCCCGCTGCCAGGATGCGAGTGGAAATCCGGTGATCTTCCGTGTGACAGTCGAAGGGGAGCGGCAGGAGCTGGATCCGCTGCTCCAGGACGACGCCTACCGGATCGCCCGCGAATTGCTGCGAAATGCTTTCCGGCACGCGTGCGCGAGCCAAATCGAAGCTGAGATTCGGTACGACTATGCCCAACTTCGCGTGCGTATTCGCGATAATGGAAAAGGTATCGAACCAGAAACCCTTACGGCAGGACGCGCCGGACACTGGGGTCTGTTGGGGATGCGGGAAC
>DATAYL010000003.1:0-61398 GCA_036272575.1 Bryobacteraceae bacterium | reverse complement strand
CGCTTGAGGAGCCGGAGCGGCTTCGAGGCACCAACCTGGCGTGGTTTGGGATAGACGAACTTTCGTATACGCGTGAAGACGGATGGCTGCGGCTGGAGGCGAGACTGCGCGATCCGAGAGCGGACCGGCTCTGCGGATTTGGAGTATGGACGCCGCAAGGGCATGACTGGGTTTACCGGCGCTTCCTACAGAGCCCCGTGGCGGGCTATTCATGCGTCCGGGCAAAGCCCTTTGAGAATCGGTTTTTGCTGGACAAAACGCCGGATTATTATGAGCGGCTAGAAAGCAGCTATGATCCGAAGTTTTATCAGCAGGAAGCGCTAGGAGAATACCTGAACAGCCGGGGGGACCGGGTGTATCACTGCTTCAACGCTGCTGTGCATGTTGCGAAGCATGCATATGACAAGACGAAGGCTCTGCTTTGGGCATTGGACTTTAATGTTTCGCCGATGAGTTCGGTGCTGCTTCAGTGGCAGGGCTCGGAACTAGCGGTGATCGATGAAATCGTGCTAGAACGCGCGACGACCGAGGAAGCCTGCATGGAGTTTGAGAACCGCTATCGGGGGCATACGGGCGGTCTTGAGATCTACGGAGATGCGAGCGGGAGAAACATGCATACCACGGGAACGAACGACTACGCGACGGTGCAGAACTACTTGACGCGAGCCGCGTTCCGGAACGTGCGGTTACGGGTGCCTCCAAGTAACCCGGCGGTTTTGAGCCGTGTGCGAAAAGTAAATGCGCTTTTGACGAGTGCAACGGGAGAAGTTCGGCTGGAAGTAGACCCGCGTTGTAAAGAACTGATTCGGGACTTGGAGGAAGTACTGTTCAAGGCAGATTCAGGCGTCGTAGACAAGACGCGCGATCCGAAGCGGACACACGTGTCCGATGCGCTCGGATATGCAATTTGGCAATTGTTTGGGGAGAAGGCTCGGGCAGGCGAAGTAGACAAGCGCCTCATTTGAAAGAGACAGAGCAGGACGAGATTTTATGACAGAGATTAATCAAGAACATCCTGACTTCAAGCGGAAACGGCACATGTGGCGCATGTACCGGGACTTGTATGCGGGCGGCCAGGAGTTTCAGCATCGGGCTGCCGATTATCTGCTGCGACGGCAGAAAGAACCGCTCGATGTTTATAGCGAGCGTCTGCAGCGAGTGTTTTACGAGAACTATATTGGCTCGATTGTTGACTGGTTCGCCTCGACGTTGTTCCGGCGGCAACCAAGTTTACAGATTGAGGGCGGGCTGGCCTCCGGGCAGGCCTTCCTGACGGAATTTGCCGATGACGTCGACTTGCGGGGCAGCGGACTTTCGGCGTTCTTCCGGCAGTGTTTCGTAGACGCGCTAATAGCGGGACGGAGTCATATCCTGATCGACTTTCCGCAGAGCCCCGAACGGCCGACGACGCGCGCTGAAGAAGATCTGGCAGGTTTGTCACGAGCATTTCTGGTGGCTTACCAAGCAGAAGAGCTCATTAACTGGAGCCGGAACGAGCGTGGTGAATACGAATGGGTGGTGTTGCGGCACAAGGTGCGGCGCCAGCCGACAGTAGAAAGCGCCGAGATTGTGGAAGAGACCTACTGGCGCTACTACGACCGGCAACAATTTCGCAGTTACCGGCAGATCAGCGGAAAGCGAGAAGGATCGCCTATTGAACTCGTTGCGCAGGGTCCACATGGATTGTGCAGACAGAACCGGGTGCCGCTGATTGATCTGGCGGTCAGTGAGGGTCTCTGGCTGATGAATAAAGCGGCGCATTTGCAGCTGGAGCACTTCAACAAATCAAATGCTCTGAGCTGGGCGATAACGATGGGACTGTTTGCGATGCCGGTCATTTATTCGGATCGCGAATGGAACCAGATCGTTGGCGAGAGTTACTTTATTCAGCTGGGACCGACGGACAAATTCGGCTGGACAGAGCCGGACGGGAAGGTCTATCAAATCGCGGCGCAGAACCTGGAGACGCTGAAAGAAGAGATTTACCGCGTGTGCTACTTGTCGCAAGCTTCGGGAGAAATGATCGGCGGACACGCGCAATCGGCGGCCAGCAAGCAGCTGGACTTTACGATCACGTACGAGATTTTGCGCGCCTATGGGACGGCGGTTAAAGATTGCATCCGGAGTATCGTTACCGCCATCAGCGACGCTCGCGAAGACGGATTGACAGTAGCTGTTTCGGGGCTGGACGAAGTTGACATTGCGGATTTCGGGACGGAGTTGCAGCAAGCCTCGAATCTTCTGCAACTCGGCATCGATTCACCGACATTGCGATCGCAGATTTATCAGCGGCTTGCCATGAAGTACCTGAACGATGCGAGGCAAGAAGTGAAGAACCAAATTGCGCAGGAAATTGAAGCGCAATTCAAGAGTTAGGAGAACAGAATAAATGTCAGAGCAAGGGCCAACAGAACAACAGCCGACGGGCGCGCCCGACGTGCGCGATATCGTGCGGCATGCAATCGAAGAGTTTGTGCGCACCGAGCAGCGTCAAGCAGAACCTGCTTATAAGGCAGAGCTGCTAGACGAACGGAAGCGGCGGGAGAGCCTCGAGACGCGGCTAAATCAGCTCGTGGAAGAAAACCGCAAAGCGCGGGCAGCGGCGGAAGAAGCAGACCGACATTCACAGATCAGGAATGAGCTGCAACGCACGGGCATATCGAAAGTCGACCTGGCGTTCCGAGCGGTAAAGGACGAGATCGTGCGTGCAGAAGACGGGCGATTGCAGGCGCGTGGCAGCGAAGGCAAGTCACTGCAAGACTATGTGGCACATTTTGTGCAGGAAAATCCGGAATTGCTGCCGGCACGAATTGCGGGTGGAAGCGGAGCACAGAATCCGTCGCGGCAAGCGGCTCAGTCGGATGCGGCGATATCGCTGGAGAGCATAAGACCGGGAATGAACAAGGATGAGATGGAGCGAGTGCGACAGCACATTGCGAAGCTCGCCTCACAGGCTTTACGGGGCGCATAAGAGTTTTGAGAATTGATCAGACGAAGCGGCGCGTGCCGCAAAAGGTGCTGCTAGTTTACAAAAGCACCTGGCGACATTCAGTCATGTCGTGAAAAAAAATACAGGAGAGTTATGTCAATAATTACATCTGCCAATCTAACGAACGCGATCGTGAAGTTAGTGGCTGCTGATGCACTGCCGGCGTTGGTGGGGAACCTTGTTATGGGTAACCTGGTGAACCGCGATTACGAGCCGGTGCTGGCTCATAGCGGAGACACCGTCAACGTGCCGATTCCTCCGGTGCTTGTGGCGAATAACATTGCGGAAGGCGGCACCGTTCAGCCGCAGAATCCGAGTCTGGGAAATGCTCAAATCGTACTGAACACGCACGCCGAAGCATCTTTCCAGATTCCGGATGTGACCAAGGTTCTGGCTTATCCGGAACTGCTGAAAGCGTACATGCAGCCAGCAGTGATCGCGATTGCAGAGCGCATTGAAACCGACCTGTTGGGTCTCTATGGTTCGTTTACTGCAAATACCCCGGTTGGTACGGCCAGCACGCCTGTGACGGAAGCGACGATCGACGCAGCGGAAACCGCGCTTTTTGCCGCCAAAGTTCCTGCGAGCGCTCCGAAGTACCTGGTAGTGGATTCGAACACCTATTCGCAGATCCGTCAGATTCCCCGTTTTAGCGAATACTATTCTTCCGGTGAAGCCGGTCTGAAAGCATTAGTCGAAGGTAATGTCGGCAAGATGAAAGACTTTTTCATCTTTCGTTCGCAGTTTGTGCAGACCACCGGCGCCTCGACCACGAACACCCATAACCTGGCGTTCTCTCGCGACGCGCTGGGTTTGGTGGTTCGCCGCTTACCGCAACCTCTTCCCGGAACAGGTGCAATCGCCGAATACGCGGAAATGGGCAACTTCGGTTTGCGTATCGTGATGAGCTACCAGCCAAATACGCTGGCTCAGCAGTTCACGGTGGACGTGCTTTACGGCGCGGGAGTGCTGCGCAATAACTTCGCCGTTCAGGTTAACAGCTAAGCAATAAAGTGACCGGTTGACATGTACCGGTTGAAGTAACTCGAGAGGAGTCCTGAACCGGGGCCGCTCTGCTGTAAAAGAGCAAAGCGGCTTCAGCGACGGACCCTCTTTTTTCTTGGGAGGAAGCGTGGATCTTAGACAGTATTTTCGAAAGATTCGAGAGATCGAAGCGGCGATTACAGAACCGCATACATTTGTCACCAGTCTGGAGACATCAGACGGTGGCAAAGCCGGAACCATCACGGAAGTGCCACGCCATCTGGCCGCCAGGATGATCGCGGAAGGAGCAGCCGTATTAACCAGCGAGGCAGAACGAGAGGACTTTTTGAAGAAACAGAGAGCGGCTCGGGAAGTTGCCAAGAGAGCTGAAGCTGCTCGCCGACTTCAGGTGACGATTGTTTCGGACGCCGACGGGCAAATCGATGCACGGGCGCATACGAGCGTAGAGAAGACGCCGATTAAGAGATAGGAAGAACTACATGGCTCTGTTCACTGATTACGCGGTTATTACGATCGACGACCTGCTCGAGTTTGAGACGTCGTTGGTTCAGGTGTCATCCACTCACGGGATCGATGTGGATACGAAGATTAATCTCGCAACGAGTGCCATCAGTGACAAGCTCATGCTTTGGTTGCTGAATATCGGAGCGTCCGACCCCCAATTTATCAACAGGCGGCAATTGGGGCTGAGTACGGTAGTGGTCACGCCACCGCTCCAACGCTGGCTGTGCTTCGAATCGTTGTCGCGTTTTTTTGCAGAAGCCTATAACGTTCAGTTAAATACCAGGTATCAGGGGAAATGGACGGAGTATCAGAAGGAAGCAAAGAACGCGGCGGATTTGTCTTTCATGGCGGGGCTGGGAATCGTGATGGCGGCTTTGCCCAAAGCGGCAGAGCCGCTGGTGTCAGTGCAATCGGGGAACTCGCCTGCGCAGCAGATATTTGTGCAGACGGCGTGGGTTGACGTTCACGGCGCAGAGGGTGCGCTGAGCGATGCCAATGGACAAAAATTGCCGGCGGATTCGAGCATTGCGGTAGCGATGGCCGAAGGGGCGCTGGATGCGCCGGCAGCTGCAGCGGGATGGAATGTTTACTGTGGGGCGCAGCCGTCGGGTCTGACCAGACAGAACTCATCACCCTTGGCGATCGGTTCGACGTGGCAGCTATCTCCTTCGGGATTAGTGGCCGGCGCCGCCCCGATTGATGGGCAAAAGCCATCGTTTTACGTCGCACTGTCGCGACAAATTCTGCGAGGGTGACATGACACCATTGACACTACTAGCGGCACAGAAGTTGGCGGCGTGGCTAATAAATGGGGACGCATTGCAGGGGCAGATTGAGGCAATTGCAGCCCCGCTGAATGTAACCGTTCCGCCGATTACGAGCGTGCAGGTGCTGTTATCGGCCGCTACGCCGGCGATAGGAGACAACAACCTACAGTTCAGTTATCCGCGGATCTGTATCTATCCGGGCGCGCTGAAGAACACGTTGATCGAGAAATTCCGTTCGTTTTCGGGGACGGTGGACCTGGTGGCCGAGATTTGGGCGAGTGGAGATCTCGTGACTGAGATTGATCAATGGATTCACTTCTATGTGCAGGGAATAGGGGTGATTTTGCAAAACAACAGAGGCGACTGGGGCGACGGGATGTTCTATGCCGGTCAGTACGACGTGCAGTTCCAGACGCCGAAGGCGGGGGGCCTGGGCTTCGTGGAGTCCGCAAAGCTCACGATGAGTCTAAACGTGAGTGTGAGCTAAAGGGAGACGATGTGAGCAGTTATATTTCTTCAAATGCCAACCGCTTTTACGTTGCTCTGGAAGCGGCATATGGACAAGCAGCGGCCATTACGGCGGCCAATCGTTTTCCGGCTGTCAGGTTGCAAGCCCATCAGAGTTTAGAAATTGGCAAGAGGCTGGACAAGACCGGTACAAGAACCTTCCTGGGAGCTTCGAGCTCGTCGAGACGAACGACGTCATTTGACGTGCAAACATACTTAACATCCTGGAGTGGAATGGGAACTCCAGGATACGGTCCACTGTTCCAAGCGGCGCTCGGAGCGGCACCCACAATGAGCATGGCGTTGGTGGTGGCCGGAGTGGACGGAACAGCGCAGTTCCAGACTACGACGGCACACGGGTTGTCGTTTGGCATGGCGATTTCCTATAGCAGCGAAATTCGATTTGTGACTTCGGTGATCGATGCACAAACGATTTTGGTTAATGCCCCGTTTACGACAACGCCGACCGCGGGAGCGAGTCTAATCCCAGCGCTGACCTATTCTCTGGCGAACACGCTGCCGAGCATTACGTTGTATGACTTTTGGGATCCAATTACCACGGTGAGCCGAGTAATCACGGGCGCCGCAGTGGACGCAATGACTTTTTCGTTGAACGGGGATTTCCACGAGTTCACATTCAGCGGTCCAGCGGGCGATTTGCTGGATTCGAGCAGCTTTGCAGCAGGGAGCGCCGGGTTGACAAATTATCCGGCCGAGCCGTCTCGTGCGAGTTTTGATTACTCGATTGTGCCAGGGCATTTGGGTCAGGTGTGGTTGGGCGGACCGGCGAACCAATTCTTCACCATGACTTCGGCGAGTCTGGAAGTGAAGAACAATATACAGACTAGAAACGAAGAATTTGGCTCGTCCTATCCGCGAGCGATTGCAGCGGCAAATCGGGAAGTAATTTCCAAGTTCTCCTTGCTGGCGCAAGACGATGCGCAGACGATTGCCCTTTATGCTGCGGCAAAACAGCGAACGAGCTTGCCGGCGATGCTGCAGCTGGGACAGCAACAAGGGCACTTAATGGGTGTGTACCTGCCGGCGACGGTTCCAGAGATTCCGGTTTTTAACGATGTGGGACCTCGATTGCAGTGGGATTTCTTGAACAATCTGGCGCAAGGTGAATCAAATGATGAAATCTTTGTTGCGTTCGCCTAAAGAGCTAGGCTACGCGAGCGTTGTGTGGCACGATAGCAAAGCGTTTCCGGAAGTGAGGTTTGCGGTGCGAAGGCCATCGTTGGGGCAGCGAATCGAATTGACCGGCAGGGTCCGAGAGCTGATGGCGCAACATGAGTTCTTGAAAGCGGGAGACTCAGAAGACCAGTTAACTGCAGCGCTATCGGAATTGCTAGTAAAGCGGCTCTATTTGGAATGGGGATTAACAGCGTTACGCGGTATATCGATTGACGGCGAGCCGGCAAGTATCCGAACTTTGATCGAGTGCGGCCCCGAGAAGCTGACGGACGAGATTGCGGAAGCGGTCATCAGAGAAGCAAGCCTTACAGAAGACGAAAGAAAAAACTCCTAATCGCATTCCATTTTCAGTTTTCTTCACCGGCCGCGTGGAGATGCGATACCTGCAGGGCAAGCGGCCTGGTGAAAATTCGCAATTGCGCCTGGGAAAAAGACCTGCAGTGCAACAAGAAAGCAGTGTGGGCGCGAGGCCGTCTCATTGCGACGCAATGTCCAAAATCTGTGATTACAGCGCAAAGTCTGCGATTTCTGGAGTTGTTTCAGGTCTGGAAGGGATCCGGAGGCGGCTGCGATCTATCGATGGATGCGAAGAGCGCAGAAGCAATTTTGATCCTGGAACAAGAATGGATGGCGGAGCAAAAAAATGAGCAATAAGAATCAGATGACAAGCCTCGTTGGGCAGTTGTCGCAAGTAAAGAGCGATGGGCGTAGCGTTAGCCGGCTGCTCACGAAAGTAGATACGTCAACGGGGTCGAAGGCGGCAAGCGGCAATGGAAGCGCGCGACCCGGGGCTTCGCATGATGTTCGCACTGCCTCGATTACGTCCAACGGGCTGAAAACCAGCGGCCTGAACTTCGGCAACGCGCCTACTAGCGCGACTCAGTCGGCTGTATCTGGTAGTCAATTGTCCGGGCTGCTAAAGAACGTAGCTTCGGGTGGGGTCGCCGGTGCATTCGGCGGGGGAGGGTTGCTGAGCGCAGTAAGCGGGCTCGGCGGGTTGGTGTCAAGCATTGCGAGTTTGTTTGGTGGGTCAAAGACACCGCAACCGTTGACTGCATTCGTTTTACCTACCGTACAGGCGCAGACGGCATCAGTAAGCCGAAGCCAGAGCGGGTCACAGTTGATGACGGGGGGCAGCCTTGCTGCAAATTCCGCGATCAAAGGGATTTACGGAAGCTCTCAGACTTCGGCATCTTCGGCAACCGTGAGTAGCGGATCCCAACCGCAGCAAGTGGTGCAAGCTGTGAAGCAGGCGCTACTTACTTCCAGCTCTTTAAATGACGTAGTCGCGGAGATATAGATGTCAACTTTTCCAGTGTTATCGACGGGGGCAGTTACGCAGTATCCGCTAGGGGTCACCACGGGGCAAGGTACACAGGTTATTCGCTTTCTGGACGGGAGCGACCAACGTTACCGGATGCAGGGTAGCATGCTTCGGCAATGGCAGATTCATTTGAATCTATTGAACGAGAATGAGCTGGACGCGCTTGAGAGCTTCTTCGTTCAACAACTAGGCGGGTATTCGATCTTCACCTTTCCGGACCCCTATAGCGGCACAGCAGTACCGAACTGCCGCTTTGGGCAAGATGCATTGCAAGTGGAGTTAAAGGGAGTGGATCTTAGCAGCATGTCTTTCTGGGTGATTGAAACTTATGGCTAATCTATTTTTTCCTCAGTTAGCGAGTGGGGCTCTGGCGCAGTATCCGCTTCGAAAAACAAGGAGTGCACGCACGATCAGGAATATCCTTCCAAGCGGAGATACGATCCTGAATGCAGATCAGAGTGCGGCTGAAATCGTCTGGCAGCTTGGCTACAGCTGCCTGTCTGCCACAGATTTAAATGTGCTCGTAAACTTCTTCGCGGCCTGCCAGGGGAGATTTCACGGATTCACATTTATCGATCCAACAGACAACATGCTTGCGAACACTGCAAGCTTGACGAGTGTTCCATGGACACTGGCCAGCCAGCTACAGGTTACGGGTGGAGCGGCGGATCCCGCAGGCGGCCAAGGTGCTTTTCTCGCAACCAATAACGCGCAACTCTACGGAGAGATCAGCCAGGCGCTGGTTGTGCCAGCTGATTATCAGTATTGCTTTTCGGTCTATGCGCAGAGCGCCACGCCCGCCACAATCACACTGGTGAGGCGAGGAACGAACGGAGAGGAAACAACAAGCGCTGCCGTTGGTCCGAAATGGACACGCCTGATTTCGACCGGCCAGCTAGCGGATACGGGTACAACCTTTTCGGTGGCTATCGGCTTGGCGGCAGGGCAGCAGGTGTCGCTATACGGGCCTCAGCTCGAAGGGCAAAGGGCGCCCTCACGGTTCCGGTCCACCTTGCAAACTGGCGGCGTTTACGCGAATGCGCACTGGGGAGTAGACGACCTGCCCGTATCGGCCGATGGGCCAAATCTGTATTCAACTGTTTTTAGTATCGAGACCACTGTTTAGGAAAGACGCCATGGGGACCATTAACGTAGTCAAGCAACTCGCTGAAGCCGACACACCGCTGCTGTTCTTTCAGTGCGTTTTGCCGAGTGGAGATACGGAATACTGGAGCACCCACTCAATCGAGTTTAACGGCGCGGCTTATTCGGCGCGCGTTCTGAAGCACAATCTTTTCGATCTGCAGCTTTCGGCGGACGATGCGATGGATGGTATTTCCCAGCTTTCAATTACGCTGGCTAACGCAGATTCGTACTTATCGGAACTAAATGCCGCACTGTCTCAGGGCACAAACGCGACCGTCGGATTAAAGGGTACAAAGCTTACCGTTTATTTTGCTTTTGCCGACCTCCCGAGTGGAACCATTACGACCGAGAGCACTGTTTTGTTTCAAGGCGTCGCGGGCGATCCGGATTTAATAACGGAAGACAGTCTGACACTAACTTTCTCGAATAAGCTCAGCTTGCAAAGGATACCGGTGCCGGAGGTACGCATTCAGCGCACGTGCCCCTGGAATTTTCCGACGACCTTGCCGCAGCGCACAGAGGCGCAAAACGGCGGCACGTTTGGCAAATTCTCGCGTTTTTTTCGATGCGGATATTCTGCAGATGTGCCGAGCGGCGCGGGGAATTTGAACGCGGGCCAAACGTTTACGTCTTGTGATAAGTCTCGTGCGCAGTGTATACAGCGTGGAATGTTTAGTCAAGACGCACAGGGCAATGACACGCGACGGTATGGGGGCTTTGAATTCGTTCCGTCAGCGATTACCGTGCGTACAGCTGGAGCTAGTGCATCGCATCTATCGCCGCTGCTTGACAATTCGGCCAAGTTTAACGATCCGGTGCCGCTGGTATACGGCGCCGGCTGGCTCAAATCTCCAGTTATTTTTTCGCGCAACGACGGTAACTTGACGCACATGGAAGTGTTGCTTTGCATCGGTACCATCCAGGGTGTACTCAAAGTGGTCGTGAATGATATCGAGATCCCGCTCTATGTGCCGGGTAATGATATGACCACAACCGGCTGGTATCAGCCTGTCACCACGGGGACCAGGACAGGGAATTTCAATCTGGACTTTGTGGATTCGAATGGGAACCCGTTGGGTGACCCATATGGCAGCGTCGCCGTATTGTCCATCATTGTGCCGAATCGCATCAGTACGGGGCGATCGTTACCGAACGTCCAAGTGCTACTGCAGGGTTTAGAGATCGATACATACAATCCCGATGGAAGTTTTGCTCAAACGACCTACACCAACAATCCGGCTTGGGTGATTCTCGATCTATTGCAGAGATGCGGCTGGTCCACTTCAGAGTTGAACTTGCAAACTTTCGCGAGCTCGGCGGCGTTTTGTCAGTACTTCATCAACACGACCGACCTGAATGGTAATAGCGTAAGCGTGCCGCGTTACGAATGCAACCTTATTCTGACGAAGAGGCAGAGCGCAGCGACCGTAATCCGAGGCATTCGGGTCGCGTCCAGTTTGATGTTGCGGTATGGGCCGACGGGTTTGCTTGAACTCCTGCCAGAAACAACGATAGCTGCACAGCAGCCGACCTTGCCTGATGGAAGTAATAGCACGGAGATGCTCGAGAACGGCTGGCCGGCTTACGAGTTTAGTGACGGTTCAGCGTCTTTTTCCGGGATCGCACGGAATTCGGATGGTAGTTCGAGCGTCAGGTTAAGCAGCAGGACTGTTGCCGAGACTTCTAACCGGCTGAGCATTGAGTTCCAGGACGAATCGAATGAGTATCAGCAAGACAGCCTGTCGATTGCGGATGCGGATGACACGGCCCTGATTGGTTATGAGATCAGCAGCCAATCGACGGCGCTGGGAGTGGCAAATTTCAGTCAGGCGACGCGTGTGTTGCTGCGCCAGCTCGACAAGTCGACAAAGGGGAACTTGTTTATTGAATTTGAAACGAGTTTCAGAGCGCTGAAGGTGCGGCCGGGCGATATCATCGCGATTACTTATTTGAAAGAAGGATTCGAAAGAACTCCTTTCCGAGTTACGAAGCTGTCA
This sequence comes from Bryobacteraceae bacterium, assembly GCA_036272575.1. Taxonomy (GTDB): domain Bacteria; phylum Acidobacteriota; class Terriglobia; order Bryobacterales; family Bryobacteraceae; genus Bog-105. The sequence continues at coordinate 49,962 of DATAYL010000003.1, read as the reverse complement.
CCAGCGATGAATTATCAGGCGGTAACCATACAGGCACAGGTTCACAATGATGACTGGTACAGCGACAACACCGCTGTACTGATGAATGCAGGCCGGCAGCCGAGCACCCAGCTTCAAATACCGCGTCCGCTGATCGGCACTGTGCCGCATACCTACGGCGCTGCCGGGTTGGAATTCTTTGATTTCGGCATACAAGAAGAGATACAGGCATCAAGGGACGGCTCGGCGAGTGACATTCTTAGCGTTGCGTTTCAGCAGCCAGCCAGCCCTAGCACAAGTGTGACGAATGTTCCATTGGTGAGCCTCAGCCCGCAATACTCGGCCACTGGCGGTACGCTTCCCGGTTATACGAACTTCTATTATGCGGTAACGGCCGTCGACTCAGCTGGAAATGAAGGGCCGCTTTCTTTTACAGTTCCGGCTAAAACGTTATCGGGAACAAACACGAACACGATAACGCTTCAGCAGTTGAGCTTTCCGCAGTTGGCGTCCTCGTTTCATGTTTACCGGGGCGTTACGCCGCAGGAATTATACCGGATCACAAGTTCACCGGTAGCGATCGCGGTGACGTATGCGGATAGCGGGGCGGCAGAGCTGAGCATCGGGCCGCCGGATGCCAGTTTCGATCACGCAAATTTCTACTACCGCTACGAATATGCAGGCCCGTGCCAAGCCGATATATTCTCAAGTTCCACAATCGGCTGGAGCGACCTGAATGCGCAGAACATCTCGTATGCAGGAATGGTGGCGAGGATAATTGAAGGAACCGCACGCGGACAGGAACGGCTCATCGCGAGCAATACCGCGACAACGCTTACTATCATACCGGGATGGTCTACGACACCCGATGCGACTAGTCTCTTCGTCATTGCGGACGGGTCTTGGAAGTTCGCGGCGGTTTCCGCGACCAGTCCGGCAAAGTTCGAAATACCTTATCAGCGCGAGACCACAATTCAGATCTCGGGAAGAGCGGCAAACGTGAGCAACCAGGAATGTGACGCCGATCTATCCCCTCTTACTCGCTGGACGCTGGGCGGAATGCAAACGGACGTCGGGTTGGCGGCTGCGCCGAACTTTACACTGGGCGTGCCCGGAGCAGGCGCATTGACGCTGTCGCAAGTGGGATTCGCCGATCTCACAAATAGTTCATCCATTACGAGCGGCACGTTGCAACTGTATGCATGGAACGAATTACTTACGCCCAGCCCATACACGCTAGCGAACTCTATGGATGCAACGAGTACGACCGTGCAATTGGCCCAAGCGTCCAATATTGTAGCCGGGCAAGTTCTAGCGATCAGCAGCGAGATGATGACCGTGCTTGGCACAACTGTCGATGGCAGCGGATATTTGGTACAGCGCGGATCACTTCGTTCAGCAACGGCGACGCATTCAGCCGGCGATTCGGTTCTGATGCTTTCCCAAGAAGCCTTAATTGTTCCCTTCGCTCCCGGTTTTTTTGAGAGTCAGGCTTCGCAGAATTTCTTACATACGGTGAGCCTGCCAGATCAGCGAATCTATGCGGCGGAACTCTATATGACCAACTCGTTTGGCGATGGCAAAGCCAGCCAGCTATGTTACGTATCTTCCGGCCAAACCGGACTGCGGACTCTTTCCGGTGGCCAATTAGCCTTTCAGGTCAGCGGCTTTTTGGCGACTCAGCAGAATGCGGCCCCACCGATTCTGGTGCAAGCCGGGCATTCGGTACGAGATATACGGGCTTCTGTGACGCAAGCAGCTGCTGGATACAGTATCGGCATCGATCTTCTGCAAAATGCGAGTCCCTATTGCAGTCTTGCGATTGCCGCGGGAGCGACGACCTCCACAAACATTGTCGATGGCCTCACATTGCTGCCGTTGCTCGAGGGAGCGTCGCTGACAATGAATGTTTCGCTCAATCCCGTGGTCGGATATACAGGAACGGCAAATCCGGCGCAAGGTCTGACAGTCACTATTAGGTTCTAAAGCGCGCGATAGCCGCGGGTCCAGAAATCGCTAAGATGGTCGATTCATGGCGTATGTTCTTGCGGTCGGCTTGGTGGTGCTGCTTCTCTGCGGCATCACCGTTTATAAAACGTTGGGGGTGAAGGACACGGCGGACTTCCTGGTCGCCGGCAGAAGTTTAAGCTGGCCTGTGCTGGTATTCACCCTGCTCTCATCTTGGATCGGGGCCGGTAGCCTGCTGGCGGGAGCGGAGAACGCCTACCAGAATGGCTTCGTTGCGCTTTGGCAGCCGTTGGGTGGGTGGCTGGGGCTCGGATTGATTGCGCTCATCGCGGGGCGAGCCCGCCAGTTTGCGCAATTTACCATTCCTGATTTGCTCGAGACCCGGTATAACGCGACGGCGCGGGTACTCGGATCGATTGCAATTGTGATTTCCTGTACGATCATCACGAGTTATCAATTGATTGGCGGAGGAGATATTCTCCACCTGATTTTTCCAGCAGTGTCGCGCACCACCGGTTTGTATATCATTGCGGGCTTCGTTATTTTCTTTACTGCGGCCGCGGGGATGGCTTCAATCGCCTATCTCGACCTAGTAATTGGGTCGCTCGTTATGCTGACCGTGATAGTAGCGGTCCCAATTATGTTGAACCGGGTCGGCGGATGGCACGTCGTAGCGCGCACCCTTCCTGCTACACACTTTCAAATATTAGGAAATTACAGCTTATCGAGTGCGATCGCACTGACCTTACCCACGATGCTTCTGCTGATCGGTAATCAAGGAATGTATCAGAAGTTCTTTTCCGCGCGGTCAGAAAGCGATGCGCGGAAATCGGTGTTCGGTTGGATTGCCGGCACCATTCTGCTCGAGACGCTATTGGTGACGATGGCGGTAATTGCCAGCGCGAAACTTCACACAGATAGACCTCGGGAAATTATACCGCTGGCAGCCAAAGAAGCATTGCCGCACATACTGGGAGCGATTCTACTCGGCGGAGTTTTCGCCAAAGTCGTATCTACCGCAAACAATTATCTGTTCTCACCGGCTACCAACCTGATTCACGATGTCTATGGTCGTTTTGTGAACCCGCAGGCTTCCGAGAAGCGGACGCTTATCATGTCTCGGCTCATCGTAATCCTGCTCGGGCTGTTCGCGGTTCTGCAAGCGACGCAATTTCAATCGGTATTGAAGGCGTCGCTTTATGCCTATACAGTTTACGGGGCGGCAGTTACGCCAGCCGTCATGGCGGTATTTTTCTGGCGCCGAGCCACGGCGGCCGGGGCGATCACCTCTATTTTGCTGGGAACAGTAATTACCGTTGCTTGGGAATTGTCGCAACAATACGGATCGGAAGAGATCAAGCACGCGATTGGCTCGATGGATGCCGTTTACCCGGCCCTGATGGCCTCGGTACTTAGCCTCATCGCAATTAGTCTGGTCACCAAGCCGAAGACGGCCGCCCCTGAAGCACAGCCCACATACAATCGTTGATGAGATGGTCATTGAGCGTGTACAGCAAGCTCTCAAGCGAAATAATCTGGACGGGTGGTTATTCTTCGATCACCACCATCGAGATCCGCTCGCCTACAAGATTCTCGGACTGCCGGATTCGGCGGCAGGAACCCGTCGCTGGTACTACTTTATTCCAGCGTCCGGCGAACCGCGCAAGCTTGTGCATCAAATCGAAAGCGGGTCCTTGGACTCGCTCCCCGGCGAGAAGCTCAGCTATGCGCGATGGAGCGATCAGCAGTCAATGCTCAAACGCATTCTCTCGGGAGCACGGCAGATTGCGATGCAGTATTCGCCGAACTGCGTTATTCCCTATGTTTCGCTCGTGGATGCCGGGACAATCGAGTTGGTGCGCGGGACCGGAGTGACGGTGAGCAGTTCAGCCGATCTGGTGCAAGAATTCGAGGCGCGCTGGACGGAGCGGCAATTCGAGCAGCACGTTGCGGCGGGCAACAAAGTGGATGAAGTGCGACGCGAGGCCTTCCGGTTTATCGGCGAAAGACTGGGGGGCGGTAATCCGGTCAACGAGTACGAGGTTCAGCAGTTCATCCGTCAACAATTCGAAAAAGCCCAACTCTTTACTGACCATGGACCGATTGTCGGTGTAAACGAAAATGCTTCGAATCCGCATTACGAGCCAACGGCAGATCGAAATTCCCCTATTAGGGAAAGAGATCTGGTGCTGATCGACCTTTGGGCCAAGCTGCGCGAACCGGATGCAGTTTATTACGACGTTACCTGGACGGGGTTTTGCGGCAGTTCGGCGCCTAGCGAAATTCAGAACGTTTTTACCGTGGTGCGGGACGCAAGGAAGAAAGCTTCAGAGTTTGTGGTGGAGCAAGTGGCGGAGAGCCACGATATCGCGGGTTACCAGGTGGACGACGAGGCGCGCGGGGTAGTCGAAAGTAGGGGATTCGGGCAGTTTTTTTTCCACCGGACCGGTCACAGTATCGGGACCGAGGTTCACGGGACCGGCGCGAACATGGACAATCTGGAGTCCCATGACGAGCGCCGGATCATCTCACACACCTGCTTTTCAATCGAACCGGGCGTCTATCTCCCAAAATTCGGGATCAGATCAGAGGTGAACGTTTATGTAGGTGAGCAGCACGCCCAGGTGACAGGCGAAGAACAGGAGACATTGGTGGAAATCAGGGCCTAAGCTCCATTTAAGATACATCGGATCAAATATTTTGATTTGCATACCCTGGTGTAACGGGTTTATCTTTTGGTATGGCCACTGCTAGCCGTATGGAGCCTCCCGCAACTTTGGTAGGTTTACTGCACCGTATCAGCAACATTGTGAGTTCAGACCTGTCTCTCGACGAGATGTTGGGAGAAGTGGTCGGGTTAACGGTGCAAGTGACCGACTGTGACGCTTGTCTGGTGTACCTAATTGAGCGCGAAACAAGTGAGATTGTACTGCGCGCGTCCCAGGTGCCTCACCAAAGCGACCTGGGAAATATTCGCCTGAAAGTAGGCGAAGGCGTGACGGGTTGGGTGGTGGAGCACCATTCGGTGGTGGCTCTTTCCTCTAATGCAGCCGCTGATTCGCGCTTCAAGCGATTTCAGGCGCTGGTCGAAGATACCTATGAAGCTTTTTTATCAGTGCCACTGGTGACTGGCGGGGACGTCATTGGGGTTATCAACGTTCACCATCGGGAGCCCCACTCCCATACCTCGGACGAGATTGCACTGCTAACTTTTGTCGGCGAGCAAATGGGGGGCGCGATCAAAAAGTCGTTTCTGGCTGAAGAGAACGTGCGGCTGCAGGAAGAGACGGCAGAGATGCGCAAACAGCTCGAAACCCGCAAGATCGTCGAGCGCGCCAAAGGCATTTTACAGCATCGGCACAGCTTGACTGAGGAGGAGTCGTATTTGCGTTTGCGGAATGAAAGCCGCCGGCTACGACGGCCGATGCGGGAACTGGCAGAAGCGATTATCCTTTCGGAAGATCTAAGCCGAAAGAGCGAACGGCTCCAATAATTAACCCTGTGAAGCCGCTAGAATCGTAGTTGCGGCCCGATTTTCAACCTCTTTTTCGGAATCCCCACCTCTTGACGATTGCGGGAAACTTCTGGCCGCGCAGAATCGACGTTCAGAGATTTCCCGTGATCAAGCGTGAATACCGCATTGACAGCAAAAACGCGGTAGTTGCCTTCGAGCATCAGCCGCCGCAGGGAGCCTGTGGCCAAGTGGTATTTGTGCACGGCCTGGAGGGTTCGGCCGACGCGGGTTATATTGCAAGTTTCGCCACGGAAGCTTTATGCCGTGGATTCGGCGTGCACCGGCTGAATTTGCGGACCTGCGGCGGTACCGAAGAGCTTTGCGAGACAATGTATCACTCCGGACTGACCGGCGATACGCGGCTGGTCCTTGAAAAACTGCGCCGACGGAGCCTTGCGCCCTTATTCCTGGTAGGATTTTCGCTTGGCGGAAATATTGTGCTTAAATTGGCAGGCGAATTAGGACAGACTGATCTGCTGGCTGGAGTAGTCGCCGTGTCTACTCCGATCGATCTGGCAAGATCGGTTCGGTCTATTGATAAGCCCGGCAACTTCTTGTATGTGCGACGTTTCCTCGATCGACTGCGGCAACGGGTCCGGAAAAAGAGCCTAACTTCGCCTGAACTCTACAGCCAGGAAGGCTTGAACGAGGTGAAGAGTATCTGGGAATTCGACGACCGCTTCACCGCGCCACTCTTCGGTTTTGGAACTGCCGCCAACTACTACGAGACGCAGTCGGCAAAACATTTTCTCTCCGCAATCAGGGTTCCTGCGCTCGTTATTACGGCTAAAGATGATCCCCTGGTGCCATTCGAGATTTACCAGAACCCGGCATTTGAAACGAATCCGGCGCTAACTCTGGTCGCTACCGAACATGGCGGACATCTGGGATACTTAGCCAAGCGGTTTCCAAGGTTTTGGTTGGATCATTTTGGGATGGATTGGATTGAGCAACACACCCCGCCGCTGGACCTTTTCCAGGGAACAAAGAGCCGGCAATTTGCGTCAGCCTGAAGCAGGTCTGTGTCGAACAAAAAGAATATCCGCCGAAGTGCATCGTTTCTGGAAGCGGGCCGTATTGCCATCGACTCGCTGAATAAAAATAAGCTGCGCAGTTTTTTGACGCTGCTAGGGATTATTCTCGCCACCACCACGCTGATCTCGGTGACGTCGTTAATCCACGGCATGAATCTGTACATCGCGAACAAGGTTTCCGATATGGGTTCGGATGGATTTCGCATTGTGCGCATGTCGTGGTTTGGGCAGCGCGATCCAAAGAAGATGCTGTTGATGCAAAAGCGGAATCCGCAGATTCGCCCCGAGGAATACGCCTTTATCAAGCAGCACTCGACGCTCCTGCGCGGCATCGGCCTGGAAGATTCCGACCTCGGCAGAGTTTCTTTTCAAGGACAATCGACCGACGCGAGCGTGGAGATTCAAGGCGTAACCAGCGAAGTTCCCGCCCTGAACAACGTGCAGGCGGAAGCCGGCCGGGAGATCACCGAAGGAGAGACCCAGCGGCATGCCGCAGTGGCATTTCTCGGAAGCGACGTGCGCAAAAAATTCTTCGAGAACCGGGATCCGATAGGCAAGACCATCCAGATCAACGGCTCGCCGTTCGAGGTTGTCGGCGTGGCGAAGCCTCTAGGAAGCGTATTCGGCCAATCGCAAGACGATTTCGTGATGATTCCGATCGAGAATTATTTCAAGCTGTTCAATTCGAGAAAAGGCATTGATATGGTGGCCAAGGCGATCGACCAGGGCCGCTTGGTCGAGGCTAAGGATGAAACCACGATGCTACTGCGAACGTACCGTCACCTGCGGCCCGGACAGGACGACACGTTCGGCATCATGTCTTCCGATTCGTTCGTGGAGCTGTGGCAGCGCTTGACTGCCGCGATTGCGGCTACCGCGGTAGGCATCGTTTCCGTGTTCATGGTGGTGGGCGGAATCGTGATTATGAACATCATGTTGGCGGCGGTGACGGAGCGTACGCATGAGATTGGGATCCGCAAGTCCCTGGGGGCGCGCAGAGCGGATATTCTGAATCAGTTCTTAGTCGAGTCGGCAACGCTCGCGGCCTCGGGAGGACTGATCGGAGTGGTCATTGCCTGGTTGATCTCCGTGGTGATCAGAAATGCTGCCTCGGTACCCATGGCGCTCCCGTTGAGCTCGGTGATCATCGGCGTCGGCCTATCCGCCATGGTAGGACTGTTCTTCGGTATTTACCCCGCTAAACAGGCTTCGAAACTCGACCCGATAGTAGCCCTGAGAACGGAGAACTGAAGTGAACTGGAAAGCCGTTCTAAACGCATTTTCGCTGGCAATTCAGACCATACAAGCTCACAAGACGCGCGCCCTGCTGACGGTGCTCGGCGTTGTGATGGGCACGGGCACCATCATTGGAGTCGGTTCCATTCTCACCGGGTTCGACTCTTCAATCACTGCGATGCTGAGCAGCTTCGGTCCGAACTCGATCATCGTCTTCAAATTCCCGGCCGGGTTCCGTTCCCATGCGCTCACACCTGAGGAGCGCACCAGAAAAGACATTACATACCAGAACACGCTGGACATTCGCGAAAAGTGCGCGGCCTGTGACCAGGTATCGCCCATGCTATTCGTGAATCGCGGAACCATAGAGGCACGTTACAAAGGAAACGATCAAGTCGGAATAAGTTACCTCGGCGTGGAGGAAGCGTACGCGGAAGAGGGCCAGGCTGACATGCGCTCTGGGCGTTTCCTTTCCGATAGCGACAACCGGCGGCGAGCCTCGGTGGCGGTGTTAGGGGCGGACATTGCAAAAAGCTTGTATGGCGAACTTGATCCGATCGGTAAGCCCGTTACGGTGAACGGCAAGGAATACGAGGTAATTGGAACCATGAACCGGCCGGCCGCTTCCTTCTTCGGCTCGGACGACATGCGGATCATCGTGCCCTTTTTCACCTTGCGGAAATCCTATCCTGCATCCAAAGACATGGCGATTGTGGTGAACGCGAAACAGGGACAACTTCCCCGCGCCATGGATCAGATCCGCGTAATTCTGAGGATCGACCGGCGCGTCCCTTATACGAAGCCGGACGACTTCGCGCTGTCCACGGCCGACGAGATGGTGAGCCAATTTCGTCAGATCACCGCCATGGTGGCTCTGGTAATGGTTGTCCTCAGCTCGGTCGGCTTGCTGGTCGGAGGCATTGGCGTGATGAACATCATGCTGGTCTCTGTTACCGAGAGGACCAGAGAGATTGGGGTCCGGAAAGCGATTGGCGCCCGCAAGACCGACATCATCCTGCAATTTCTTCTGGAGGCGATTGTGCTAACCGGGATGGGAGGAGTGGTGGGAATCATCTTCGGCTGGCTCATATCGCTCATCAGCCGGCTCATCTTTCCCAGTCTTCCGGCGACCGTGCCGCTGTGGGCGGCGGCTTCGGGTCTGGTGGTCTCAGCGGGAACAGGTTTGTTCTTTGGAATCTGGCCGGCGAGCAAAGCAGCCCGCCTTGATCCCGTCGAGGCCCTGCGCTACGAGTGAACCTTCCTTGTTCCTGACCACGCAGGCCGCGGTGCCGTCTGCGACTTCCTATTCGACCGTAACGCTCTTCGCCAGATTTCTAGGTTGATCTACATCGCAGCCGCGCCGCACTGCAATGTGATACGCCAGCAATTGCATGGGAATCATTTCGAGCAGCGGCAGCAGAAGTTCGCGCGTCACGGGAATCGTGATCAGGTGATCCGCCATCTTTGCCACTTCCTCGTCGCCCTCGCAGGCAATAGCCACCACGCGCCCGCTGCGCGCCTTCACTTCCTGAATGTTGGAGAGTGTCTTTTCGTAATGCACTTTGCTCTCTTCCGATTCCGGATCCTTGGTTGCGAGCACCACCACCGGCAGATTCTCGTCGATCAGCGCGTTCGGCCCGTGTTTCATCTCGCCCGCTGGATAGCCTTCGGCATGAATATATGAAATCTCTTTGAGCTTCAGCGCGCCCTCTAGCGCAATCGGAAAATGAATGCCCCGGCCCAGATACAAGAAATCCTGCGCCCGGAACAAGTCCTTGATCAGCTCGTCGTAGCTGTCATTGGCCGCTAGCACCTGCTCGAGCTTGCCCGGGATATGCGCCATCTCCTGTACCAGGTCGCAGGCCGCCTTGGTCGACAAAGTTCCGCGTACCTGTCCGAGATACATCCCAAGAATTAGCAATGCCGTAAGCTGCGAAGTGAACGCTTTGGTCGAAGCCACGCCAATCTCCGGCCCGGCATGCGTCAGAATCGTGCCCGACGCCTCGCGCGTAATCATCGAGCCCACCACGTTACAGATCGCTAGGGTCTTCGAGCCCTTTGTTTTTGCCTCGCGGAGGGCGGCCAGGGTATCCGCCGTTTCGCCCGATTGTGAAATCACCACTGTTAACGTGTTCGGCTGAATGATCGGATCGCGGTAGCGAAACTCGCTGCCGTAATCGACCTCGACTGGAATGCGCGCCAGCCGTTCGAGAATGATCTTGCCCGCCAGTCCCGCGTGCCAGCTCGTGCCGCACGCCACAATCTTCACTTGCTGAAAACTCTTGAACTCCGCTTCCGGAATATCCACTTCATCCAGAAACACCCGGCCGCTCTCGAGGCCCACGCGCCCGAGCATAGTATCTTTCACGGCGCGCGGCTGCTCGAAGATTTCCTTCAGCATGAAATGCTTGTAGCCGCCCTTTTCTGCCATCACCGGGTCCCACAGAATACGCGAGACCTGCCGCTGCACATGCTTGCCTTCGAAATCGGTTAGCTTAACCCCCTCCGCCGTCAGCACCGCCATGTCGCCGTCCTGCAGGAAGTAGATGTCGCGGGTATGATTCAGAATCGCCGGCACGTCGGACGCCACAAAAAACTCGTTCTGCCCTAGCCCGATTACGACCGGCGGCCCCGAACGCGCTGCCACAATCTTTCGCGGATCGGTATTTGCAATCACGCTGATGGCAAATACGCCGTGAATCTCTTTAAGCGCCTTTCGCACCGCGTCTTCGAGCGGCCCATCCAGGTATTTCTCGACCAGATGCGCAATCACCTCGGTGTCGGTCTCGGTTTTGAAGATGTGTCCCTCGGCCGTCAACTGTTTGCGCACCTGCAGATAATTTTCGACAATGCCGTTATGCACCACCACGATCCGGCCCTTACAATCGCGGTGCGGATGAGCGTTCTCTTCGGTCGGCCGCCCGTGCGTCGCCCAACGCGTGTGCCCGATGCCATATGAGCCGGTCAACGGCTGCTGCCGGATCACATCTTCGAGGTTGCGCAGCTTGCCCGAGGCGCGCCGCACCTCCAGCGCCTCCGTCCCATTCATCACTGCCACGCCCGCCGAGTCATACCCCCGGTATTCGAGCCGTCGCAGCCCCTCTACAATCACCGGAACGGCGTCCTGACCGCCGATATAGCCAACGATTCCGCACATAATGGAAACCTGATATCTCTTCTAGTCTAGAGTGCCGCCCAGTCCCTGTCGCTCTCAATCCAGAAGATCGATACGGTATTCTTCGATCACCGGATTTGCCAGCACTTCATGGGCGATCGCCTCCAGCGAGCGCGCCGCCGCCTCGCGCCCCACATCGTCTTTGAGCCCGATCTCGAAATACTTACCCTGCCGCACCGAGGCCACTTCACCGTGACCCAGGCCCTGGAGCGCCGCACAAATGGTCTGCCCCTGCGGGTCGAGCACTGTCGGTTTCATCGAGACATACACGCGCGCCTTCATAGGCTTCTATTGTAGGCAAACCAGAGACTACGTCGTATTTCCTTACGCAATCAGCTTAGCCGCCCGTTTGTAAGCCGCCCAAGCCGCATCCCAGGTGAAATTCGCGGCTTTCTCAAAAAACGCATCCGCCCGTTTCCGCGCCGCTGGTGTATCGCGCAGCGTTCGCAGAATCAAATCTGCAAACCGTTCCGAATCGTCCGGCGGGCACGACAGCCCATCCACGTCATCGGTCAGATACTCCCCAATTCCTCCCACGTCCGTTGTCACTACGGGCGTGCGTACCAATGCTGCTTCCAGCACTGCCAACCCGAATGGTTCTTCCCGCGGAGCATGTACAAAACACTCCGCATGGCTCAACCAGTTCCATACGGCTTCATGCGGGAGATCCAATATCAGCTCCACCCTGTCCCGCAAACCCAGCTCCTCGACTGTTTTCTCTATCGCCGGAAGCTCGGGTCCTTTGCCGCCGATCAAAATCAGTCGAAGATCAGGAACAGTTCGGATTGCCTGTTGAAAGGCCCGCAACAGGACATCATGCCCTTTCTTCTCCACAAAAGCCGCAATCGAAACCAGGTAAGGCTCGGGTATGGGTCGCTTACCCAACTGGAGCGGCGGGCTCGAAATCCCGTTCCAGATCGCGACTACGTTTGCCTGCGGACTGATCTGCTTCACTTCGGAAGCAAGTGAGTGCGAACACGCCACTACCAGATCTGCGGTTCGGCAAATCCAGCTGTACAAGTTTCTGTCGAACCAGGAAGATGCGCGGATCGCAGACACATCGGCGCCGTGCGTCGATAAAATGAGCTTCGGCAAAATCCTGACTCTCCGTAATAAAGCCAAAGGAAACACCTCGGGGCCAAAGTAGTGGGGATTCACAGCAATCGCGCCTTGTGTGATTCGTCTCAGTCGAACCAAATTTGGCAACAGAGTGAGCAGAAATCCAGCGAAACTGCGCAGCCCGAACGAGGGGCTTGGCAGCTTAATCCAGAGCTGCCCGGGCGGCGGTTGTTTCCAACCCGTCACCACGATCGCCGGTTGATATTCGTCGCGCATCGCTTCGCTCAGCCCGACAACCACGTTATTTACTCCCGACCCCGATTGAACGGGCCACGGAGCAAAGAAAAGATAGCGGGCCGTAGCGGCTGCCCTACTGACGTCTCCGGCTTGCGACGGCAGCAAGGCTGGCGACCTATTCACCACCCGTTGTTTCCTGACGCACATGGCGACGGCCTGCGAATCCCAGACCCTTCGTTCGTCCTAAAGCAATCGAAATCCTGGTCCGGCCCGACGTATGCATGGTAACTTCTAGATGCTGCATCACTTGTGGCCAGGTTAGAAGCAGCAAAACCACATAGACCGTCGCGCCCAGAATAATAACCGATGACAGCAGAACCCAGGGAGCGGTAATGCCTGCCGCCGGCAGGAATTTCAACCACAAAAAACAACTCAGCGCCATCGCTCCTGTAATTAGCAGCTGCGGCAGCAGTGCGCTTGCGAAATCAGTGAGCTTTAGGCCGATCGCTCTGAATGGAATGATGAAGCCTGGAATCATGAGCAGACCCAGGAAGGCGATGCAGTATGCCGTGGCTACTCCGATCGTCCCGAAGTGAACGCCAATAAGAAATGACAGAACCAGCAGGCAGCACTGTACGATTCCGAAGCGGAACTGCCAATCTGTGCGGCCTTTCGACATATAGATGGACCCTACAGTCGTCTGTATCGACTGCACCAGTCCCACCGGCGCCAAAATTTGAAACAAGCGAATCGCACCAACCCATTTGACTCCTAGCACCGTTCGGATGAGTGGATCCGCTATCACACCCAGACCCGCCATTACCGGAAAACTGATCAGCCCAATCAACATACAGCTACGCGTATAGGCTAGCCGGAATCGCTCGTTGTCGTCCTGGATACGGGCAAACGCCGGGAAAGTGGCTTGCGCAATCACCGAACTGATGTTCTGAATCGGCGTCAACATCAGGTTGTAGGCCATCGCATAATCGCCCAGCGCAGCCTTGCCTAGTATCTTGCCGACGGTTATGTTATCTGCGTTCCTCGAAAAATAATTCACCAGCCCAAATCCCGACAGATTTAAACTGTACCGGGCGATGGACCGCACTTCTGCCTTATCGAAGTGCAGCTTCGGACGCCACCCCGAGCCAATCCAATAGCCTACGCAGGTCGTTAACGAATTTGCCACATTAGCGAAAACCAGGCTCCACACGCCAAATCCTTTGTAGGCCATGGTGAGAGCAACCAAGTAGGTAACCACTCCCGCGCTGAGATCCGCCGCCGCCAGCGCCCGGAATCGCATTTCGCGAATGATGATCGAACTGGGTACCACTCCGCAGGACGTTAACCAGAAAGACGCCGAAAGTACACACAAAATTGGAATAAGCTCAGGTGTCTTAAAAAATTTAGCTGCTGCCGGACTCGCCAGGCAAACCAGCGCCGCCAAACTCACTCCCAGGAAGAAATTCACCCAGAAAAGGCTCGATAGCAATCTGTCCGTTACGGATTTTCTTTGAATAATGGCGGAACCCGTCCCGAGATCCCGAAAATTTAAAATAAAAATAATAAGCAAGTTCGCCATGCCCATCACGCCGTACGCGGTCGGACCGAGCAGCCGCGCTACTGTCGCCACGGAAGCAATTGTCAGGATTTGCCGTCCCGCCGTTGACACGCCCGACCATGCCGTCCCGTTTACCGCGCTGCGCGTGAGATTTGTCTGTTCGTCGGATTGTTGTGATTCGGCAATTGCCATGCTGAAAGGTTGTGCGGAAAACGTCTTTTACTTAGCGGATTTTTAGGCGCCGGATCAGTCTGCGCGTGCCTTTAAGCGTCGCAATGGTACCTCGCTTTTGCCCCGCGGCTTTTGGAGAACAATTCCCCGGTACAGTACACTAGTTTAGCGGCAGCAAGTGTAAATCACAGCAAGTCACTTGTTTTTGTTTTGATGTCCGACTGTCTCCGCTAATCTGCCAACGTGTCGAAATTCAAGCCAAGTCGCGGAAGTCTTCGCTCGCCTGGTGCATCTGACGTACTACCTGCAAGAAAGCCGCCGCGGTCGCCAGCCACCCAGTGGAGCACTGCTACAACGGCGATCGTTGGCGGTGGCGAAGAGTTACCTTCCGGCCTCGCTGGCACCAGTTTTGCAGAAATCGATGATTCGCCTAATCCCGCGCGCGATTTCGCCTTACGCTGCAGTCTGCTTTTCCTCTATTTCCGTTTCAGTTTCGTTCACGAATTTGCGTCGGCGATGCTGCATGTGGACACGCATATTCTTATTATTCTGGGTGTCTTGTCCTACGTAGCCTGGTTTGTAGCCGGCAACATGTTCGCCGCGTTTAAGGACAAATTGGCTTGGATATGGACGTTTTTCGTTTTGTGGCTCGTCCTTGCGACTGTAACCAGCACCTGGAAGGGCGGCTCCCTTGCGCTGGTGATGCCCTACGTCCGCACTGTTTATCCGCTCATGCTTTTGATCCCTGCGGTGGTCACCCGGCCCAGTGATTTAAAGCGTGTATTGAATACGCTCGCCTTCGCCGGATCGACCACTATTCTCTTCGGGCTTGTTCATCGGGACTTCAGCCAGGGCCGTATGGACGTTGGCTCGGATGGTAGCAGCATCAATGATCCGAATGATTTCGCCGCGCACATAATCATCATGTTGCCGGTAATCGCCTATTACGCCTTCGCTAAAGGGCGGTCCCCTTTTATCAAAGCATTCGGCGCCTTCATCATCCTGGCCGGCTTGCTGGAAATCATGAGCACCGGTTCGCGCGGCGGGTTCGTCGCTTTACTGGCCATGCTGCTCTACGTTGCCCTTACCGGTTCTAATCGGGTTCGCTTGACTATTTTGGTGGGATGCCCCCTGGCCGGATTGATAGCGCTACCGCTGGTTCCGCAACAATCGAGGGACAGGCTCTATTCCATTTTCGATTCGAGCGAGGCCAGTGAGTCCGCGCACGAATCAGCATTGGCACGAAAAGCGCTATTTTGGGCGAGTATAGACGTCACCATGCAACATCCCATTTTTGGTGTCGGCCCCGGTACCTTCCAGGACTATCAGGCCGGTATGGCCGCTGAGACCCATCAGAAGGGCATGTGGCACGAGACTCACAACGGCTACACCCAGCTCTCGTCCGAATGCGGCATACCAGCCTTTCTCCTCTACGTGACTGCGGTTGGCATTGCTTTCAAATCGCTGCGGCGCGCCGGCCGCAGTAGCCTGCCTGTCGTCCCCGAAGCCGCCAAGACTCTAGCCATCATGATTGCTGGCTTTAGCGTCTCTTTGATCTTCCTGGCGCAAGGTTACCGCTTTACCATGCTTGTAGTTGGCGCTATTACTGTAGCCATCAATCAAATGGTTAAACGTTATCAGGAGCTTCCGCGGTAGCTGGAGCTGCGACGGAAACTCCACGTGCCCCATCGAACGGCGGTAAACGAGCCGGTCCCGATTGCCTTGTTCGTCAGAAAACTCGATTGGGGCGGGATTGAACGAGATGTTACTAAACTGGCGGTCGGCCTCGATGGTGGCCGCTTTGCGCCCCACGTGGTAGTTTTCGAATCCGGCGGCCTGCGTTACGAAGAGGTCCGGCAAGCCGGTCTTCCTATACTCGATCTCGAAATCTCCAGTCTCACGTCCCCAAGAACGATCCGTTCCGCCGTACGCCTCGGAAACTGGCTGCTTGGCCATCACATCCGCTTGATCCATGCCTTTGACGGCACTATCGTCTTCACCGCCCCTCTTGCCCGGCTGTTGCGCGTTCCCGTAATCCTCTCAAGTACGCTGGGACACCGAGACTTATTCGAGCCCAAAACTAGGAAGCAACTCGCTTTCACCGATCGCCTGGTCGATGCCATCGTAGTGAACTGTCAGGCGATGCGTCGTCACATGATCGAAGATTACGGTGTGACTCCCGAACGGACCATCCTCAGCTACAACGGAGTCGAAACTGCCGAGTTCTTCCCTCTCGAAGGACCAAAACCCGCTCCTGTCGCCGATGCTTCTCTCGTAATCGGGTCAGTTTGTGTGTTGCGTCCTGAGAAACGCATGGAACTTCTCATCGCAGCCTTCGCAGCTGTCCGGCCGATCAGGCCGGGTATGAAACTATTGATCGTAGGTAGCGGGCCGGAATTGTCGAAACTTCAGGCGGAGGCAGCTCGCTTGGGAGTGGAAAACGACTGCCTGTTCCTGCCGGCCGTCAAGCGTGTCGCGCCCTACCTTCGCGCCGTGGATATCTTCGTCTCTTGCTCCTCGTCGGAAGCCTTCTCCAACGCCATCCTGGAAGCCATGGCTTGCGGTTGCTGTCCCGTTGGTTCTCGCGTCGGCGGCACGCCCGAACTGATCGAGGATGGCGAGCGCGGTCTGCTATTTCGAAGCGGCGATCTGCAAGACTTATCCGATAAACTCGCATCGCTCATATCAAATAATGAGCTGCGCCGGCAATTTGCGAGCAATGCCGCCGCTTTTGCGGCCACTACGCTTAATATGCAGGCGGCCCTCGATCGCATGAGCCGCATCTACCGCGAAGAGCTGGATAAGAAAGGAAAATGGAATTGATTACACGTCTTGCTGTGTTGGCAGGCGCCCGCCCGAATTTCATGAAAGTGGCCCCGCTTATGGCCGCCATCGCAACCGACCCGGCGTTTGAGACCATCCTCATCCACACGGGCCAGCATTATGACGACAGCATGTCAGGCAGCTTTCTGCGCGACCTGCAAATTCCGCACCCGCGTCACCACCTCCAGGTCGGCTCCGGTAGCCATGCGCAGCAGACCGCGGAGATCATGCGCCGGCTCGAGCCAGTTCTGCTCTCTGAAAATCCTGACGGCGTGATCGTCGTAGGTGATGTCAACTCGACTGTTGCCGGCGCCTTGGTTGCCTCCAAGCTCGGTCTTCCTGTCATTCATGCCGAAGCTGGCCTGCGCAGCTTCGATCGCACCATGCCGGAAGAAATCAATCGCATCGTCACCGACGCTATTTCGGACTTGCTGCTCGTCACAGAAGAGAGCGGTCGCAAAAATCTTCTGCTGGAAGGTAAGAGTCAAGGCCAGATTGAATTCGTCGGCAACCTCATGGTCGATTCCCTTCGGCGCCATCTGGAGGACGCTCTGAAAACCGATGTTCTCGCGCGCCTTGCTATTGCCCCAGGTCCCTTCGGCCTGGTGACTCTCCATCGTCCTGCCAACGTCGATGATGAAAGTAAGCTCGCTGAAATCGCGGAAGCGTTGCGGGTCATTTCCGCCGATTTAACGCTCTATTGGCCCGTCCATCCCAGGACCCGCGCGCGCCTGGAGAGCATAGCCGCCAAACTGCCTCCGGCCATTCATCTGCTCGACCCCTTGGGCTACTTCGATTTCCTGCATCTACAGGCTAAGGCCGCCGCCATCCTCACCGATTCCGGGGGCATCCAGGAAGAGTCCACCGTGCTCGGTGTGCCTTGCCTCACCATCCGTGAGAACACCGAGCGCCCCGCTACCATCGAATACGGAACCAACCGACTCGCGGGTACCAGCCGCGACTCCATTCTCAAAACCTGGCAGGAGATTCGTCAATCTCCCAAATCTGGCTCGATTCCGCCTCTTTGGGACGGCCAGGCCGGCGTCCGCTGCCACGCTGCCATTCAACGCTTCTACGCTTCTCGTCGATGCCGCAAGATTTAGTACTGATCTTTGCCTACCATTTCCCACCGGAAAACGTGATCGGCGCTGTGCGGCCCTATCGTTTCTACAAATACCTGCTGAGGCTCGGTTATCGTTGTCACGTCATTACCGCCGCCGACGTCGCGCAGCGGCCGGATCTTGATGCGGAACGCGTCTCGGATCCCTTCGTGGACCAACCCCGTATCGGAGTCGGCTGGCAGATCGAGCGGGCCATCCGCAAATTCCTAATGCCGGGTGTCGCGGGCTCACAGTGGTCTGTCCATGCCTATCGCGCCGCACTGCGCTTCATCGACAAAAATCCGGGCTATCGCGTTACCCTCTTCTCTACCTTTCCGCCAATGGGTGTTCACTTCGCCGCTTACTGGCTTGCGCGCCAGCGCCAATTGCCCTGGATCGCCGACTACCGCGACCCGGTCGGCGATAATCCCATTCACTCGAATATCAATCGCTTCACTCAGGACGTCTACCGCAAACTCGAGCGCATCTTTGTGCGCGCCAACGACGTCGCCATTGCCAACACCGATGCCGCCCAGACCAAGCTCAAACGCGATTACCCGAACCGTGCCGGACGCATTGAGCTGATTTGGAACGGATTCGATCCCGAAGAGCGGCTGGTGGCGCTGCCTCCCGCTTTTTCCGACCGAAAAGTCCTGGCCCACGTGGGGGAGCTTTATGGGGGCCGTGATGCCTCGCCAATTCTCCGCTCTCTGCGGCGGCTTATCGATCAGCAGCGTATCCATCCCGGCGAGATATTGGTTCACCTGGCCGGGCCCGCCGTCGCCGGCTCCGTTCCCGATGCCGCTTTTATGGAAATGGCCGCCGCCGAGGGCTGGCTCCGTCTCGATTCCGATCGCGTGCCGCAGCAAACCGCTCACCTGATCATCCAGACTGCCAATTATTTGTTACTGATTCAGCCGCAAACCGCTCTACAGGTTCCCGGAAAGCTCTTCGAATATCTGCAGATTGGCCGCCCGATTCTGGCCCTCGTGCCGCCCGATTCCCCAGTTGAACGAATTCTCGCCAAAAGCGGTGTACCCTATCTCTGCGTCTATCCCTCAGCTAGCGACCGGGAGTTCGACAACCTAATCTTCGAATTTCTTCAGCTGAGTACTCACGAAGTAAAACCCAGCCAATGGTTTGAAGATGAGTTCAATGCCGAACACCACGCCGGCAAAGTAGCTCAACTAGTGCAACAGGTCCAAGCCCAGGTACTGAACCGCGCGTTAGCAAGCGCCAAATAAATACCTAAACAAACAGTCCCGAAACTACGCTCTCAAACCGCAGCAAATCCATCCCGCAATCGTCCAGGACTCGCGGCAGTCTCATTGTGTCCGATCGACGCATCGCGAGACCCTGCTCACAGGTAGTCGCGCTCTTCACCCCGCATTCATTCAGCCAGCGGAAAAACTCGACCGAGTAATCGCCGCTCGGATAACAGAAATGAACCGGAATTTTACCTGTAAGCTCCACAATTCGCCGGCGATTATCTTCGACTTCCTTGACGAAGAGTGCCTGGTCTCGCGGTGTTCTATGTCGGTGGGTATGCAACTGGACGTCCACACCGGATTTAGTCACGGCCGCCACTTCCGCCGGATTGAGAATCTGCAGAAGCCTGCTCCGCAAAATCTCGTCATAATCGAGCCCAAAACCTTCAGCCAGCGTTCGCGCAATCCCGTCCTTTTGGATCGTCGTAAACTCTCTCTGCTCCGCCCACGTCAGCAAATGCCGCACGATCTTTTGGCGGTCCTGATAAGTGTGCAAAATCATCTCTTCCCGCAATCCAAATTGTGGCAGGCGCACGGATTTCCGCCCGCACTTCCAGAGAAGGTAATGCAAAATTAAGCTCACGATCGGTACGCGGTAATCGCAGTAATGAGTCGTCAGATAAAGCGTGCATGGATAGCCGAATTCCGACAGAATAGGCACGCCTTGCTTTAGAAAGTCGTAAAATCCGTCATCGAAAGTGAGGCTTACGCTCCTCGGCGGAAGCGAGTCGGATTTAAGCCTCGCCAACGCCTCGTCAAGCGGCAGCACCGATGCCCCAAAGCGCCGCAAGGTCCGCAACCTTTCTCGAAATTGTGGCGGCGTAATGTACAAACTGGGCCAGCAAAGATGCTCATCCTGCAAGGAAAGACCGTGATAACAAAGGATCAATAGCGAGTTTCGCCGCCGCTGCGATTCCGCCGCGAAAGAGAACGCACCCATTGATCGGAGTGTTTTTAAAGCGGTCGTTGACACCGTCTTGCGAAGACTACGCCCGTGTAAACTATAAGAAGGTTCGACTGAATTCACCCACTTATATGTGAAAGCAGCGATTGAGAATTCTCTTTTTCACCCCTCACCAACTCTGGCCCGTGAATTCAGGCGCAAGACTCAGAAATCTACATCTTGCTCAAGCCTTGGCTGAACGCTGTTCTGTCACTCTTCTTCAGATCTTGCAGCCTGGCGAAAAAACAGTGGCGGACGATCGTGCCTCTGTTTTTGACAAGTGTCTGGCCGTCAGCAAGGGGCAAAGCTATACGCCCATGAGTATTTTGAAAGGACTGTTAGGCCCCACCCCGCTTACCGTGCTCAATTACACCTCTGCGGAAGTATCTGGGGCGCTCTCTAATTTGTTGGCAACCCAACAGTTCGATTCCGTGCAGCTGGAAAGCAGCCATCTTTTCTCTTACCTGCAACTCATCCATGCCGCCCCGTCGCATCCGCCCGTGTTGCTCGATTGGCACAACATCGAATCGGAACTCATGACCCGATACGCCTCGGAAACCAAGAGTCTTCCCAAGAAGTTGATCGCCTATCGCACCGCGACACTCCTCGGAAAACTGGAAGCCCGACTTATCCGCCGCTGCCAATATCACACCGTCGTCAGCGAGCGCGAACAGCAAAAACTGCTCTCGCAGGATCCTGGCGCTCAAGTGACCGTTATTCCGAACGGCGTCGATGCCAAAGCGTTTACTCCGCGTCAGTCCGTGAATAACGCCGAAAACCTTCTCTTTGTCGGCTCGATGGACTACCATGCCAACATCGATGCAGTTACCTGGTTCACGAAAACGGCTTGGCCGATCATCTCCGAGCGGCGCCCGCACCTTCATTTCACAATCCTCGGGCGCTCGCCGGATCCGGCTGTACGATCGCTAGCTTCAGATAAAGTGCACGTCACCGGTACTGTCGAGGACGTGCGGCCTTTCTATGCTAATGCCGTAGCCGTCATGGTACCCCTGCGGGTAGGAGGTGGCACTCGTCTGAAGATACTGGAGGCGATGGCTATGGGAGTACCTGTTATTTCTACTACTCTTGGCGCGGAAGGCATTTTGGCCCATGATGGAGAGGATATACTGTTCGCCGATTCAGCAGAAGCGATGGCCGATGCCCTGGATCGCATGCTATCGCAGCCTCTGCTACGGCAGCGGCTGATCGCCTCGGCGCGACGCTTGGTCAGCGAGCATTACGACTGGTCTTCTATCGGGGATCGGCTCTTTCATATCCACTCGAAGCTAATACACGCTCGAATGAGTCATTCTTACTGAATCGGGATAATGCCACAACCTGATGCGAACTGATAGCGTTGACTTGATTGTTCCGGTGACCCAAAGTCCCCCGAGCGCAGAAGCTGTTGCAGGGCGATCGGTATCTTTCGTCTTACCTGGCTTTGCCGTTTTGGGCGGTCTCCTTCTTCTAGCCGTGCTATTGCAAGTTCTAAGCGGCGCCTACCGCGCCGAGTTCAGCGCTTATCCGGACGAGCCGGCTCATTATGTAACATCGCTCATGTTGCGGGAGTACGTCACCGGCCCGCATCCTTTATCCCCGCTGAAATTTGCCGAGGACTATTACCACCACTATCCAAAGGTCGCCTTCGGACATTGGCCGCCCTTTTTTTATATCGTCCAGGCCTTCTGGATGCTTCTGTTTTCTGCCGCGCGCGCTTCGGTTCGCTTACAGCTCGCCGTCACAACCGCCGTTCTAGGATTTTCGCTATGGCATGAAGCCCGCCGCTGGTTTGGTCAGGTGTCTAATCACCTGTCTGGTCAGGTGGCTGCTCTCCTGGCGGCTGCCTTGCTTGTCTGTTTGCCGCTCGTCCAGGAGTCAACCGACCAGGAAATGGCGGAAACGCTGCTTGCTCTCTGCTGCTTTTGGAGCACCATCTATTTCGGACGCTATCTCGATTCCGGCAAACTCGCCGACGCGCTCTTCTTCGGACTCTATTTCGCTTTGGCAGTTCTCACCAAGGGAAGTGGCTGGCTGCTGGTCTTCGTGCCGGTTATCGCCTTACTGCTGACTCGCAAGGCCCGGCTCGCACTATCCAGGAATTTCTGGCTGGGATTGTTATTGGCCGGTGCCTTATGCGTGCCGTGGCAGGTCGCCACCCTGCATTCCGCTGAACGGGGTTGGGCTGGCGGCTCCCACCCCAGTACCGGTTATACGCTCTCCGCCTTCGCTCAATTCTTTGTCGTCACCGTGAGCATCGTCGGCCCGATCCTCTCCGTTCTCGTCGCCTTAGGCATCGTCGTGACCGTTGTGCTTCCGCTCTTCCGCTCGCGCGTCAAAACTATCCCCGCCGTTCTCTTCGCTCTCCTGGTCGGCGACTGGGTCTTCCACTCGCTGGTGCCAGCCGGCGTCGAAGATCGCAAGATGATCATGGCTGTCCCCGCGCTCCTCTATTTTTTATTCGCTGGTGGTCTGTGGCTGGCCGATTTCATCCCGCCGCGCCATCGATTTGTAATCTGGAAACGCGCTGGGTTGGCCGCCCTAGGCGCCATCGTCTTCTTCACAACGGTCTTCAGCGTTCCGCACGACAGTCATTATGGTTATACCGAAGTAGCGCGCTTCGTAGTCTCCGACCCAGCCCTGCAATCCGCCTCCGTCCTCGTCTCCTCTGGCAGCATCGGTGAAGGACTACTGATCTCCGAAGTCGCAATGCGTAAGCCTCGGCCGCAGCTTGTCATTCTCCGCTCCACCAAAGAACTCGCTCATGTCGACTGGGCTGGCGGCCACTATCAAAGCGTCTACCACGACGCGCCTTCACTGTTGCAATACCTCGATCATGCACAAGTGAGGGGCATCGTCGTTGACACCTATAAAGGTCCGGGTCTGTTCCCCCACGAAGAACTGGTAAAACAGGCGCTGAAAGCCAGTCAAGGCAGATATCGCTTGCGCGCGCAATTCGCCGGACGCTCGGACTCGGGCCAACCAGGCCAAGTGCAACTCTATGAACGGCAGTAGTCCTGCTCGGACATTAGTCTGCGCAATGATTTCGCTTTCGTCTTAGCTCTTCTTCATGTGTGACATCACCATCGCCAGCGCGCCCGCCCCTAACGCCTGCACCACCTTCGGATGCTGCGAATAGAAACCACTCACGGTGTCGATGATGGAAGGATTGGCCTTTTGCGCATGGTCCGCGAGATTCTGTAAACTCTCTGCCGGAATCTGCTGCGCTTGCTCTGGACTAATGCTGCCGCCGCTCTTGAGGATGTTCGCCAGCGGCCCTGGCAAAGCCGAAGCTAGCAGGCCAGGTCCGGCCGATCCCAAAATGCTGTTGAGCAATCCCGCCTTCTGCTGCGGGTCCGATTGCCCGAATAACCCGGAAAGCATATTACCGAAGCTAGGCGTCTGATCCGACTTGAAAGCAGCCGCCAATCCCGTCGCCAGCGTCTGCGGAGGGGCGCTATTCAACTCCGTTTCTGGCGACCCCACGCGGATGTCCAAAGTCAAATCAGAATACGTGCTGTCAATAGCTTTCACCTGGTTCCACACGGCGTTTTTTGCTTCTTGAGTCGGCGCAAACGCCAGCACATACAATTTGTCGTCCTGCATACCCACATGCGTAACCTGCACGCCCTGTTGCGGCATGGCCTCCAGAGCCGTCCGATATTTGCTTTTTACTTCATCAAGTTGAGCCATATCTTTCTCCGTAATTCTAAAATTCGTGTTTGACAATAGGATGTCTTTGCGAATCGCGGCATCCAAAAGCAGCACGCCTTGACATCGAAAGGCACTTAGCCTTTTAATCAGGGCACACCTATCATATGCAAATTCAGATCAACAGTGATAAGAACATCGCCGTGGACGAAGCGATCTCAACCTTCATCACGGATGAACTGACGCGCGCTCTCACTCATTTCGAATCTCGCCTGACGCGCGTCGAAGTCCATCTCAGTGACGCCAATGCCGATAAATCCGGCCCCCGCGACAAGCGTTGCCTAATCGAAGTCCGGCCGCGCAACCATCAGCCCGTGACCACTAGCGATGAAGGATCTAACGTGGAGCAAACGGTAAAAGGCGCCGCCAACAAAATGAAAAACGCCTTACAAACCCTCTTTGATCGCCAGAGTAACCCGCGTAAATGATTCTCCGGTCTTTTCGGAAGATGGCAACAGCCGCCGAAGTGTCGATCGTTCTTTCTTAACCGCGCACTTTTATCGCGTAGAGTGTATGGTGCGTCAGGATAAAAAGCGTGCCGTGGTCCGCGCCACCAAACACGATGTCGATCGGACGCTCCGGCACATCGATTTCCGCTATCTGTGTCCCCGCAGGGCTATAAACGAAAATCTGGCCGTTCGCAACATATACGTTCCCCTTCTTGTCGACCGCGACGCTTTCACCTCCTCGCCGCGCAAACGGCTTGAGGTCGGTGAGAGTGCCGTCAGCGCCGACCAACGCACTGTACGTAAGGTCTTCCGACTCACTGCTCACATAAATCCGATCGCCAGGACGGCCCCTAAGAAAGCCATAGGTATCCAGATTGTCGGAGAAACGCCACCCGCTAGTGTCCGACGAGGGTCCCTGCTCAAACACGCGCCCGGCAGGAAGGAAAAGAGTGCCGTCCGGCGAAACGTATTCCCGCACTTTCGGGATAGAAACATCCTGAGCGAACATCTGCGCCAGTGTTGTGTAAGTGAGCGTCTTCAAATCGAGTTGATCTTTGAATTCGCCGTTATTCCAGTAATTGCCCGGTAACAGCGCCAAAGCGTCCCGATGTGGCATCATCTGCTGCGGGGCAAGTACCGTCATTTGCGTTTTGGGAGATCCCGGCCGGAAGCAATACACTGTTCCCTCTGGCCCCGCGGACGATAGCACAATAAGGTCGCCCGACTTATCGAAGCCAAGATTGACAGGATCCAGCGGATTGTCACGTTCAATCGTGAGTCCTTCGGATGGCGACCAACCGTAGATACGCTGCTGTTGATGATCCACAAAATACAATTTGCCGGAACCGTCGACGGCCGCGCCGGAGATCGAAAAAAAACCATCCTCTAGCTTCTGCACGCGCGAGCCTGGCTTTGATACTGCCGACGCATCGGCGGCAGGAGGTTTGATCCGATCTGCAACAATATCGAGGACCGCAAACTCCCGTTCGCGGGACTGGATATGCTGCGTCATCTCCTCAATCGCATTGCTATAAGGGAATTTGCTGACACGCAAAAATGTGCCGCAGCCATTTTGGTCGCAAGTCGCATATCCGCTTTCGGCATTTATGTGCACGTTACGAAAATGAATACCGCTCGAGTCGTAGAGACGAACCGCGGCAGGGAACGGCGCACGAGAACGAGTAACTCGATAGGCGTGATAGTTGGCGATGGTGATGTTCTTTGACCCGTCAAGTTCCAACGACAATGCATCCGGACTCTCGCCTGCCTCCTCTTCGGTCTGCGGCGCATTCACGTCCCAGTTCTCCACATGGTCGAACTTGATTTCGTTGCGGACATGGTGTTCGTTCGAAAGTTCATACACATGCCCCGGCGTTTTCGTGTAAGAGACGTAGAATCCTGCCTGAGCGAAGGTATTAGGAGTCCAAATGTCGGCGAAGGTCCCGCCGCCGCCCTGCGTCACCCAGAGACTTGGGTACTGCCCATCCCAGCGTTTGTGCAGATCGGGATCAGCCGTATGGTTGTTGTTATATGGATTTGTGCCGCTGCCATGTCCTCCCAGAAAGCGCACATCATCGATCAGCGAATCTTCTCCGGCACGCCACAGTACGCCCGTTGCGCGCGCATTTGTGCCGCCCGTAAACACCCCGAAGCCGCTCAGGATATTTGAACCGCCCGGCGGTGCGGAAATTACCGGACGAGGCGCCCCCACTCCCTGATATCCGGAAGTGCCATCCAAAAGGTCCAACTGCGTCAGCGTAGGATGGAGCCCAATCAGTACCGTTTCTGGTTTGAGCGCCAGGGTATCCCGAACCACGTAATGGCCGCTCGGAAAATACAACGTCCGATGATTATCAATGGCTTTTTGGATAGCGGCGGTGTCGTCGGTCCTGCCGTCTCCTGCCACACCGAGGGTGTGTACGTTGGTCCAATCTTCGGTCGGAGGTAACGGGCGTATGGCAGCGGGGAGTGTCGCCGGCAACCTGGCCAATGCTTTGGCCTCATAGCGCATACCGATACTTCCCGTCATCCCTTCACGGGGCACGATCAGGCCATAATTAAAGTTGCTGATCCGGTAAACCGGGCCTTTGCCGGTTATCTTTTTTCCGCTCTCGCGCAAGAGCGCCAATGTCGGCACATCTTTTAAAACAGCATTCTCAAAGCCGATTTCCGTGAGTGGGCTCTTCTCATTACTGATAATCAGGCCAGCGCCAGAAATGTTTTCGAAGCGGCTGTCCTTTACCCACAGCTCGTCCGAATAACCCGGATCGATATCAATCGCCGTCGGCACGTTGCGGAACGTGTCGCGAATGAGCGTAAGTCCCGCTTCGTGTTCGCGAACCGCAGCTTCGCGTTGGCCTTCAAATACAGAATCGATGAGCGTGAACTGCCAGGCAGGCGAGGTCTTTTCAGTGAGAATGCCGTAACGTCCGCCATAGAAGTGCAGATCCTCAGCTTCATTGCCGATCTGTGTGAGCGCCGCCAGACCAGAGCCCGTATGGAAATCCATGTGGCTCAGGTAGGCGTGCTGCGCGGCATGAAACCGTATTGCAATCGCATCGGGGTCACCGCTGCCTATTTCGAAATCGATATTGCTCATCGCTGAATAGAACGTGCCTGGATTCGCATCCGCAATCCCATCATTCGGCGGCACGCTCCCAGGCGGAGGGAAGGGAACTCGGCCACGCCTGCCATTTCTCTCGCCCGGACGCGCGCCAGTGAACATCACCATCACCCCTAAATGTTTCTGGAAACCCGGTGTATTGTCTGCCAGCAGGAACACTGGCCTCGTCGCACCATAACCGAATACCCGCACGCCCGGCCAAATATAGACAGTACGCGCCAGCCGATAGCGTCCAGATGGCACGAATACAATTCCTTCGTGGGTGTGGCCTTCAGCCTTATCTATGGCTGCCTGAATCGCGGCAGTGTCATCGGCTATACCATCGCTCTGTGCGCCGAATTCGGATCTCGTCAGATAAACCGCCTTGGCATCATCGAGTCGCGAAGTAATCACTGATTTGCCCAGAGCGGTAAAAGACGCCCCTAGCAAAACAATAGCGGCCAGCAGGTTTTTTCTCATGCGCTTCTAGCCGGGCTCTTTTGGTTTTACATCAGGAGCAACAATCGAAGGAGCCGGACAACAATAGGAATACCAGGAACAACTGGTGCTTTACGTTCTGATACGTCAGAACTGCAGGCGTAACGCAACCTGAATAATCCGGGCAGGCTCCGCGCTTACCAGTGTTCCGAAAGCCGGGCTTGACGTATCAAGATTCGGCGAATCGAAGCGCACATTATTGAAGACATTAAAAAACTCGCCGCGTAGAGTAAGCGCAGCTCGCTCATACAAGCGGAACTGCTTAAACATCGATAAATCGGTATTCCAGGAGCCCGGGCCCGTAATAACATTGCGGCCCGAAGTGCCGAGTTGAAGCGGCCCCGTCTCTGCAAAAGATCCCGGATTGATCCAATATAGTCCTCGATTCTGACCACCGAAGCCATTGCCGGGAGATATGGTCTGCCCGTTCAGGCTGAAGTCGGATCCCGGGTTGATACCGGTGGCATTGGCACGTTGTGCAATAAAAACAACTCCTGAGAGATCGGGAGAGGTCACCGTGGTGCTCAACCCTGACATATAAGTAGTAATGAAGTTCACTTGCCAACCACCCCAAAAGGCATCCTGCCATGCAGGGGCAGAGCCTAGGAATTGCTTGCCTTTGCCGACAGGCAGCTCGTACAGCACACTCGTGACCCACCGATGCCGAACGTCGAACGCAGAAGATCCGCGGTCAAGCTGAAAATTAGATGGATTTAAATTCGGTGTGCCGCTGGCGTCTCCCGAATCATTGTCGATCGAGTGCGAGTAGGTGTAGGAACTAAGCAGGTTCCATCCACTGGTAAACCTTTTTTCGAGCTTCGTTTCAAACGCATTGTAACTGCTGCTGCCGCCTTTTGAGGAGTACAGAATGCCAGTCAGATTTGGAAAACGAATGGTGCCGGGAACGGCAGAATAAAGAACTCCGGGAACGGTATCCGAGTCAGCGTTATAACGCTTGGACAAGAATCGCCCGGCGGTCCCTACATACGCACTCTCGAGAAGCCAGTTCGAGGCAAAACTCTTCTGAATCGAGGCCGTCCACATATACTCGCGAGGAGTTTTGCCAGCGGTATCTTCTTCAAAGAGCAGCGTGCCCGGAGGCGTCTGATATTGCGGAGTGATGGGAGCCGGAGCTGTAACCGGCAGGACGTTCACTCCAAGCTGGGAGGGAGGCAGGCCGCCGCCGGTGTAGTTATAACTTTGCTGGCCATAGGTGGGTGGCGAGTTCGTCGTGAATTGCGTCTCGTTAAGCTGAGTCTGATCGTAGTAAATTCCCGCGCCTGCGCGTATGGTCCAGGATCTGGCCCATCCGGGATTGTATGCCAGGCCTAGGCGCGGGGCGAAATTGGCGTGATCCGCGTTGACAATGGAATTTCGGATTTGGCCGAGTACCGGAAAAAGCTGCTTGCCCGTGGCAAACGAGAAACCGGAAATGTGGCTGAGATCAGCGTCCTCTGCGGTAGGCGGAGTGACGAATTCATAACGCAGACCGAGATTTAGCGTAAGCGATGGAGTAAGCTTCCAATCGTCCTGCGCATAAAGATTGGTTGTGTAATAGCGGAAGTGTGTAAGTGACGTGCCGACGGCGCCCGAGGCAGACGTTGGATAGCCGAGGAGGTAATCGGCAACCGAATTGCCGCTGTCGGGCGCTGGCAATCCGGTCGCTGGATTGAGCGCTGCAGTCCAGGTTGCATTGAAGCCGAAGGAACCTCGCGCGCCATTATCAGAATCAAGAAGCATTCGCGACTGGCGGACTTCAGCGCCAAATTTGAGTGAATGAGTGCCTTTGATCCACGAGAAGCTGTCGGTCAGATCGTAATTGTTGAGCTTGTTGCCTTGCGTCAGACCGGAGCCCCCGAATCCTGCGTAACCGGTGAGGGATACGTCGGGAAGCCCGTAATTAAGCGGACTCGAGGAAAGTCCCGTGAAGCCGAGTTGGGCGGCCAGATTAGTCGGCGTCGGAATCTGTGTCCCAAACAGATTCGCATAGTTGTGATACGCCCGAAAGACGTTCACGGTAGCTGGGCTCACCGTCGACGTAAGCTGAAGCAGTTCGTTCTCACCCGATTCGCTGACGAGCTGTCCGCCGAGCGGCACGAGCGAAGCGGGCGTAAGCGGTGCATTCTCCCAGCTCTGGCGAGCAAACAAACTGTTCTTTGAATTGATTACGTAATCGACACGAACGTTGTCCTGATCATCATTGAGCGTTTGAGTGGGCGTCCCTACCAGGTTGGCGCCTTGTACCAACGGTCCATTGGGCGCCGGAATATATTTCATGTAATTGAGAGCGACCTGATTAAATCGGTTCGAAGGGATCTGATTACCGGGAAACGGCGTGCGGCTTTGGGTGGCAGCATTATAAGTAGTTGGATCGTAAATAGTAGGTTGACCGGCAAAGTTTCCGGCGAGCAACGCCGGCTCTGGAACCAGAATGCGCTGGACCTGGCCAAGGTGCTGTCGAATCCCTTCATAATTTAGAAAAAAGAACAGTTTGTCTTTCAAAATGGGCGCGCCAAGACTACCGCCAAACTGGTTTCGTTTGAACGGCTCGACGACCGGTGAGAAGAAATTCTTCGCATCGAAGAAATCATTGCGGACGTACTCGAACGCCGTACCGTGCCACTGATTCGTTCCGCTTCGACTAGCCACATTGATAATGCCAGGCGAGTTGCCAAATTCCGCCTGAAAGAAATTGCGCTGAATCTTGAACTCCTGCACTGCGTCCAGTGAAGGACTGATTGAGGTTTCGCCTACCCGCGGATTCCGCAGCTCAGCTCCGTCGTAGAGATAACTGGTGGAGCTTTCGCGCTGGCCACCTACATATATAGATCTATCCGGTCGTTCGGTAGTTTGCGCCACAAAACTCTGATTCGCGCCCGAGCCTGCTTGGCTGTTTGGAATTTGCGGAAGGACACCGGGAGAGAGCGAGCCGAGAGTCAGATAATTGCGGCCGTTAAGCGGGAGGTCTTCGATTGGTTTGGAAGAGATGGTTTGGCCGAGTGACGCCGTGTCAGTATCCAAAACCTCGGCTTGCGCGCCTACCTCAATGGTGGATGTTGTGCTGCCAACCTGTAAACTGACGTCCACCCGTGCCCGCTGCGCAATATCGAGAGTGACATTGCTCGACACGGCTGTTGCAAAGCCTTTTGCCTCGACGCGAATGTCGTATCGTCCAGGCGGAAGCTGCGGGACGGCATAGTCGCCCGAAGATGAGGAGCGTGTGGTATGCACTTGACCGTTAGCCGCATCTGTAATGGTGACAGTTGCGTCTGGCACAATGCCGCCGGATGGATCGGTAATCACGCCGGCGATAGTGGATGTATTAGTTTGGGCAAATACATAGGCGCCGAGCCCGCAGAAAAGCAACAGCTTGAAGATGCTTTGAATTTCGGGTCGTTTCAGCACGGAAACCCCTTTCCCAATCCCGCTTCCCATACCAGCGCGGGGATTTTGGAATGCTATCACATTTAGGCTTGAAACGGTTCAAACCGCGGCAGCATCGCTTCGTATGATAAACGTCGGCGGCCCAAACGAGAGTTAAGCTAGGGGAAGCTATACATCGCGAAATAGCAGGAGACTTGAGCAAATTATGCGGGCAGATACATGGCTGATGAAGATATGCCTGGCAGGAGCACTCGCTTCATTCATATCGGTGCCCGCGCGGGCTGAGCAGCCAGGCGAAAATCTTACGTTCAGCCACGACGTCGCGCCGATCTTTTATAAGCACTGCGTAAGCTGCCATCATCCAGGTGATATTGCACCGATGTCCCTCCTCACTTACAAAGACGCACGGCCGTGGGCTGCTGCAATCAGGGAAGCAGTGATCTCCAGAAAAATGCCGCCTTGGCGCGCCGACCCGGCAGTAGGCTCCTGGTCCAACGATCCGCGGCTGAAGGAAGACGAGATCCAGACCATTACTCAATGGGCCGCCGGTTCAAAGGCGGAAGGAAACCCAAGGGACATGCCGTCCCCACCCGAATTTCCCGATGGATGGAAAATCGGCAAACCCGACGTAGTCTTGTCAATACCGGAACATCATCTGGATGCGACTGGTCCGGATGAATACACCTATGTCAATGTCCCGACTCATTTCACGGAAGACAAGTGGATAGTCGCCGCGGAGCTCAGGCCCGGCAATCGCAAAGTGGTTCACCACGCACACGTATTCGTGAGCAGTGAGTCCGAAGGCGCAACCAAGAAGGCCGACAATCCACAGGCTGCCTACGCCAACTGGATACGCATCCGACAGGGATCGCTTGAGTGGGTGAGACCCGAAGCGCCCGTGATTAACGACGGCTGCGCTGTAGATGATAACGGGCTCTTTCCCGGAACCAAGAGTTCCGATCTGCAAAGCCTCATCAGCTCCTATTTGCCCGGTCGTGCGCCGGACGTTTATCCGGCAGGAACGGCCAGAAAGATTCCAGCTGGTGCTACGCTGAACTTCCAGATACATTACTCTCGAACAACCGGCAAGCCCGAAACGGATGCAACCAGCGTAGGTCTGATTTTCGCTAAACAGCCGCCCGAGCGAATCTCAAAGCGTATCGACCTCTCAAATCAAATGTTTCTCATTCCGGCTGGCGATCCGGACCATGCCGTGAGCGAGTGCCACACTTTTGACAAAGCAATTCTCGTGACAAGCCTGACCCCGCATATGCATTTGCGAGGTAAATCGATGCAGATTGTGGCCGATCTCCCCGACGGCCGAAAACAAACTTTACTTTCCGTTCCCGATTACGAATTCAATTGGCAGTTCACCTACCGCGCAAAGGACCCGATCTATTTGCCTTCAGGTTCGCGGATCGAAATTCTGGCAAAGTTCGACAACTCCGCGAACAAAGCGGGCAATCCAGATCCTACAAAACCGATTCGGTGGGGAAGCGCAAGCGAGAGCGAAATGATGGACGGCTGGATCGAATACCTGGATGCTGATACTGCAGCGAACCGAACAACAGCGAGCCGAGCAACCGCTCAACGGTAGCGCGGGTGATATATGCTTGGCGGAAGCTAATGGAAGTCGGAAGCGGCCGCCGCTTCTAGGATCAGTAATTTGCTGATCTTCGGTCTCACTGGATCCAACACACTCTCTGTATACTCCCATCAACACTACACGAACACTACACGAACACTACACGGGCCGGAACGGAGGCCCGTGGTCCGGTCTGGAATGCGCGCATATTCCCGCCGAGCATCTTCGGAGAAAAACTGCCGCGCGAATCTGCCGGCAGTGTCCACGCCGACTACTCCGCAGTAGTCGCAATGTGTTTACAAGAGTGAGGCGAAATTCCGGATTGCACTTGGATCACGCGCCCTACGGAAGCTGGCCGCCGGTTCCAAACTTCCCGTGTTCGACTCTAGCGCCGTCCCGATCGGCGTTCGGTCAGTGCGGCTTCAATTTGCCGCCACGGACGGTATCGCGACCAGAACGCGTGGCTAGCAGCTCATGTCGAAGTAAGTCGGTTACCGTGTACCATGAACGCGTGTTCTCAGCGAATACAACGAGTCACTCGCTGTGATGAATAAAGTGTCCCGATCTTTGCCGCCGAATTTGATATTGCCCGTCCAAGGCTTGTCGATGGGGATGTAATCGATCTCTTCGCCATTCGCGTTGAACACGGTGACGCCCTTGCCAGTCAGATACAGGTCGCCTTTGTCATCAATGGTCATGCCATCCGAGCCCATATCAACGAACAGTGTCTTGTCGCTTAACGTGCCGTCCTGGTTGATGGAGTAGCTGTAGGTCTTATTGCCTCCGATATCTGCGACGTAGAGCCGTTTGCCGTCAGGACTTCCGACGATGCCGTTGGGCTGCTTCATATCCTGGATGACTGGAGTAAGTTTCTCGTGATCGGGGGTCAAATAATAGACATACTGGCCCGGCTGCTCCATCCCACCGCGTGTCCAGTAATCGCGTTTATAGAAAGGATCAGTGATGTAAATCCCGCCGTCTGGCCGAACCCAAACATCGTTCGGCCCGTTCAGTTTCTTGCCGTCATAATCCTTGACAAGCACGGTCACTTTCTTGGTTGCCGGATCAATCTCCCACAGCTGGTTGTTCAAGTCAGCGCAGGCGTAGAGATCGCCGCTGCGATCGAAGTACATCCCATTAGAACGCCCCGAGTCGCTCATGAATGTCGACAACTTCCCGTCGACTGACCACTCCAAAATGCGGTTGTTCGGCTGATCGGTGAAGAGAACATTTCCCTGCTTGTCTGTCGCGGGCCCTTCGGTGAATTTGAACGAATTCGCAAGCAATGTGAGTTTCGCGCCGGCAGCGGCGATGCCTTTGTGGAACGCGGCTGGGGATTGGGCATCGGCAGCGCAGACGACAAGGACGGAGAGGAACAATTGAGCTCCCACCCGAACAACTGCGGAGTGTTGAACCATGTTCTACATTCTAAGTTCCCCTATCGACGGACCGTGTCGTTGCGCATTCCGGCGTACATCGATCGGCCACAACGAAGGAATCTCCCCCAGGACTCGTCGCCCGTTTATAAAGCCAAAGAGCATCCTTGTGAACTGGTGAACGGCATCGCGAACCAGTAGCGGTCAGAAGATCCGTTCAGGACCATCCGGCCGTACGCGATAAACGCCATGAGGAGGCCCAGTACGCCGCTCAAGCTGATGGTCACGATCTCGCGGTACTTTGTGTGCCCATACGAACACGAGGCTCTCGATCGCCAGGACTGTGGCGGCCACCACCGTGAGCACCGGCTGCCAGTGGAAGGCGGCAGGGATGATCAACCCGAACTGCAACGAGTTCGACGATCCCGAGGCCATCCAGGCTTCCCGCGGCCACGCACCAAACGACGGGACCCCCTGGCTTACCTTGCCGAACATAAAGACATTCATGACGCCGACGCGCCGTACACGAGCGCAGCGAGGGCCTGCAGGACCCACAATAGGATGTTCATCGTGTGCCTCCTTCCAGTTTCCGCGTTGGCGCATGCAGGGCTTTTTTTCCCCGCGCGGGCTTCTCGCTTTAACACTCTCGGCAAAACACGCCATAACAGCCGTCCCTTTTCGTCCCATGCTGAAACCGCCGACGGTAAGAATGTGACGCCCCCGCAGATTCTCCCATAGAGTCGCCACGGGACGGATAATCCGTCCTTTGGTTCGGAAAACAGCTTGGGCGAGGTGCGTTTAGCCGAAGCGGTGAAATAGGTGTCGCGACATCAAGAACAAGAGCTCTCACTTATGAAGCGGGTTTTTATCCTTTGCGGTTTGGATCGGTCGCGCTCTGGGTATGGCTGTGATTCTGGGAGGCGTCGCCGTTGGTCTAACGGCAAGTGTCCAGGAATCTCAGCCTGCAGCTGCTGACGAGGGCCCCTTGCCTGGCTTAGGCGGTGCTATTGGCTGGGTCAACTCCTTTCCCTTAAACAGCAAATCGCTGCGCAGAAAAGTTGTGCTGGTCGATTTCTGGACCTACAACTGCATCAACTCCCTGCGGCCGCAACCTTACGTGAAGAGCTGGGCGGCCAAATATAAGGATCGGGGCTTGGTTGTGATCTGTGTGCATACGCCTGAGTTCTCGTTCGAGCACGAACGTCCGAACGTAGAAAACGCCGTGCGCAATTTGAAAGTTACCTGCCCAGTCGCGATCGACAGCAACTACAGCATTTGGCAACCATTTAAGAACGAGTATTGGCCAGCGCAATACCTCGTTCACGGAAAAGGAAAAATTCGTTATCGCCCCTTCGGTGAGGATGATTATGGCGAAATCGAGCGTGTCATCCAGGAACTTCTGTAAGCAAACGGAGCCAGCGGCCTGGATGGAAGCACAGTTGCCGTATCAGGTGTCGGGGTCGAGGCAGCGCGTAGCATGGGCGATGAACAATCTCCTGACCTACGTCGGGTATCGTGAGGCGAGCGTTTCGCCCGAACGAGTCGCGAAAAACTCACCAAAGACATACAGCCCCCCAGTGAGCACCTCTTTGAATGCCTGGGGACTGAGCGGATAGTGGAATATCGGTGTTGTTGTGTTCACGTTTGGTTAGAAAGTCTCGCGTCCTACCCGGCACCAATCCGTGATAAAAGCTCAGGTACGCAATGGAAATCGTTCGGAACGTAAAAGAATCCTGGGGTGCGATCCGATGGCAGATGCTCGTCATCTTCGCATTTTTCAGCGTCATTTCGACAATTTTGGTGGCATGCTTGTTTGTTGCGGCCCTGAACGTCGTAATAAGGCACGAGAGTAGCTACCTTGTAGAGCAACGGATAGGCGGCATTATCGATAGCTCCAATAGACTTACATCCTCTCTTCTTGACCGATTACAAGGATGTCAGATTGCCGCATCGAGCTCGCTCCCATTCCGCGACTATACAAGCGCAGTATGGCCGGGGGCTCAAAGCGTTATAACGGTGTCGCGAAGTGGAATAACCCCGACAATCCGACCGCCGTGGCTCGAGGCCGACGCTTTTACGGGAATCGTTGTAGACGGAGGACGGTTTGCAATCCGATCAATCCGTACCGTGGAGCGCGAGGGATGTTCCGTTACGATGCTCGTGAGCATACCGCTAGCCGCGCCGGTGTTAGAGCAGTTGTCCAAGGCAACCGGTCTGCAGATTGTAAGCAGTGAGCCCGTGTTACTGCGTTCTTATCGCGATCAACGAGGCATGACCGGCGAAATCGAGGCAAACTTCGTTCCGGGATCCGGCCGTGCAGTTCCAATCGCCGTCAGCGCCCGAAATTGGCAGACGGGGCGAGTTGAGGATTGGGTGGTGTGGCAGGTGCGGCGCAGTTACGTTCGCACAGCTGAGGACTTGAGTCGCATGGGTTTGCGAACTGCGTCGTGGATTTCGCCATTCGGGGGCATCACAGTTGCCCTCGTTTTCGTATACGCGTGCGGCTTGCTTCTCTCTATTCGGCTAAGTCAACGCATTGTGGCTGTGATCGACGGGCTAAGTCACGCTACACAACAGGTGGGTAGAGGCGATTTCTCGGTTAGAGTCGCGGTTCCAGAGCAAGATCAACTGGGGTTGTTGGCCTCTTCTTTCAACGAAATGACCCGCGATCTTGAACACCTGCGCGAAGAAGAAAAGCAAAGTGCAGTTCTCGAACGAGACATCGTATTGGGCCACGAGGTACAGCAACATCTGTATCCACGCAGCACGCCTGTCCTGTCAGCGGCCAACGTGTCGGGTGTAACCAGGCCTGCTCGCATTGTGAGTGGTGATCTTTATGATTTCTTGTCCTTTAGCGACCACGAGGTTGGCTTGCTATGTGCAGATGTAAGCGGGAAGGGCGTCTCTGCGGCGCTGATGATGGCGCATCTGCAAGCGCTTGCACATGGGCGGCTACTTCCCTTGGATCAGACAAACGCGCGACCCGCACCTGACGCATTTGTCACCGCCCTGAATCGAGATCTGCGAGGCCGTTTCGGAAACAATCGATACGCCACTATGTTTTACGGCGAATTTGATTCCCGTAGCAAGATACTGCGGTATGTCAATGCGGGGCACTCTCCGCCCATATTGATTTCCGAAATGGGCGAACCGGCGATGCTCTCGGAAGGCGATCTGCCCGTGGGTTTGTTTCCCGAACTCCAATACCAGGAACTTCGAGTCACTTTGTCGCAAGGTTCTGCACTGGTCGTGTACACCGACGGAGTGACAGATGCCCTCAACTTGCAGGGAGAGGAATTTGGTGAAGAAAGGCTCTTGACGTGTTTAACGTCGTTGTCCAAAGGAGCCAACGCAGAAGCGATCTGTACTCTTCTCTCCAGTCAAGTTTCCAAGTGGTCAGCCGGCGCGGAACAATTTGATGACACGACGGTTCTCGTTTTATCGGTGGACTGATCAAATTCGCGCGCGTGAGTAGGTATTTGCCGGTTAGATCGCCGATGGGGCTAAGCTTCAAAAGCTGCGGATAATATCGACTAATCTGTTCTCGGAGTTGATTCATTAAGCGAGACCAATCGAGTCGTAAATTTGTTTCCATTCGAGATTGTTCACGAATGCGAACGACGAAAGGCTCATCGAACTGGACAGGCTCAAAACAGTGCTGCAACGGTGTGCCGATCACGAAAGCGGTCGAGCTGTTTCGGATTGATATGGAAGACGGGATGACTTCTCGTTATCAAATGCACAACAATCGCCCCCCTTGGGACCTCGATTGCGACGGCGACCTTGTCCCGTAGCTCGCATGTCTTCTCCGCAATCCACTCGACGACCTCAGGGATGCCGGGGCCGCTATGCAATACACTGCGTTCGGAGATGATCTGGCCGTCAGC
This sequence comes from Bryobacteraceae bacterium, assembly GCA_036272575.1. Taxonomy (GTDB): domain Bacteria; phylum Acidobacteriota; class Terriglobia; order Bryobacterales; family Bryobacteraceae; genus Bog-105. The sequence continues at coordinate 12,408 of DATAYL010000003.1, read as the reverse complement.
GTTTATTAGACAAACACGGTGCTCTTCCGTCGCCCAATCAATGCCTACAAAAAACAAAAACGTCTTAGTCAACACACTCCCCTTCAAATAAGGTTCGGCCAATCGTGACGAACTTCGCTCCTATACTGGCGCTCTTCGGCGCATACTCCCCACAGAATTTCGCCACAGACCTACACGCCAGGGTGCTAACCCAATTCAGGCCTTTCGATGGCTGGGTGTTGATTGGCACTCCTGACGAGCGGCCGAGACGGTTGCCAGCATGACCGCTGGCAACCCTCATCGAGCTTGATCGGTTTCGGGATAGACATACAGTTGGCGGACCGAAAGATGATGTCGAGATGCCTTTGTCCTTGCCTTGCCGCATGGATGGTAACCGACATAGGCGCTTATCGGGAAGTGAAAAATAGAGAGCCCGTTTGTTGTTCGCGTGCGCGAGTTGTCGCGCACAGTAAACGATTTCGAGAGGGAGCACCGGCGTCCTTGTAACCAGCTCCGGGAATTGCGCATGAATATTCTGCGCGTCGATCTTTGCGACTTTATCTGCTGAGCCATCGGCACGTTCTTGCTGAAAGTGAAGCAACGTGCGGCTCTCACAGGCTCTTCGTTTCAATAGCTTGCGGATGGCCACCTGACTGCGTATGCACTGATCATGCAGACGAGGAGACTGAATAGAACAAAGGAGATCAGGCATGAGTGAAGTATCAGTTCAGAAGCTATCGCCGCAAAGAGCCGTATCGGCGGTGCTGAGGCAGCCAAACCAAAAACGGATTGAGGATGCTACGGCTTGTTTCGCCACGGATTTCGGTATAAGGATCACGGCATTGGATTGGAGCTTAGGGAAAAAGAACGTTTGGCGGAATTTCCAGAAGACTCGCGAACGTTACCCAGATTCTTCGTTGCAGACTGAAAGGATTCTTGTCAGCGGCGACTATGTAATCACCGAATGGACGCTTAGATATAAGTTGACCGAGCCCTTCTACGGCGGACTCTCGCGAAAGGTTCCAATCTCGCTGCATGGGGCCTCCATCGTGCGAATCGAGAACGGGAAGATTACTGACTGGGCGGACTACTACGACGGATTGACCTCGCGGCGTACTGCTTTGGGGGCGCACGAAATTTATCACGGAGGCAAAACCAAACAGATTCGTGCAGGTTTGGAAGTCGTCCTTTCGCTCGGCGCAATCAATACACCGAGGTCCTGATGCAATCCGGGATCGGCGACGAGACTGGATTAATGAGGCCTTGGAATTCCCCTGATTCAGCACCTGCCGGGTGTAGGTTAGAACTTTCAGGACCACCCTAACGTTTGGTGCGTTGGGAATATCCGGCGCCGTTGCCGCCGCCAAATGCTCCAAATGAGTCAGTCACGTGCTGGAGCAGCGGCAATGGCTTGCAAGGTCCGGACTTTTTCGCCTGTCAGGCGGGTTCCAATAGGCCCCTCACGAGACAATTGCCAAATTTGGTTTGCCAGAATCAGGTTGGTGTTTTGCAGCTGGTCTCTCACACCCGAAAAGCCGTGGCCGTGTGTCTCTTACAGGGCCCACCCCCGCTGACCCAGTTCGGATCGAAGCGAATATCCTATCGGATCTGGACGACTTAAAGGCCGCAATCGCGTGTGTGGAACGACTGCGCGAAGTCGCAAATTCCGTCCCGCTTCGTCCCTTCGTCAAGCGTGGGGTCATGCCGGGTAACCTCGAACGTCGTGAACTGGAGAGCTTTGTTCGCGATGCGGCGACGACCTATTGGCACGAGACATGCACGGCCAAGATGGGTCGAGACGAGATGTCCGTTGTGGACGGCAGATTGAACGTTTACGGCGTTGACAATCTTCGTATCGCCGATGGATCAATCATGCCCAACTACTCTTTCCGTCATCGTCCGGGAATTCTTTCGCCGCAAAGGTGTTTCCGGGCTAACTCTGTATATGCGAAAAGACACAAACCGCGGTGCTCCGTTATGTGGTTGAGGGAGCAGATAAACAGCACAATTTTCGGGGAGAACAAATGGCATGATTTCGGGAAAGAATTAGCGTCGGAGGGACTGGCGGAGAACAAGCCAGCGCACTCGAACCGTCCGGTATCGGCCAAAATGTGGATTGGCACCAGCCTCACCATGATCGAGCTTCTGGCTGCGTGGCTCAAGTATTCGCCACACGGGCTCAGCACACTACGCTGAAATTGCGGCTTGCGGGTTGTGGTTCGAGACGGTTGTGCAGGGTTTGGATCAGAAACGGCACACGCGTGGACCGCCGAGCTCATTTAGCCGATCGGATATTCTCTAAGTAATTATCCATACCGAATCTTCTGATTTTGGGCTCGAGTGTCTGTCGTGGAACCTTAAGCTTGGCTGCTGCGCCTGAACGGCCAGAAATGCGCCCATCACATTCCGCTAAATGCTGTCTTGATCATTTCAAGTTTCCGCTTTGCCAATGCTGGAAGCCCGTCCAGCCCCGTTGATGATTCCCCGGTCTGCGTTTAAACCAGCTTTCGTCAACCGAGAATGTGTCGCCTTCAGTCAAAATGACACCGCGTTCAACAGACGTTTTGTAATTCCCGAATGTTTCCGGGCCAGTCGTACGTTTTGAACATCGCCATTGTGTGCTGGTTGATATGGCTAATCTTTTTGCCGGCTTTCTTCGCAAAGCGTCCAACGAAATACTCAAGCAGCAGCGGTATATCCGCGACGCGCTCCCGAAGCGAAGGCAAAGCGATCAGAAAGACGTGCAGCCTATAGCAAAGATCTTCCCGAAATGCTCCCGACACAACGGCATCACTCAAGTCGCGATTTGTCGCAGCAATCAAGCGGACGTCCACCGATATCGGATGATTGCTCCCGATCCGTTCAAATTCCCGTTCCTGCAAGACGCGAAGCAGCGCAATCTGAGTCTCCGCGGGAAGATCGCCGACTTCATCTAGGAAAAGAGTTCCACCCTGAGCAGACTCAAACCGCCCGACTCTTCGTTGCAGGGCGCCCGTGAATGTTCCCTTCTCGTGCCCAAAAAGTTCCGAGGCGATGAGCGATTGTGGTATGGCTGCGCAGTCAACTCGGACAAACGGCTTTTGAGCGCGCTCCGAGCGCCGATGAAGAGCGTGGGCGATCAGTTCTTTCGCCGTGCCGGTTCACCCAGAATGAGAACCGTTGAATCGGACGGAGCCACCTTCGCCGCTTGTCTTAAGGTTTGGCCCATGGGTTCGGAGGAACCAACGATCTCCTCAAACATTGAAGACTCGATCTCCTTCGTGCAGCGCAACGTTCTCGTTTCTAAGCCGCTCTTCTTCAGCCTTTTGCTTCTGGATGTCGGTCCCCGTTACACCAGCGGATCACACGTCCATGTTCATCCCGCATGGGGTTGTACTGAATCCCAGCACGACTTGTGAGGCTATGGTCGTGTTAAAAGAAAGGGGCGGGCCGTTGCATTAGACAAATCGAGCGGATTGGACTGTCTTAATATTGAGAGCGCAAGTGGGTGCCGCAGATTAGGACACGGATGAGTTCGGCCGATTGCAGTACGGGCCAAAAACTGCGAGTACCAGAAGTACTAATTTGAAATAAAAGGACGAGCGCCGAGCAATTGCTACGCCAGAGTGAAGTTACTCAAATGGCCAAAGCGGCCGCTTCACACGGGTACTGACGTGGAATTTGAGGGTCAAGGCTGGCCCTCAGGCCATAGGAGAGCGTTTAAGCAGTGTGCGGCCAGCGAGCCTCCCGCTTTTCGAGGAACGCGGTGATACCCTCCTGCGCATCAGTTTCCTGAGCATTGGCGGTCATGGTTTGGCTGGCGAGAGCATAGGCGGCGGCCTGGTCGAGTTCAGCTTGTTTATAAAAAGCGTTTTTGCCAATGCCGACCACGGTCCGACTGGCTTCGGCAATACGCTCGGCAAGCGATCGGGTAGCAGAGCGCAGTTTTGCGGGCGGCACGACGCGGTTTACCAATCCCCATTCGGCGGCGGTAGTCGCATCGATCGTTTCGCCGGTCAAGAGCATCTCCATTGCGCGTTTGCGGCCGATCGAACGGGTGAGGGCGACCATGGGAGTTGAGCAGAACAGCCCGATGCGTACGCCCGGAGTAGCGAAGGAAGCGTGCTCGGAGGCAATAGCCAGATCGCAGGTGGCAACCAGCTGGCAGCCGGCGGCAGTGGCCAAGCCCTGCACCTCAGCTATGACGGGCTGGGGGACCGACTGGATCTTTTCCATAAGATGATTGCAGGCGCAGAAAATCCGCTTGTAATCCGAGGAATCCCGCCCGATCATTTCGGTCAAGTCGTGGCCCGAAGAGAAGACCGGCCCCTGGGAGGCAAGAATTATCACCTGGACGGAACGGTTGATTTCCAGATTATGTAGACATTTTAAGAGTTCCAGGGTGAGATCAAGGGAGAGCACATTGCGGCGCTCGGGGCGATTGAGAGTAACGGTAGCTATCCTGTTTTCGATGTCCAAATACAGACCTGGTTTCATGGAGCACCTCAGATCTATTGTGCTGCAAAATTGAGTGCCTGGAATTGGGGTGGTTGCCTGAGGTCTGAAACGGGCACAACAAGAAGGGTGCCGGAGTTCATAAAAAGGGCTGGGTTCACTTGCCTGCGGCTGCAAACCGAGAGATTGAGCCGGGAGCTATGATAGTCGCGTCATGAACCAAACCGCCGCGCCTACTTCGCCATTGCCGTTGACCGCGCTTAATGACGAAGAGCAATTATTTCAAGCAAGCGTGCGTCAGTTTGCCCGCGAACGGCTGGCACCCCAGGTGCGCGCCATGGATGAGCAGGGTGTTTTTCGGGCGGAGCTGCTTCATGAAATGTTTTCGCTGGGCTTGATGGGCATTGATATCCAGGAGCAGTATGGCGGGCAGGGCGGCAGTTTTTTTCAATCGATTCTGGCGATTGAGGCGCTTGCGGAAGTCGATCCGGCCGCTTCGGTCATTGTGGATGTGCAGAATACACTCGTCAATAATGCCGTCGAGCGCTGGGGTACGTCTGAGCAGAAGCAACAGTTTCTTTCCCGGCTGGCAGTGGACACAGTAGGCGCGTATGCATTATCCGAGCCGGCTTCGGGTTCGGACGCATTTGCGCTTACCACGCGCGCGGAGCGGGATGGCGCGGATTATCGAATTTCGGGCCGGAAGCTTTGGATCACCAATGCGGCGGAAGCGGGCATTTTTCTAGTCTTTGCGACAGTGGATCCGGCGGCTGGTTATCGTGGAATCACATGCTTCATCGTGGAGCGGAACACGCCCGGTTTCGCGGTGGGAAAGAAAGAGGACAAGCTGGGTATCCGGGCTTCGTCAACGTGCGAGCTCATCCTCGACCAAATTCCGGTGAGCGCCGAACAGGTTCTGGGTGAGCCGGGCAAAGGATATAAGATCGCAATCGAGACCTTGAACGAGGGGCGTATTGGCATCGGTGCGCAGATGCTGGGTCTGGCGGCCGGCGCGCTGACGCACGCGCTGCGGCATGCCCGTGAGCGCAAGCAGTTTGGACAACGCATCGGCGACTTTCAGGGTGTGCAGTTTTCATTGGCCGAGATGGCTACGAAGATCGAGGCGGCCCGGTTACTGGTTTATAACGCGGCGCGATTACGCGATGCCGGGCGACCTTTTGTGCAGCAAGCGGCGATGGCGAAGTACTTTGCATCTACTATGGCCGAAGAGGTGGCGTCTGAGGCGGTGGAGGTGCTGGGCGGTGTTGGTTTCACGCGGGACTACCCGGTAGAAAAGCTGTACCGCGATGCGAAAATCGGGCGCATCTATGAAGGTACGAGCAATATGCAGAGGATGACGATCGCGAAGGGGCTGCTCGATTCAGAAAACGATTCCGCTAAACGGCGGTAACGCTTCGGCAATAGCCATGCGTCGTTAGAGCAAGTGCGTCAAAATAGGAGAAGTGGTGGTACAAATTTTGCGAAGTAGCCGTGGCTTCCTGCTCGGGCATTGGAGGAATTCGCGGACAATGGACTGGGCCCAGGGCACGCCAAAGCACGAGTTTCTTTCTCCTATCGCGCCCCGGCTCGCGGCGTGTGCGCTTTTGGTATGCGTGAGTCTCCCGGCGGCGGTAGACACAAAGCCGGCCCCGACTCCGGACCAGATCCAGAACATTGTCAAGCAGTTTACCCAGAAGGAAACCGAGTTTGCAGCGGCGCGCGAAAATTATGTGTACCGGCAGACGAGTAAGATCGAAGAGATCGATCCGCCCGGCGGCAATTACCAGATTGTGGAAGAAGTGAGCTTTGACGACCGTAATCGCCGCACGTCACACGTCCTGTATGCGCCAGTGGGCACGTTACAGAACATCCAGATGACGCATGAGGATGAGCAGGATCTGCGGAACGTGATGCCGTTTGTCATGACGAACACGACGGCCGACGAATACATCGTGAACTACGTCGGGCGGGAACAGGTAGACGAAATCTCCTGTTATGTGTTTTCGGTGAAACCGAAAGAACTTACGAAAGACCGCAAACGCTATTTCGACGGGCAGATCTGGGTGGATGATCAGGATCTGCAGATCGTCAAAACGTACGGGCGGGCTACCGGTGCTTTACGGCGAGGCGAAGACCAGCAGTTTCCTAAATTTGAAACATACCGGCAGCAAATCGACGGTAAGTTCTGGTTTCCGACATACACGTATGCCGACGATACGTTAAATTTCAAAGACGGGCCATCGCAACGCATTAAGGTGATCGTGAAATACGATCAATATAAGAAGTTCAATTTTGACACGCACAGTACGATTCAGTATGGCGAAGTGGGTGCTGCAGACAAGCAACAGCCTAATGGCGCGAATCCCCCGCAGACAAATCCGCAGAACCAGCCGCCGACTCCGCACTAATCTTGGCGCAGGCGTCGTAACCGCGTTATTTCTTTGTGTTTCGCCGCAATCGCTCAGGGCGGGTGATGCGGCAGCCCCGCATGTGCGCAATTTCGGCCAAGTGGACGGAACAATTTATCGGGGAGCCGCGCCTTCTGAAGCAGCGCTGCGCGATTTGGCCGCGCTGCACGTGAAACTGGTCCTGGATCTGCGGGAAAAAGGCGCCGAAACGGATCGCGAGAAAGCGGAAGTGGAGCAGCTCGGAATGCTGTATCGGAATGTCCCGTTTCGGCCTTTGTCGGCTCCCACTCCGGCACAGATCCAGACGGTTTTAACGCTGTTATCAAACGGAAACGCTGCGCCTGTGTTTGTGCATTGCCGGCGCGGTAAAGATCGCACGGGTACTGTCCTCGCCTGCTATCGCATCCAGCACGATGGCTGGACGGGCGCCCGTGCATTACAGGAAGCGAACAGCTACGGAATGAGCTATGTGGAGCATGGCATGCGTTCGTTCATTCTGCATTTTTCGGCGTTGATGCCCGTGGCGGCGCCCCCGCTGGCACCGGCGCATTAGAGAACACTGACGGTCAGGCACACGCCAGGGGCGCACATTTGATTGTCACGTCTTGACAATCATGATAACGATGCACTATCGTCGCGTCATGGCGATCTGGCGGCATTTGACGCGGGGCTTACGAGTGCTCACTCATCCACAAGCCGCTGAGCGGGAACTGGTCGACGAGGTGGAACATTACCTGGAGGAGGCTGCCGCTGCGCTGGTTGAAAGCGGACTCTCGCCTGCTGAAGCGAGGCGTAGGGCGCGGCTGGAACTTGGTCATGCGACTGCCGTTCGAGAACAGGTGCGTGAGTACGGATGGGAGCACGTGATTGACACCTTGTTCGCGGACGCACGTTATGGTGTGCGGCGGCTGCGCAACAGTCCTGGTTTTACGACGGTGAGTGTTCTGACGCTGGCGCTGGGTGTCGGGGCGAGTACCGCGATTTTCAGTGCGGTAAATCCGATTCTGTTCGAGGCCCTGCCGTATCCGCACGCCGATCGGATCCTGATGATTTGGGATATTTTTCAGGGGGAGCGCAACGCGGTGACGTTTCACAATTACCGCGAAGTGGCGGAGCGGAGCCGTTCCTTCAAGGTTATGGCGGTGATGGAATCATGGCAGCCGGCCATGACCGGACCGGCTCAACCAGAACGATTCGAGGGGCAAAGTGTCAGCGCGAACTATTTTCGCGTGCTAGGTGTCGCGCCGGTGTTGGGGCGGGACTTTCGTGCGTCCGACGATCGCTTTCATGGTCCGCACGTGGTGATTCTTAGTGACGGATTGTGGCGGCAACGTTTCGGCGGCGATCGAACCATCATCGGGCATCCAATTACGCTCGACGGCGACAGCTATGAAGTGATCGGTATTATGCCGCGCGGATTCGAAAGTGTGCTTGCTCCTTCGGCGGAGATGTGGTCAACTCTGCAATACGACACATCGCATATTGCGGATCAGGACACGAAAGAGTGGGGGCATCACCTGCGCATGATTGGGCGGTTGCGGCCAGGTATCGATAAGGATGCGGCGCGACGCGAGCTCAACGTGATCGCGCACGCTCCAGTGGCGGAGTTTCCGAGGCCGCGTTGGGCGTCGCTCGACCAGGGGTTCATCGCTAATGCGATGCAGGACGAAGTTACGCGCGACATCAAGCCGGCGCTGCTTGCGGTGAGCGGCGCGGTGCTTCTGCTGCTGCTGATCGCCTGCGTGAACGTGACGAATCTGCTATTGGCGCGGGGAGCGCAGCGGCGTGGCGAATTTGCGATGCGCGCCGCGCTGGGAGCCGGACGTATGCAGATGATCCGGCAACTACTCACGGAGACCATGCTCCTGGCGCTGGTTGGAGGCGTATGCGGGATGGCGGTGGCGGGGCTTGGTGTGCGGGCGCTGATGGTGCTCAGTCCGCCGGAACTGCCGCGGTTGAGCGCGATCCATATTGATGGAGCCGTATTCGCCTTCGCATTTGCGGTCACTACGCTTGCCGGATTGGCGGTTGGGCTGATTCCGCCGTTGGCTGCCTCGCGCGACGATCTGCATGCCGGATTACAGCAAAGCTCGCGGCGGACGGCCGGCGGTCATCAGGCAACCCGCCGGATACTGGTTGTAGCGGAAGTCGCGCTGGCGTTGATGTTGCTGGTGAGCGCGGGACTGCTATTGCGCAGTCTGGAGCGGCTGTTCGGAGTACCTCCGGGCTTTGATTCCGCGCACCTGCTCACAATGCAGGTGCAAACATCCGGTCACCGCTTCGACCGCGGCGAGGCACGGCAAAGATTCTTTATGGCGGCGCGTGACGAGGTGCGCCGTATGCCCGGCGTTACGGCGGCAGCGTTCACTAGTCTTTTGCCGCTGAGTGGTTATCAGCTTGGCGTCTATGGGGCGAATTTTGAGGATAAGCGCAGCTATGACGTGTATCGCTACGTGGTGACGCCGGGCTACTGCGAAGCTATGCGGATCCCGCTATTACGCGGGCGCTTGCTAAACGAGCACGATGTAGCGGGCGCACTCCCGGTCGTGCTGATCAGCCAGTCGCTGGCCAGGCGCGAGTTTGGTGATGAAGATCCGATCGGCAAGCGCGTTCACGTCGGACCGCTCGACAGGCCATGGTACATCGTCGCCGGCGTAGTGGGCGACGTGAAGCAGATGTCGCTCGAGATCAACGAACCGGATGCAGTGTATCTCACCGCTGCCCAATCGTGGTTCGCGGATGAAGTGATGTCACTGGTGGTGCGCACGCGCGATGACGCGGCCTCGCATGTCTCCGCCATTAAGAAGGCGATCTGGTCAGTAGACAAGGATCAGCCGATCGTGCAAGTGGCCATGATGGATCAACTACTCGCCACGTCCGTCGCCCAACGGCGCTTCGCATTGAGTCTATTCGAGGCATTTGCCTTGGTCGCACTAGTGCTGGCGGCCACCGGCATTTATGGCGTTCTGTCAGGTAGTGTGACGGAACGCATGCGCGAGATTGGAGTGCGCGCGGCGCTTGGGGCATCGCGCGGGAACATTCTTGCTCTGGTGGTTCGGCAGGGGTTGACGCTCACTGGTATGGGCGTCGTTCTAGGGCTGGTGGGCGCTGCGATTGCAACCGAAGCCTTGGTCACGCTGCTGTTTGGCGTTTCGCGACTCGATCCGGTTACGTACGCGGGCGTGATTGCGCTGCTGGCCGCGGTGGGATTGATCGCCTGTTGGCTACCAGCGTGGCGCGCGGCGCGGGTGGATCCTGCGATCACTCTGCGAGCGGAATAGCGGCTATGTAGTAAGCTGCTCAATGGGCTGTGAACCGCATGCATCTCTTCTTTGACTCCCTAGCGCAAGATATACGTTTTGCTCTGCGCACTTATCGACGCTCGCCAGGATTTACCGCGACGGCGCTCATAGCCATAGCGCTGGGTGTGGGCGCAACGGCGGCTGTTTTCAGCGTGGTAGACCGTATTTTGTTCCGCAGCCTGCCGTATCGCGCAGAAACGCAGCTGGTCTCGTTCGGCATGCTGGCCAAAGTGGTAGATGATGGCGAGTTTCTGTTTGCGGCCGATTTCAAAGATGTCACGGAAGCGAATTCGCCGTTTCGATCGATCGCTCATTGGAGCGGCGTGAATGACTGCGATCTCACTGGAGGGAATCCAGTGCGCGAGCGGTGCGCGGAGGTAGGCGCAAACTTTCTCGCCGTGCTGGGAGTGCGTCCGATACTCGGGGACGGCTTCACGTTTGCGGATGTTCAGCCAGGGGCGCCGCGTAAGGTCATGCTCAGCTACGGTGTGTGGAAAGGCCGGTTTGGGGCCGATCCTCAGATTGCCGGTAAATCCCTCATGCTCGATGGCGCGCCGGCTCGTATCGCCGGTGTGCTCCCTGCTTCTTTTGAACTGCCGACCTTGCAACAGGCCGAGCTGCTCACGCCTGACATTGTTCTCCCCGCTGGCTGGCAACACAATGCCACTCGCGTTCTGCGCGTGATTGGCCGGCTCAAAGACGGAGTAACAATTGAGGGCGCCCGCGCACAACTTGCCGGAAGGTTTGCTCGGATGCTGTCTTATGTGCCTCCGCCGTTTCGCAAGGAAGTGCAATTTCGTGTTCGCTCGCTACGAGATCGGCAAATGGGAAGCGCGGCGGTGGCGTCCTGGACTTTGTTTGGCGCGGCACTGGCGGTGCTGCTCATTGCGGCCGCCAACGTGGCCAATCTACTGTTGGCGAGAAGCGCAAGCCGGCAGGCTGAACTTGCCGTGCGTGCAGCGCTTGGAATCAGCCGCGCGCGGTTGATTCGCCAGATGCTGACGGAAAGCCTATTGCTGGCACTGGCCGGCTGCGTGACTGGGTGCGCATTAGCGGCGATAATTCTGCGCGTGTTAGTGAGGGCGGCGCCGCATAGCCTGCCTCATCTGGAGAATGCCTCGCTCGATGGCCGAGTTCTGGTGGTCTCGTTGCTGCTATCGCTCGCTACGGGGCTGGTTTTTGGCTTAGCGCCCGCCGTGCAACAACCGCGTGCCGAAACCCTCGGCAGCGCGCGCAGCGTGTCTCCACGTTCCTCCACTTTTTTCAAGAACGCGCTGGTAGCGGCGCAAATTGCGGTTTCCATGGTGTTGGTCGCGGCAGCGGGCCTGCTAGTGCGGAGCTTGTGGAATCTTGAAACACAGTCGCTCGGCATGCAACCCGAACATGTTCTGACCGCTCAGCTTGTGCTTCCCGCCAGCCGCTACAAGACACCGGAGGAGCGGATTGCGTTTTTCAACCTGATCGAGCAGCAACTAGGAAGTATTCCGGGTATGCGCGCCTTAGGGCTCAGCGATTCCCTTCCGCCAGGCGGTTGGGAGCGTTCGCGTCCGTTATCTGCGCTTGCAGTGCGAGGACAGCCGAAACGGACCGATGGCACCGGGGGACTGATTACCTGGCGTTACGTTTCGCCAGGTTATTTTGACGTGCTTCGCATCCCGTTGCTCGAAGGACGGGCTTTCCGAGAAGACGAGCGGGATCGCAAGGTAACTCCTTACATTGTTAGCCAGTCGCTTGCGAGGCGTTTGTTCGGCGCGCAGAATGCGGTGGGTCAGCACTTGCAGTCCGGCGCCGAGATAGTTGGCGTAGCGCCGGATGTGAAGAACTCGGGACTCGCGGGGGCCAGCAACCCCGAATATTACGTACTGCGCGCGCACATTCCTGATGACGTTTATGTAAACGGGACTGGAGCGGTAGCGCAACGGACACTCAGTCTATTGTTTCGAAGCGCAATATCGGCCGACACGCTTCGTGGTCTTGTGAGGCAGAAAATTGCTGCAATAGATGGCACTCTGCCGCTGCAGTTCCAGACGATGCGCAGCCGGTTGAGCGAACTCGCGGAAGGACCACGTTTCGACGCGTTGCTGCTAATCTCATTCGCAGCGGCTGGTTTGTTGTTGGCGGCGATCGGGCTCTATGGCACGATCGCCTATCTGGTGACGCAGTGCACGCAGGAGATTGGCATTCGCATGTCGCTGGGAGCAACACCCGCCGGGATTGCGCGCATGATGTTGGCGCACTCGATAAAGTGGACAGCGGCCGGCGCGGCGGTCGGCGTGATTGCCTCG
>DATAYL010000002.1:0-5055 GCA_036272575.1 Bryobacteraceae bacterium | reverse complement strand
TACCTGAATGGTTCGCAGGTCCGCGCCCTCTTCGAGCATATACCTTGGGCGTAATCGGTTTGTCGGCACGCCAGCCGTTGCGGGTGCCGGGGAACACATAGGTCTTGGGGCGCATCCAACGCCCAGTATTCGCGCAAGGTTGTGAGCAGCTTTGGATTGAGCGGGACTTCACGGTCCACACCGCCTTTGCCACGCTCGACGCGAATGACCATCCGGCCGCTATCGATGTTGCTCACCTTCAGCTTGCACAACTCGCTTCGTCGCAGTCCCGCCGAATACATCGTCAACAGCATGGCGTAATGAAACAGGTTGCGTGCCGAATCGATCAGCCGGGACACTTCTTCCTGTGTCAAAATCGTCGGCAGCCGGAGTCTCTGCCGATTCGGATACGGAAGATCCTGCTTCATCGCCGGCCGTTTGAGGGTCTTCACGTAGAAAAACCGCAGCGCCGCAATGTGGCTGACGACGGTGTTCACGCCGAGCTTTCTTTCTTCCAACAAGTGGACTTGATAGCGGCGAATATCATCCGGCCCGCGTTGGTCCAACCGCGTCGGCGAGTAGCGCCTGAAATCTTCGACCACTTGCAAATAGGTACGCATGGTCGATTCGGCAAAGTTGCGGCGCACGAGCTCTTCGCGCATCCGCTGGATGAGTTTCGTCACAGAGACTCCTTTCTCCCTGTGACCGAAGCTAGCTCAGTAGCGCCGCCGCCTCTTGCTCCAAATGCGATTACGCCTCGGGCGTCCGCCGCGCCAGCGGCTTCGTTCAAGTCCGGAAGTGTGGAGCAACAACTTGGTCCCAGCGCGTCGGCGAGTAGCGCCTGAAATCTTCGACCACTTGCAAATAGGTACGCATGGTCGATTCGGCAAAGTTGCGGCGTACGAGCTCTTCTCGCATCCGCTGAATGAGTTTGGTCACAGAGACCTCCTTTCTCTGTGAGCGAACTTATCCGATCAGCACCCTCGTCCAAAACTGATCACGCCGCAGGCGTCCGCCGCGCCAGCGGCTTCGTTCTAGTCCGGAAGGGTAGAGCAATCACTTTGACGTAAAACGCGCATCTCTTCACTTTGACTGTTCTGGTACGTGGCAGAGAGGCCATCGGGACGGGTTGGCGACTTCTCGTCCAAGTGGGTTTCAGAACTGAAGTGCGTTTATGGGGAGTACTTTGCCCGGCCTGGACAAACAACCTCGCTGATGTTTTGACGATGCAGAAACAAGCGCGCCAGTCTTCCAAAGTGACGACAGCCAGACCTACGGCACTCGATCAGCAGGCACCAACTCCTGACGCTTCAAACATCGTTGCAAAACTCCGAGTTGGTGGCCGAGAGCAAGGATCTTTGACTGCAGCGCCACTCGGCTTCGAAACGATGCAACGATACCTCGAACAGCGGTGAAATTGTTGGGTCCATGGAAGCGACAGATGAAGGACAATCCCTCCGATAGACACTTCCGAGGTTTGCGAGAACCACAACGAACCGGCGTGGCTTGCGCATAGCACGAATGGTGTGGTGACCGCGGTTCTCGCTCACCTGTGCAATGTAGTAAGTCACTGCTCTCGCAACAGGACCAGGGGATCGACGGACAGCGCACGCTGCGCCGGAATCCACGTGGCCAGCAATCCGAGCGCAGTCATTACCAGAACCACCCCAGCCAGGACCAAGGGATCGCGCGGCGTAGCTTGATAGACAATAAAAGCCAGCACCTTCGTCGCAAGCAAACCCAGAACCAAGCCCACCCCCGAACCGATCGCCAACAGTTTGAACGCACGTCCCAGCGCGGCCTGCAACACTTCCTTGCGTTGCGCGCCGAGAGCCACGCGAAGTCCCAACTCCTTGAGCCGCTTGCTCACCGAGTATGCAGCCATTCCGAAGATGCCGGTGGTCGACAGCATGCCGCCTATCAGGCCCAGTACGCCAAGCGATAGTGTCGCCATGCGCGAGGGGAATAAAATTCCACCCAGTTCTGTGCTCCACGGACGAATCGCCAGAACCACCCCAGGGTCGATATCCCGGAACACCCTTCTCATAGCAGCGGCAAGTTGCTGCGAATCGCGGCTCGACCGCACCACCAGCCATGTCCAACTAGCCGGCGACTGCAGCAGAGGGAGGAACATCGCGGGCTGTTGCTCTTCGGTAAGGTTCTTATATTTTCCGTCTTCGACCAGACCCACCACTCTCACGCGCGTTCCATCATGCATCTTGAAATAGCGCCCGGTAGCGTCCGGTATGGAACCCAGTATCTTGCTTGCGAACTCCCGGTTCACTACTGCTACGCGCGGGGCGTTTGTGTCGTCATGCCAGGTGAAGGCTCTGCCCGCCAATAAAGGTGTCCCAGACGCGCGGAAGTAGTCTGGAGTTATGTTGTACAAATAAGGATTGGCCGCTGCATTCAATGGGCTCAGATCCGTGGTTGTGTCCTTATAGACCATCCCTTGCCAACCACCGGGAAGTTCTAACGGCGGCCAATTCACCGATCCTACGGAATCTACCCCGGGAATCGCCTGTATGGCATCGATCATGCGCCGTTGCATTGCGGGTACTTTTTCGCCGCTGTAGCCTGCTGTCGCTAGATCGGTATCTGCCAACATCGCGTTTCGCGGCTCAAAACCGAAGTTGCTGTGCAGGGAGCGCATGAGTCCACGCACAGCAACCAGCGATGAAGTTACCAGCACGGCACAGATCGCAATTTGGACGACAAGCGATAGGTCTCTCACGGCAATCCGGCGTCCGAACGCGCCTGTCGATCCCGCTTTGATGATCTCGTACGGATTAGCCCGGAGAATCTGGTGTACCGGAACGATTCCCAATAAAACTCCGCCGACCAACGCCAGGACCAGAGCTACTAAATAAACGCTTGCATCCGCACTTACCGGCACATGAAGAGGGAATCGCGAAAATGGCTGCCACAAGCTCAACCGGCGTAAAAGCAGAATGCTTGCCACTAGTCCCGCTACGCCTCCAGCGAGCGAAAGCAGCACGGATTCGGTGAACAACTGGCGCAAAATGCGACTGCGGCTCGAACCAAGAGCCAAGCGTAAGGCAACTTCGCGAGAACGGTCGGCGAACCGCGCCGCAAACAGGCTGCCTATGTTGGCGCAAGCCGCCAGCAGTATCAAGCCCGAAAGAAGCATCAACCCGGTGAGAAAAGCCCGCGCTGGCCCGTTCAAATAGTCGCCATGAAGACCAGGCCGCGCCAACGTATAAGGCTCATTACTTTCTTCTTTGGGATAGCTTCTTTTCAGATACGAATCCACGGACTTCAGATCGGCAGTGGCTTGCGCCGGAGTGACTCCCGGCTTCAGATGCCCCACCATCTCAAACATCCAATGGCTCTCGCGCGCGTTCAAGATTCTTTCGCCTGATAACTGGTCGTGGTTCACGATGGGTACGAAGATATCCGGAGCGAAAAACAAGATGGTCCCCTGAAATCCTGGGGACGCCACGCCGAGAATGGTGAATGGATGCTTGTTGAGCCGAACAACGCGGCCCACTACGGTGCGATCGTCCTGAAAATGCCCGTGCCAATATGCGTAGGAGAGCACGGCATAGGGCGCGCTGTTTGGGCCGTGCTCATCGGACGCGTGGAAGAAACGGCCAATATACGGCTGAATGCGCAATACGTCGAAGTAGTTTCCGCTGGTTTCGTACTGCCAGACATTGGATGGATCGTTGCCCCTATCCAGCCCTGACTGGCGGATGGCAAAAACAGCCACATCGTCGAAACTGCGATTGCGCTCACGGAGATCGAGATAATCGGGATACGAGTCGCTCCCATGTTGGATGATGAAAAGGCTCTCTGCCTCAGGGACATTTAGCGGACGCAGGATGAACGCATTCAGTACGCCGAAGACGACTGCGTTGGCGCCGATGGCCAGCATCAGCATCAAAACGGCAGTGATTGTGAAGCTGGGAGACTTGCGCAATTGGCGCAGTGCGAATCGCACATCCGCCCAGATCGATTCGAGCGTCGGCCACCGCCACACCTCGCGACTTCGCTCTTCCAGCACAGTGCGGTTCCCGAAGGCCACGCGCGCCTTCCGTTGCGCTTCCTCCACACTCGCTCCTTCGCGTATCAACTGCTCCGCGCGCTCTTCAATGTGCAGGCGGATCTCCTCGCTGAGATCGTCATACGGCTTGCCGCGCCGGAAGATGTTCGGTATCCAATTCATCGGAACCTCCAATTGGCTGACTCGTCAGTCTGTTGTATTCTTGCTCAGATTCAGGACCAATGCGATGCCTTCAAACATTCGTTCGAAACTGGAAATCTGCTCGTCCAGCCGGCGCAAACCCGAATTTGTAATGCTGTAGGTTCTCACCCTCCGGTTGGCAGGGGAAACACCCCACTGTGCCTTCACCAGCTTTGCTTTCAGCAATCTCTGCAGCGCTGGATAGAGCGACCCCTCTTCCACCTGTAATAAATTCTTCGATCGCTGCTGAATTTGCTGCACAAGCGCATAGCCGTGGGAGGGTTGACGGCGCAGCGACTCGAGAATCATCATTTCGAGCGCGCCGGGAAATAGATCGCGAGTGGCATTGTCCGTCATAGGTTGTTTGCTACACGCATAGAGTAAACAGGTGAAAGGCAACTTGTCAAGAAGAAAATGGGAATGTGGAGCAAACTTGGCTGAACGCGATAAGTAGACGTTCTGGGAACCTCGAAGTAAATCTGATCTTGTTTATGCAGCCAGCGCTGCCTGTTAGACCGGCGGCATCCCGGTGTACAGTGTTTTGGGTTTGCCCGGATATTGACCTGACTGAACTGAATCGTTCATGTCAAGTTGCCGTTAAACGCGCATGTCGGATATGTGGCACCACCTTGCCCCTTCCCAATCCACTGGTGAACGATAAAGGACGCTAACGTCAATTGCCGTAATTATCCAGCACGAGATGGATCTCCAAGCCGGGATCGACTGATTGATCAATCCGGCTGAGAAACTGCAGGAACTCCTGATGCCGGTGCCTCGGCTGGCACTCGCCGATAACAGTTCCTTCGAGAACATTCAAGGCGGCAAACAAGGTGGTGGTTCCATGCCGCTCGTAGTCGTGCGTTTGCCGT
>DATAYL010000001.1:0-6864 GCA_036272575.1 Bryobacteraceae bacterium | reverse complement strand
AGTTGCCTTCTGCTGGATGTGCGACTTCCGGGAATGAGTGGATTAGAGCTGCAATCCAAGCTGAACGAGATGGGCGCCCAGATCCCCATCATCTTTATCACTGGCCATGGAGACATCCCGATGACTGTCAAAGCGATGAAGTCTGGCGCGGTGGAATTTCTAACAAAGCCTTTCCGGGATCAGGATCTCATTGATGCGATTCAGCATGCCCTGAAAAGGAACAGCGAGACCAGGCAAGAGCAGAATGAGGTTGCGCAATTGAAAGAGCGATATGCGAACTTAACTACGCGTGAGCGCGAGGTGATGCGTCTCATGGTTTCCGGCATGCTTACGAAACAGATCGCCTCGACATTGGGAACGAGCGAAATTACCGCAACGGTCCATCGTGGCCAAGTCATGCGCAAGATGCAGGCTAATTCACCCGCTGAGCTGGGAAGAATGGCAGAAAAGCTTAAGCTTTGATCGTGACTAGTAAAGGACGCTGACGAGGTCTCACAACTCCGCCCGTGTAACGAACCCCTTATACATACCTATAGGCTCAGCTATTACAAACGATAATTGCTTTCGGAGGAGAGCGGATCAATCCTTACTTAGATGGCTAGCGAGAGGAAGACGAAAATGGTTGCCATTGTCGAAGATGACGAATCCTATCGGCTCGCCGTGCAGCGTTTGCTGAAGTCGGCGGGTTTTTCGGTGGAATCATTCGCCTCCGCTGAGGATTTCTTGAGCTCTGGCCGGCCACAGGAAACTGGCTGTCTGATCGCCGATATCCGCATGCCTGGGATATCAGGACTGGATCTCCAGGCGCAGTTGATCTCGGATCATTACACGATCCCGACCATTTTCATGACCGCGCACGGCGACGAGAAAATGCGATTGCAGGCGATGCGAGCCGGTGCAGTGAAATTTCTCATGAAGCCATTTGACGGAGAAAATTTGATTGAGGCCGTTCGAGTGGCGCTCGAAACCTGAGGGCTTAATTCAACACTACTGGCACTTTCTATTCATAGTAGAGGTATTTATGGGCTCAGTCGACAGACTTCGGTCAGCTGAACAGGACGAAAAAGACCACCAATTCGACCACATCGTCGGCAGCAGCCTTGCTCTAGAGTCTGTGCTTGTCGAAGTGGAGCGGGTGGCGCCCACAGATTCCACCGTTCTGGTCCTCGGAGAAACTGGCACGGGCAAGGAGTTGATCGCTCGCGCAATTCACAACCTCAGCCCGCGGTGCGGCCGCCCATTCGTGAAGCTTAACTGCGCTGCGATCCCCTTCGATCTTTTGGAAAGTGAATTGTTCGGACACGAGAAAGGTGCCTTTACCGGGGCCATAGCACAAAAAGCGGGGCGCTTCGAAATGGCAGATACGGGCACTCTCTTCCTTGACGAAATCGGAGATTTACCGCTTGGCCTGCAACCGAAACTGTTGCGGGTTTTGCAGGAACAAGAGTTCGAGCGGCTGGGAAGCGGCCGTACACATCGCATCAACGTCCGTCTGGTGGCCGCCACCCATTGCGACCTGGCCCACATGGTCGCACGCAACGAATTCCGCGGCGATCTCTACTATCGGCTGAACGTATTTCCCGTCCTCATACCGCCCCTGCGCGACCGCCGGGACGATATACGTCAGCTGGTCCTGCACTTCGTAGACGTATTGTCCAGGCGCATAGGAAAGCGCATTGAGCAGATACCAGAAACAACAATGAATGCGTTCTCTACGTACGATTGGCCTGGTAATGTCCGGGAAGTGCAGAACCTGGTTGAACGCGCCGTGATCCGGTCGGACAACGGAGTGCTTCCGAATCCCCTTTTGACCGCACAGACATCTACGGGGTCTGTGCTCAAACTCGGAGCGGATCTTCTACCGGTTGAGAAATCCGGGACGAAAATAGAATCGGGACCTATGCCGGGGCCGGAGTCGACGGATTCACTCGATGACATACAACGCCGGCATATTATGCGGGTGCTCAAGAGAACCGGCTGGGTGATCAGCGGACCCAACGGTGCGGGAGCCATCCTCAACGTCCATCCCAACACGCTTCGGAGTCTGATGAACAGGCTAGGGATTCGTCGCGCGACCCACGCTGTTTTATAGGTCCGCTGCACCGCGACGTCGTTTCGCCGTTCGCGAACGCGTGGTCGAAGTACAAGGCTCGCACGGTTCACTCGGTTCCAATGCAAAGTTCCGCCCTTCACGTGTCACGGATGAACGCGTTGCGCGTTTGTAGAGTCTCGCCTTCAAGGGTTAGGAACTCACGGTATGTCGCCAGTGACGGGCGATAGCGGGCATGGTTCACGAAATAGCGTCTGACTTTATCAGTTGGTCTATCGACAGATCACTGCTAAGTGTTTGTCCCCGCGATGATCACCCAAGATTCTTAAGTTGGATGCTCTATTGGTCAGCCGCGTGCACTCCAATCAGTCGCCGGCCTGATTTCAATTTTCACCGGTGCCCAGGGCAGGTCTGAAAACCGCCGCAGTGGCCATTGCTGAATGATTCTTGTTGGCACAAGAAGTCCACAGTCTTTGCGCCAGCTACATTAGACAAACAAACAAAAGCGAGAAGCAGCGAACAAAGGAGGTTCGTCATGGGTATGAAGGTTGTTGTGATTGGTGGAACCGGGCTTATCGGCTCAAAGGTCGTCGAAAAGCTGAGGGCAAAGGGCCACGAGGCTGTTGCTGCCGCGCCTAGTACGGGGGTCAATACACTTACCGGTGAGGGGCTAGCGGAGGCCTTAAAAGGCGCGTCGGTGGTCGTTGACGTATCAAACGCGCCTTCATGGGAGGATAACGCGGTGATGAAATTCTTCGATACATCGAGCCGTAACCTCCTCGCCTATGAAGCGGTCGCAGGCGTGGGACATCACCTCGCATTGTCTGTTGTGGGATCGGAGCGTATGCTCGAAAGCGGCTATTTCCGAGCGAAAATCTCTCAGGAAAGTTTGATCAAAAACTCCTCAATTCCCTACTCAATCGTTCGCGCGACGCAGTTCTTTGAGTTCATCAAAGGCATCGCCGATTTTTCCACCGAGGGTAAGACGGTACACTTGCCATCTGCACTCATCCAGCCAATGGCTGCTGACGATGTCGCCAGTGGCGTGTGCCGAGTCGCGCTGGGCTCACCTCTGAAGGGCACCGTTGAGATAGGTGGCCCAGAGAAGTTTCATATGGATGAACTGGTCCGGCGAGCTCTTGCAGCATGGAAGGACCCTCGCGAGGTAGTTGCCGACCCGCAAGCACGCTACTACGGCATTAGGGTGAGTGACACCACGCTCATTCCAAGAGATGCCGCGCAACTGGGAGAGACGCATTTCGAAGACTGGCTGAGCCCGGCGATGTCCTCGAGGTAGTCGGACGCGAAGCACGGCCCTGCTCTTCCATTAGCCGGGCCGTCGCAGCAGAGGGTAGGCCTATCGGGTGGCCCGATACGAGGCTGCTTGAGAGACGGCCAGAACAGATACGCGGCGGGGCGGAGCTAAAGAAAAGAAGGGAAGATGCAACCGGTGGACGAAATCGAAATGCCAATCCAGTCGAATACAAGAAAATGTGAGCAGGGATGGAGAGACTTTTTCAAGGCAAACTGCAAGGTCGTCTTTCAAACGGCTCTGCTTCTAACGGCCGATGCGACTGCGGCAGAGGCGGCTGTAGCTGAGGGTATTGATTCCCTCGACATCTCGAGCCCTCCCGAACAGCGAAACCTGGCCGCGTGGGAAAAAGCTGTCGTCGTGCGGAGTCTTGAAACGTCGCAGCTGTCTTCCTCGGCGAACTCAGCGACTCGATCAATGCTTCAGCCCGGGCTTCTGCCGGTCATTCAGATCGACCGTTTTCCGCGTATCTGTTTTGTTTTGCGAATGCTGCTGGGCTATTCAACAGCCCTGTGTGCGCAAATACTCGGCGTAGAGGAAAGCTATGTACGGATGCTTATTCAGGTGGCAGCCCTTCAGCTTCAACAGAAGGGTCGCACGGAACAGGATTCCACCTTGAAAATTCCGCTACATGGATCGCAGCCCTAGTGCGGCGTTGGAAAGAACCATTCGAATCGAGCAGGCAACGGCGCTCAAATGATTAAGACCTCAATACCCGGCTACACCGGGCTACTTCAGCTTTTCTCTTCCCATTTCACCGACGTGGTGTGACAAAACCCTAAGGGTGCAACGGAGGTACCCCGGTCTGCCGTGAGCCGCTGATCGCGGCCAGCAAGTACAAGACCTGCAACTTGACGACGATGGTGAGTGCCGTTAGAAGGTCAGCAGCTCGATAAGTGTTTTTCGAGGCCGCCATTCCTGGTTGCTCCGACGAAACGATGTCGGATCCGTGACAATGAGCCCAACCAGCACCTCTGTAACGATCCGCCCACCAACGGGACCAAGACCATGACCGCCTGTACACGTGTCGGCTTCGCGCAGAATGTAGTACCACAAGGGAGTCTCGTCATGCCAGCCCATGGAAGCGACGCCAATCTGCTCCACGGAGAGAGGGTCGATACCGATGTGACGAGCCACCGCCTCGCCAGATGGTAACCCGACACCTTGGCCGCGCTGTAGATCACGCAAAGCGAGAGAATGATAGTCCTCAACCTCGCACTCGCCGGTGATGGCCAACGGCAATTGCATGAGTGCCCGCACCAGCTTTGCGTCGATTTTCTTGCACCGCTGTGCCGGTGGCGAACCGGGCGCTTCGAAGAACAGCTTCCAGTCGACCGTGCGCTGACGCGGTACTGCACGGAATCCGAGTAGGTCAGGAAAGAGCGGCACGGGATCAGTGTGCAGGTTCAATTGGTAGCGGTGACGAATCTGAGAGTGGCCGTACCGATAGGCAGCGTCGGCAAACTCGAGCGGTATGAATCCGCCAGGCGCAGGGCGAAACCACCGCGGGCCTTCCCGAAGCACTTGGTCTGTAAGCGTCTGTCCGACGAGCGTAGGCAGAAGCTCGTTCAGAACGAGCCATTGATAATGCCACCGTAACTGCCGGGCGGCTTCATCGAACGCGTTCGCTACTCCCGCAAGTCGCGCTTCATCGACAAACGCGTTGTGAGCTTTGAGCATGGCGAGATGCAGTTGCGACATTAGCAAGTGCGAATCATTGCGCGGGTCGCCGATCAGCGCAATGCCCTCTGCGTTTCGTTGCAGATCCATTCCGTCCAAACCAAGCAGGAACTTCGCTGCGTCCTCACGCTGGTAGAGGAACGGATGGCCGATCGGTCCGTCACCGTACAGGCACTCAAGGTTGAGTTGCGGGCTGCGAGCATTGCGCAATTCGGTCGTATCGGTATGCGCGTGCAAAATCGAGCGATCGGCCGTAATATCGTGAGCCACAAATTGGCCGAAGATCGGCCAGCCGGCTGCGGTTTCACTCAGACTGTCAGCGGAATCATCGACGTCTCCGCAATCGCAATAACCGCCCGCGCGGCCGAGCGCATGTAGGAATTGCTCATCGGCCTCAAGCGAAGGAAGCTCGGGAAATATCCGAGCATATCTTGCAGGGCCAAGCGGTGCGTCGATGGCCGCTCTCCTTCGCAAAGGAAATGGGCAATGATTTTGAGCTAACGTGGCGCGTTGATTCATACGGTGTTCCATACTACTTGTGGTTAGATCCCGTTGCGACTCCCATGACCGGTCGACACCCTTGAATGGCCCCGCGCTCCCGGAAGCGAGTAACTAACCGTCGACGAACCTGACCGTCTCATCTAGCGGGGCGCGGCCCGTACGGATGTATCTCACCGTGGGATCCTCGTATCCGATCGACATGCCGCAGAAGAGGATTAGCCCATCCGGGGGTGACACGATCTCGGCGACCGTCTCACGAACCTGCGACCACGCCATCTGCGGGCAGCTGTGCAGCCCTTCGGCGCGGAGCAACAGCATGACGGTCTGCAGATACATGCCGACGTCGGCCCATTGGGGCCGGCCCAGGTCGCGGTCGATGTAGCAGAACAAAGCGGCGGGCGCGCCGAAACAGTTCCAGTTGGCGATGGCCGCCCGCTGGCGCGCCTCCCAGTCATCACGTGCAATGCCGAGCGCGCTGTAGCGCTCCTTGCCGAAAGCGGATCGGCGCTCCCCGTACGGGGACTTCAGCGCGGGCGGGTACATCTCGTACTGTCGCTCGTCCCAGGGCTCGCCGTGGGCCACCCGCTCGACGGCGCGCGTCTTGAGCTCGGCCAGCGGCGCGCCGGTCAGCACGTAGGTGTTCCACGGCTGGATGTTCGATCCGGACGGCGCCCAAGCCGCGGCGGACACCACGCGCTCCAGCACCTCCCTCGACACAGGCTCGTCTTTGAATCCGCGCACCGCCCGTCGGCTTGTGACTGCCTCATATACGTCCATAATCGCCTCCCTTCCGGCTGGCCATCCGTTCGTTCAAATGCATGCGTTCGTCTAGTTCAGCCCTAACCAGCAAAGCGGTCAGTAGTCCCAGACGGCCGGTACGCAACGAAAGACGTTGCCGGCGGCCGCCACATGGCAGACCGACGGGAACGACAGGTGAGTTGCCACGAGCGGCTCGCGGCTCGCAGCCAACTCCCCCAAAAGACTGACCCGGACGCGGGCCGCCTCCTCGGGGTCGTGTTCGAAGCCGTTGTGCCAGTCGGGACGCTCGAACCCGACTTGGAAAATGGCGTCTCCGGCGAAAGTCAGCCGGTCGCCGCCGGATGCCAGACGGACCACGCTGTGTCCGGGGGTGTGGCCGCCGGTGCGACGGACGACTACCCCCGGCGCCACCTCGTACTCCGCCTCGAATGGCCGCAGTTGGCTGCGGTACTCGTCCAAGAACCGCTTGGCGGCCGACCGAAGCGCATCCGGGAACCCCGCCGGCATGGAGGTGCGGGAGAAATCGGGCGACGCCCAGAACTCGACCTCGGCGGCCGCAAGG